>JBILKP010000001.1:0-55452 GCA_044376625.1 Gemmatimonas sp. | reverse complement strand
CCGTTCTTGAGCCCGCCCATGTTGAGGAGCAGCGCCTTGAGCGCCGGCGGGCGGCACTGCGCGGCGCCGGCCTGCATGTGCGCGGAGAACGAGGTGCCCCACATCCCCACGCGGCCGTTGGCGTACGGCTGGCCGGCCAGCCACTCGATGGTGTCGCAACCGTCGGTGGCGTCCTTGGGCTGCACCTTGGAGAACTCCCCCTGGGACTTGTAGCGCCCCCGCGCGTCCTGCAGCGCCACCACGTAGCCGCGCTCGGCGTAGAACACCGCCTGCTCGGCCAGCGACTGCTTGTTGTACGGGGTGCGATTGAGGAGCACGGGAAAGCGCCCCTCCACCGGCACGCCACCGCGGGCGGGGCGATAGAGGTCGGTGGCCATGCGAGCGCCATCGCGCGTGGGGACCATCACGTCGCGCTGCCAGAGGAGCGCCTCGTAGCGGGCGGGGGAGTGCTTCCACCCCGGCGGCGGCATGCGGGAGGGCTCGGCGGCCGGGGGGCGCGCCTGCGCCGCGGCCGCGGGCGGCGCCGCAGCGAAGCCCGTGAGGGCGGCCAGCAGGAGGCGCGCGCGGAGACGCGGGCGGGGGAGCGGACGGAAGCGTTGGCGCATGGTCGGGAAGTTGCGGGACGGACCCCCTGCTGGCGAGTCCGGCGCGCGCCGGGTGATCTTTCGCCAGCCGCTGCCCTCCCCGTCCCCCGCCTGGTGCCCCTCCCCACCCCCCGCGTTCCCCGCCGTTGGTCGCGCCCCTGGCTGGCGGCCGTCCTGATGGCCGCGGCCGTGGCCACGGCCGTCCCGTCGCCCTGTGATGCGCAGGGGGCGGTGCGCCGCGACGTGGTGGGCGTGGTGCGCGACCCGCTGGGGCAGCTGCTGGAGGGGGTGACGGTGGAGGCGGGCGCGCAGGCCACGCGCACCGACGCGAGGGGGGCCTTCACGCTGAGCCCTTCCGCGGCGGAGAGCCTCACCGTGGTGGTGCGGCTGGTGGGGTACGTGCCGGTGACGGTGCGGCTTGGCCTGCGTGACCGGACGTGGGACACGCTGCTGGTGCACCTGGCCCGGGCGCCGCAGGCGATGGACCCCGTGGAGGTGAACGCGCCGCGCTACGAGCGCGCCGCGATGCGGCGGTTCGAGGAGCGCCGCGCGCGGGGCACCGGCATCTTCGTCACGCGCGAGGAGATCCTGGCACGCAACACGGCGCGCCTCAGCGACGTGCTGCGGCTCAAGCGCGGGGTGAACGTGGTGCGGGGGCGGGTGCGGTTCGTGTCGTACACCGGCTCACGCGGGACGGTGTGCCAGCCTAACCTGTGGGTGGACGGGGCGCGAATGTCGGGCGGAGAGGCGGACGACATCCCCGCGCTGGACATCGAGGGGATCGAGCTCTACGCCAGCTTCTCCACCGTGCCGTCGGAGTTCACGCCGCTCCCCTCGGCGGGGCCGCCGTGCGGGACGATCGTCATCTGGACGCGGACGCCGGCGTCGGGGCGGCGGTAGCGCCCGCCACCACGAACCGTCGCACCACCACCTCGCGCTGGCCGGGGGCCAGCGGCACGCGCGCCTCCCGTCCCCCGGGCCAGCGCACCCACAGCGCCGACGGGGGCTCCGCGGCCCCCAGCACCGTCACCGCGCCGTGCTGCGACAGGGAGCCGCTCCCCGCCTGCACCTCGCGCACCGGCCCCATGCGGGCCCCGTCCCCCTGGCCGTACACCAGGCGCAGCTGCGTGCCCACGCCGGTGAGATTGCCGGGGCCGGCGTCCACGCGCACGCGCACCCCGGGGGTGGCCGCCACGTTGCGGAAGAAGCGGGTCTCGGCGCCGTTCTGCGACACCACGAGGTCCAGCCGCCCATCGCCGTCGGGGTCGGCGTGCGCCACCCCGCGCTGGTCCCCCAGCACCTCGATCCCCGACTGGGCGGGCGCGAGTGGCGCCAGCCCGCCGCGGCCATCGCCGCGCAACAGCAGCCCGCGCCCGGCGTCGTAGCGGGGGATCCCCACCACGGTGGGGGAGAAGTTCTGCCCCAGGAACAGGTCCTCGGTGCCGTCGCCGTCATAGTCGGCCACCGTGGCGGCAAAGGCCGGGGCCCACTGCGCCTGGTCGGGGAGCGGGGCGGCCTCAAAGCGCCCGCCGCGGTTGCGGAAGAGGCGGTGGTCCAGCGAAGGGACCGCCTGCTGGCGTGCGGTGCCCATGGCGCTCCCCAGCAGCTGCGGCACGGTGGCATCGGCGTAGGCGCCAAAGGTGGCGGCACGCGTCACCAGGTCAGCAATGGCCAGCCGGGCCCGCGGATAGCTGGTGAAGGGGGCCAGCCCGCCCACGCGGACGTCGTGACGCGCCACGAGCATCTCCACCTCCCCGCGCGTGCCAAAGGGCCCGGACACCAGCACCAGCGGCGCGGCGCTGTCGGCGGGCATCGCGGTGTTGCGCCCCCAGCTGGTGGCCACCACGTCCAGCCGGCCATCCGCGTCAAAGTCCCCCACGCCCAGCGCCGTCCAGCGCCCGGGGAAGCGGTCCCACCCCCAGTCGCGCGTGGCATCGACCAGGCGGCCGCGCCCGTCGTTCCGCAGCAGCACCGGCGTGTCCCAGTCGCGCGCCAGCAGCAGGTCGGCGTGCCCGTCGCCGGTGAGGTCGGCAAAGGTGGCCGCAGTGACCAGGCCGATGTCGCGCAGGCGCGCGCTGTTGTCCGCGTCCAGCACGAAGCGCCCGTTGTCCTGCCGGAACAGCCCCGACGAGACGGGGACGGGGTAGCGCATCGGCTCGGCACGCGAGCCGACGAACAGGTCCAGGTCGCCGTCGCCATCCACGTCGCCCAGCGCCAGCGGCACCGTGGCCGCCTGGTGCGATCCCACCGCGCCGGTGGCCACCGCGGCCAGGCGCGCGCCATCGGCGGCAATCCCCATCACCGCCGGCTGCGCCATGCGCAGGGCGTCATCGCGTAGCTGCCAGGTGGAGGCGCTCGCCAGCACGGTGGCGCGCCCGCCCACCCGCAGTGCCAGCAGCTGCGTGAAGTCCACCGGCGCTACGGGCCCCTGCGCCGGTTGCGGCACCAGCCGCCCACCGCGCCACCGGAACAGCGCCACGCGCCCGCCTGCCCCGCTCCCCACCAGCAGCTCCTCGGTGCCATCGCCGTCCAGGTCGGCCCATGCCACCCCCGGGCCCACCTGCGAGAGCGCCTCAGGAAGGAGGTACTGGCGGTCCCAATCATCGAAGGCATCCTCCTGGTGCCGATGCCCCCCCAACTCCTCGGTGGCATCGGCAAAGAGCGCGCGCACCGCGCCTGGCGGCGGGGGCGGGGGGACCACGGCGCCGTCGGGGCGCACCTCGTAGTGCCGATTGGGGCGCACACCGGCAATGGTGGTGCGGCGCCCGTCGCGCCACTCCACCACCAGCGTGGCGCTGTCGGCCGCGCCCATGGCGAAGCTGGCCACGGGGTCGCTGTGGGCCAGGTACACGCCCCCCGCGGTCACCTCGCGCCGCTGCTCGGGCACGGCGCCGCCCAGCAGGCGGACCACGGCGCCCACCGCCTGCGTGTTGGGGGCCGCGCCGCGCACGCGCACCGACACGCGCGGTGCCTTCCCCTCGTTGCGCAGCAGCAGCGCCGGCTCCCCCAGGCGGGTGACCACCACGTCCAGGTCGCCGTCGCCGTCCAGGTCGCCGGTGGCGATGGCGTGCGAGACGTCGGGCGCGGTGCCAAATCGCCACGCGGCCGAGGCGTCCTCGAAGGTGCGGTCGCCGCGGTTGCGGAAGGCCACGTTCGGGAGCGCGAGCCGCGGGAACTCCCAGCGGATGCGGCGCCACGGGACCTCGGTGAAGCGGTTCTGCAGCCGCTCCTGCACGTCGGCGTCCATGATGTCCCACAGGTGGCCGTTGGCCACCAGCAGGTCCTGCCAGCCGTCCAGGTCCACATCCAGGAAGTGGGTGCCCCACGACCACCCCGTGGCGGCCACGCCCGCGGCCATGGCCACCTCGGTGAAGGTGGCGGGGCCGGTGTTGAGGAACAGCGTGTTGCGCTGCTGCTGGAGCTGGAGGTCGAGGGCGCCGGGGCGCTTGGGGAGGGCGGCGTGGGTGGGGATCTGCGTGACGCGCTGCCGCCCCGTACCCAGCATGTCGGTGACAAACAGGTCGGGGCGCGCATCGCCGTCGATGTCGGCGACGTCCACCCCCATGGCGGAGTGGCTCAGCTGCCGCTGCGCGCGCCCCCCGGCCAGGCGGAAGCGGCCGGCCCCGTCGTTCACCCAGAGCTGATCGGGGTCCTCGTAGTCGTTCGCCACGTAGAGCTCGGGGGCGCCGTCGCCGGTGAGGTCGGCAAAGCGGGCGCCCAACGCGAACGACTCCGGGGCCTCCGCCAGCGGGCGGCCGTCGGTGCCCGTGAAGCGCCCGGCGGTGAGCGGCTCGCGGGCAAAGCGCCCCGCCGAGTCCAGCGTGAAGAAGTCATCGGGGACGGCGCGCTGCGTGATGCGCACCCCGCCCATGTCGGGGCGGTTGACGACCTTGTAATCGGCGGCAAAGGGCTCGCGGACCTCCACCACACCGCCGGCACGCTGGCGCACCAGCTGGTTGACGGCGCGCTGCTGTGGCGGAACCACGTCATCCACGAGGTAGGGCTTGTAATTGGCCACGTACAGCGCCAGCCGGCCGCGGCCGTCGAGGTCGGCCAGGGCCATGGTGGTGCCACTCACGCCGGCGCCCGCCAGCGCCGCATCGGTGACGGGGGCAAAGTGCCCGCGGCCGTCGTTGCGGTAGAGCGCGGGGGGCGACTCCACGGCGGTCATGAGCAGGTCCAGGTCCTGGTCGCCGTCCACGTCGGCCAGCAGCAGCCCGGTGGTGTGGCGCCCGCAGGCGCCCACGCCGGCGCTGTCGGTGACCTCGGCAAAGCGCCAGCCGCCCAGGTTGCGGTACAGGGCGTTGCACCCGTCGGTGCGGGCGAGGACCAGGTCGGGGCGGCCGTCGCCATCCACATCGCCAATGGCGACGCCGGCGCCGTGGGCGAAGACGCGACTCCGCTCCAGGAGGGAATCGGCGACGGTGTTGATGAAGCGGACGCCGGTGCGCGCCGGATCCATGGCCGCAAAGCCAGGGGCGCGCCCGTCAACCTGCAGGGGGTGCCACCGATGGTCGGGGGCGTCGACCCAGACGGGTGGGGACGGTTCGCGGCTGGTGCATGCGGCGGCGGCGAGCAGCCCCGAGATGAGCAGGCAACGCACGATGTGTTGATACTGTCTCATTAGCGTCTGTATTTCGGCGTGTTTATGCGTGTATGCTGACGCTAGGATGTTGGGTTTTTGCTGAACCGTGCCATCACCGCCTCCCCCACACACCGGCCCAGCTGGCGCCCCGCCAGGTCCCCCGCCGGGAAGTGCACCCCTGCCAGCACTCGCGACCATCCCGCCTCATCCGCCGCCGCCTGGAAGCTGGCAAAGCGCCGCGGTGCGTGCCCGATGGCCACGCTGGTGCGGTCCTCGAAGGGCAGCGCCCCCAGCACCCCCGTGAGCGCCGCCGCCGCCGCCGCCGACTGCGTGGAGTGCCCCGCCGGATACTCGGGGAAGGGCGGTGTGGGGATCAGCGGCTCCCACGACGGATCGAGCACGCGCCGGAGATAGGTGCGCGGCCGGATCAGGCTGAACTGGTACTTGTACCCCCACGCCGCGATGAAGGCGTCGGCCTGCGCCAATGCGGTGGCCAGCGCCACCCGCGCCGCCACCGGAGCCGGCAGCCCGCGGTCGCGGATGAGCTGCGCCACGATTGCCATCCAGTGCCCCACCGGGGTGCCGGTCTCCCCCGCGTTGTCGGCCCAGTAGTACGCCACCGAGTCGCGCGCCGGCGTGCGCTGCCGGGCGGCCTCCCACACCGCGCGCGCCTCGGCATACAGCGGCGCCCCGGGGCTGGTGCCATACGCGGGGGGCGGCACGATGGGGCAGGCGTCCCATGCGGCCAGCACGAAGGGGCGCTGCGCACGCCAGTAGGGCTCGGTGGCCCCCGCCATGTTCACCGGCGGGAGCGTCCCCCCCGGGGCATCCTTGGGGCGGTTCAAGACCAGCCCGCGGTCGTCGCGATTGTCGCCGCGCAGCCGGTTGGCCGGGTTGTCGGGGCGCACCAGCTCGCTCACCGCCGACAGGCTGTGCGTGGCATACTCGGTCACGGGGGCGTCGTTCACCCACCGCGCCTCGCCCACCGGTGGCTGATACGGGCGTCCGCGCGACTGGGCAAAGCCGTCGGAGGCCGCCCACGCGGCCACCGCCTCCCCAATCCCGCGCCCCAGCGCCAGCGCTGCCGCCGCCGCCGCGGGAGGCACCCCCTGCGCCTGCCGAGCGGCCACCAGCGAATCGGCCAGCCGCGCCACGGCGGCGCGCGTGGTGGGAAGCCCCTCCGCCAGCAGGGCATCCAGCAGGGTGCGCTCGGCCATCACTGCCACCAGCGTGCCGTCAGGGCGATCGGCGCCCCCCGGCCGTACGGCCCCGGCGGGGAGCACGGGACCACGCGGCAGCACCGTGGCCAGCGGGGGGAGCGACGGGTCGCCCGCCGCCACCCCGGCATACAGCGCCACCGCCGCGTACGCCGAGAGCCGCGAGGCCACCGGCGGGGAGAGACGCTCCGCCCGGATGGTGCCGTACAGCTGCGCCATCCATTCGGCCACCAGGCGGCCGTCGGTGGCCGGCGTGCGGACACAACCGGCCACCAGCAGGTACAACGGCAGGCACAGCGCCAGGCACAACCACTGGTACCGCAGCCCACCCCACGTCGCCCTGGTGCGCCCAGGGCGTCCTCCGCAAAGCCCCCCGTGGCGGGAGGCGGGCAGACCAGGGTGGGTGGAGCGCATGTGCGGAACGTACCGAGTGCGTCAGCGGAACGCATACGACGGGCCTCCTCCCCGTGGCGTGGCAGGGGGCCGCCCGTCATCTTGCGGCCATGCCTTGTGCCTTGGGGTTGGCGGTCCGCGGGGCGCCCGGGAGTGGGCGGGCGGTTCGGGTGGCCCTCCTGCTGCTGGCGCTGGGGACCGTGGCGCCACCGATGCAGGCGCAGCCGGTCCCCCTGCTGCGCGGCGCCGTGCGCGACAGCGCCAACGGGGCGGCGGTGCCCGGCGCCGTGGTGCTGGCCCTGGGCGCACGCGGCGACACCGTGGCGCGCGCCGTGACCCGGGAGGACGGGCGCTTTGCCCTGCCCTTGGCGCGCCCCGCCACGCGGGTGCAGGCGCTGCGGCTGGGGTATCGTCCGCAGGGGATGGCGCTCCCGCGCGGCGAGGGGAGGCCCCTGCCGGAGCTGTCGCTGGCGCTGGCGCGCCTCCCCACGCTGCTGGGGCGGGTGCAGGTGAACGCCGCCCGCTGCCGCGCGCGCCCCGACCGCGAGGAGGCGGCGGCCCTGCTGGAGGAGGCGCGCACGGGGCTCCTGGCCATGCAGGTGGCCCACGAGACCTCCCCCGCCGCCGTGGTGCGGTTGGCGTACACGCGCGAGTACGCCCCCGACGGGCGCGCCATCGCGCGGCAGCAGGTGCGCGTGGATTCGGGGGTGGCCTCCACCGCCTCCTTTGGCGCCACGCGCAGCGGCGCCGACTTCGTGCGGCTGGGGTTCCGCGCGCAGGAGCGGGGGGCGCAGCTGCTGTTCGGCCCCGATGCGATGGTGCTCCTGGATCCCGGCTTTGCGGCCGGCTACTGCTTTCACCGGGCAGCGGATGAGGCGGCGCGTCCCACCGAGGTGGGGGTGGCGTTCGAGCCGGTGCGGCGGGAGCGCGACCGGGTGGACATCGAGGGGGCGCTGTGGATTGACACGCTGGCGCGCGCGGTCACCGGCATCACCTTCCGCTACACCGGGGTCGAGGATGCGGCCCAGCGCGCCGGGGCCGGTGGGGCGGTGCGCTTTCGCGCCATGCCCAGCGGCGTGGTGCTGATTGACCAGTGGTGGCTCCGCACGCTGGCCCCCCCCAGCCGTCGCACCACGGCGATCGGTGAGGTCGGGGGCGCGCCCCCGGTGATCACCGAGGTGGGGGGCGCGCTGGCCCGCGCCACGTGGGGGGACAGCACACGGTGGGAGGCGCTGCTGGGGACGGTGCGGCTGACGGTGCGCACCGCAGCCGGCGCGCGCGCCGCTGGGGTGGTGGTGGGGCTGCGCGACACGGACTACCGCGCGGCGACCGACGTGGACGGGCTGGTGGAACTGCCCGACGTGCTGCCGGGGCCGTACGAGGTGGTGGTGCTGGACTCGGTGTTGGCGCCGCTGGGCGTGGCGCTCCCCACGGCGCTGGCCCCCATGGTGGGGGCGGGCGACACGGTGCGCGCGACCCTTGAGGCGCCCACCGCCGAGCGGTACCTGCGCCCCGCCTGCCCCGGGGGGTCCGGCGGGACCGGGGTGATGGTGGTGGCGCGCGTGGTGGCTCCCACCGGGGAGGGGATGGGCGGCGTGACGTGGCGACTGCGCCGATCGCGGGGGGGGGACTGGGTGGTGGTGGCCGAGCGGGGGACCACCGACGCCGACGGGCGCCTGCTCCTGTGCGATGGCGTGGCGGTGGGGGACGTGGTGGAGCTGCAGCTGGTGCGGGGGCGCGCGGCTCCCGAGACCGTGGTGTTCCCCGTGGGGGGCGCCATCACGGCGGTCCCCGTGATCCTGCACGACGGCCTCCCCGCGGTGGCCGAGGGGGAGGCGGGCGGGACGCTGCTCTCCGGCGTGGTGCGCGACCCGGACAGCGGCGCACCGGTGGCGGACGCGCGGGTGTCGCTGGCGGGGACGCTGCTGGAGAGCGTGACCGACTCCAGCGGCACGTTCCTGCTGGGGGGGATCCCTCGTGGTGATTATCAGGTGGAGGTGCGGACGCCGTGGCTGGACTCCATTGGCACCGTGCACCGCGCGTCGGTGCGGGTGAGCGGCGTGCGGCGGCGGCTGGAGGTCACGCTGCCGCCGGCGGCCGCGCTGGTGGCGGCGGCCTGCGGCACGCGACGCGACGGGGGCGTGCTGGTGGGGCGCGTGCGGACCCCGCCGCGCGGCGAGGGCGCGGCCCTGTGGCCGGTACGCCTGACCGTCAGCTGGCACGACCGCGCGGTGCTGGTGCTCCCGGACGGCACCGTGGTCCCGCGGCTGCGGTGGGCGGAGGCACGTGCCGACAGCGCGGGCACCTTTCGGGTGTGTGGCGTGCCGGTGGAGACGGCGGTAACGGTGACGGCGGCGGTGGACCTTGAGGTAGAGGCGGCCAGTGCCCCGGGGGTGCTGGCGCCCGGGAGCGTGCCGCAGCGGGTGCGGCTGCCGCTGGCCCGCCGGGCCGCGCGGCTGGACCTGATATTGGACAGCGCCGTGGCCGGCGATGCGAGCTTCACGGGGCGGTTGGTGGATACGGAAGGCGCCCCGGTGGCGTACGCCGAAGTGCGGCTGCCGGGGGTGTCGCGCGCCACGCTCACGTCGGAGGCCGGGCGGTTCCGCCTGGAAGGGGTGCCGCCGGGTACGCATCAGGTGACCGTCACGCGCGAAGGATTCGCCACGCTGACTGCGCAGGTGCCGTTTGCGGCCAACCGGCTGGTGGACCACCGCCTCGTCCTCACGCCCACGCCGTAGATTTCCGGTCCGGTCCGCCGCACGCGTGCCCTGCGCGCCCCTGCCGTGCGTCGGCTCCGTCGTCCACTCCCCTGCCCCGAGCGAGCCCATGCGAATCCTTGCCCTCGTGCCGTTGGTGCCCGTGGTGGCCCTGCTGGGCTGCGCCACTGGCGGCGGCCGCTCCGGCACACCGTCCGGTGGCGCCGCCGCCTCGGCCCCTTCCGCTCCCGGTCCGCAGCGGCGGCAGGTGCAGATTGCCGGCGCGCCGCTGGTGCTGTCCACGGAGGCCAGCCGGGACGTGGCGCAGCTGGCCGCCCCCGTCGCACGCAGCTGGGACGCGTTGCGTGCGGCGTACGACAGCGTGGGGGTGGCCGTGGGGACGCTGGACCCGCGCACCTACACCATCGGCAACCTGGGGTACAAGGTGCGGCAGCGGCTTGGGCGCGCGCCGCTGAGCCGCTACCTCGACTGCGGCGGCTCCACGCAGGTGGGGCCCAACGCCGATTCGTACGACGTGATGTTGCACGTGACGTCCACGCTGGCCCCGGCCGGCGCGGACGCCACCACGCTGACCACCACGGTGGAGGCGGAGGCGCGCCCGGCCACCTTCAACCAGTCGTGGATGCGGTGCACCTCGAAGGGGGCGCTGGAGAAGCGCCTGGCCGACCTGGTGCGCGCGCAGCTGGCGCGATGAGGACGCGGTCCGTGGCAGCAGGGGTGGCCCCCGCGGTGGCGGCGTGGCTGATGGTGGCGCTGGCGGGTGGCGCGGGGGTGGCGCACGCGCAGGTGCGCGGGGGGTCCGCGCTGCCGCGGACCGCGCCCGTGTCGCGCGGCGTGACGGTCACCGGCACCGCCATCGACTCGCTGTCGGGGGAGCCGCTGGAGGGGGCGTACATCACCATCGCGGGGCAGGCGCGCGCCGCCCTCAGCGACCGCTTCGGGCGCTTCCGCTTCGAGAACCTCCCCCCGGCCACCTACACCTTTGCGCTGCAGCACGCAGTGCTCGACTCGCTGGGGCTGTCGGCCACCACGGCACGATGGACCATCGTGGACGGTACCGAACCGGTGCAGCTGGCGGTGCCGTCGTTCCGCACGCTGTGGCGGTCGCTGTGCCGCAGTGAGCCGCCGGCGCGCGACACGGGGTTCGTGTTCGGCACCGTGCGCCTGGCCGATGGGGCCACCCCGGCGCCCCGCACCGTGGTGGAGGCGGCGTGGCTGGACATCCGGCGCGACGTTGCCAGCGGGGCCGCGCCGGGGGCCGACGTGACGGTGAAGCGGTGGGCGCGCACCGCCGAAACGGGTGAGGAAGGGAGCTACGGCATCTGCGGGATTCCGGTGGACGTGACCGTGCAGCTGGCGGGGGTGCGCGAGGCGCTGGCGTCGGGGGTGATCGACCTGTCGGGGCGCGGGGTGCTGGTGCGGCGCCGCGACCTGGTGCTGGGCACGCGGGACACCGCCAACGCGCCGCGTGGGACGGTGACCGGGCTGGTGGCCGACAGCGCAGGGGCGCCGCTGGCGGGGGTGCGGGTGGTCATCGACGGCGCCGAGCCGGCGCGCACCGACGGCGACGGGCGCTTTTCGGTGACGCGGGTCCCCGCCGGCACGCGCCGCGTGGACCTGTCGATGCTGGGGCGTCTGCCGTACGCCGGCAGCGTGGACGTGGTGGCCAACGAGGCGGTGGCGTTCAGCGCGCAACTGCGGCGCGTGAACACGCTGGAGGTGGTGAAGGTGGTGGGGTCAGCCGAGGCGGCGCAGCGCATCCGCGAGATCGAGGAGCGCAAGCGCGGCGGCATGGGATACATGCGCGACTCCAGCGAGCTGCCGGTGAACGCCACCCCGGCAGCGCTGTACGCCATGCTCCCCAACGTGCAGGTGACCAGCACCGGGAGCGGCTTCCGCAACTTCATCATCACGCTGCCCTACAACCGCGGCGGGCGGTGCCTGGCCACCCTGTTCGTGGACGGGCAGCGGCAGGTGGACCAGTCGATGCTGGGGATGTTCAACAACGACGAGATCGCGGCGGTGGAGCTGTTCCCGCGCCCCGCCAACGCCCCCCCGCAGTTCCAGGGGGGGACGGGGGGGAACACCAACACCTGCGGGTCGCTGGTGATCTGGACCAAGGCCGCGCTGTACCGCTGACCGGCAGGGGTGCACGGCCGCCGCGGCGCTACCGCCGCGGCGGTCCACCCATGCCACGGCCGCCCAGCTTCTCGCGCAGCGCCTTCATCCCCTTCTCCTGCTGCTTGTCCAGCTGCTTGCGCGCGGCCTCCTGCTGCGCGGGCTCCAGCCCGGGGAGCGCCGCCTCCAGCGCGGCGCCGTAGGCCTGCTGCACCTCGCGCACCGCCGAACCGGCGGCGTCGCGCGCGATGACCATCCGCGCCTCGTCCTCGGCGCCCTGCAGGGTGGTGGTGGGGCGCATGGCCTTCCCCAGCGAGTCGATACGCGCCAGGGGGGGGGCCACGGTGGCGGTCAGGGTACCGTGCGCGGCGGTGAGCGCGGCCACCTGCGCGTCGGTCAACTTGAGGTCCTTCCTCTTGTCCAGGAGCAGGGCGAGCGGGTCCAGCTCCTCGACATCCTTGGCGGCCAGCGTGGGGGGGGCCTTCTTGGCCGCCACCGTGTTCCAGTTGACATCCCGCTCCCCCATGCCGCGCCGCTGGGCGTGCGCCAGGGACGGGACCAGGATGGCGAGCAGCGCGAGCACGGGGACGGCAACGGACGGCAGGGCGCGGGTGCGGACGGGAACTCGCAGGGACCAGCGGGCGATGGACGGCATCATCAACCTCCGAGGGGTGGGGGCCGCGTCAGGTGACGAGGTGCGGGGACCGGTTACCGTGATGGGGCGGGAGACACGTGCGCGAACAGCTGCCGCTGCACCTCGGGGTTGCGGAGCTTCCAGAGCACGCCGTCGGTGAAGTAGTGGTGAATGTTGATGAACGACAGCAGCAGGATGGGCGCGGCCTTCCCGGGTTCCTCGCCAAAGGCCCGCCCCACGGCGCCCATGAGCGCCACCGGCACCAGCTGCGCCATGCCCCAGCTGGCGGCCAGCAGCAGCACGGCATAGACGGCCAGGTGCGCGGCCATGGGGAGCCGGGGCCGCCCCTCCCGGCGGTGCTGCGCCTCGGCGTGGGCATTGGCCTCCACCCGCAGGGGGAACGCGAGGTACTGCAGCGCATGGGCAATCTGCACCCAGAAGAGCGCGCGCGGATCGCGCGCCATGGCGGCGTACCACACCAGGAGCGCCAGCCACGGGGTGACCACCAGCACGGGCACGGCGCGCCCCGTCCGCCGCGCCATCCGCCAGAAGGCCACGGCGCCCAGCGCCACCGCCAGCAGGGTGGTGACCGACACCGCCAGGTACAGCGGGCGCACGCGCGCGGGGTCGCGCAACTGCGTGACCAGGAACCACGCCACGTGCCACGCCAGCAGGATGTGCAGGCTCCCCTTCACCAGGCGGCGCTCACCGGGGTCGAAGCGCCCCCCCTGCAGGTGGGCGTGCACGGCCATCATCCCCCACACCTGCCCCGTGTAGTGCCAGGCGAGGTAGACGCTGGAGACGGTGACCAGCAGCGTCCCCACCACCGCCGGTTCCCACAGCGCCGCCACGCAGGCGGCCAACAGGAGGGCGGGGATGCCGAACGCCGCCCACAGGTGGCGCCGCATGGTAGCCGCATCGCGGTACACCAGCCGGTAGGAGGCCAGGAAGTGCGGCATGTTGATGGCGGTGGCCACGTAGGCTTGCGCCCCCGCCCCCAACCAGACCAGCTCGGTGCGCCCGGTGAGGAGCAGCGGCACCAGCACCAGCAGCGACAGCCCGCCCAGCGACAGGAAGTCCACCACCGGGGAGATGACGGACGCACGACGGCCGCCGGCTGGGGAGCCGGCGGCCGTCGTCCCGCGCGCGGTACGCGTGGTCACGCGCGCGGTGAGGCGCTTACTGGTAGGTGCACTGCGCGCCGGTGGGGCAGTTGGGCGGCCGGCGGTCCCAGGCGAAGGAGGCCGCGGGCACCTGGAAGGCGGCGGTCTGCGGCACGCGGGGCGCCCCGGCCACCGAGGGGGGGAAGATGATGAGCGACACGGCCGAGCCGGCCACGTCGAGCCCGGGGACGGGCTGGATGTCCAGCTTGCCGGCAGGGCCCGCGGTGGAGAAGGCCTGCGCCCCCGGCAGCCCCGTGGGATCGGTGGCGATGAGGTTGGTGGCGCCGCCCGCCGCGCGGATGTTGAAGCGGTAGCGGGCCGCCGCCGTGGAGGGGGGCATGGTCACGTAGCTGGAGACGCTACGTCCCGGGACCGCCGCCCACGTGGGGTTGGCCGGGGCCGTAGCCCCCGCCGCATAGTGGCGGACGTCGACGGGCTCCGTGGTGGTGTTGATGACGCGCACCGCCACGTTGGCGCCCGGATCGGCCACGGTCTCCTCGATGATGCGGAGCTGCATGGCATTGGCGCCGCCGCGGGCGTTCCCCCACAGGATGGCGGTGTACAGCTTGCCGGCGGCGAGGGTGATGGTGGTGTCGCGGAGCTTGACCGACGCCAGTGCCTGCAACGAGTCGTTGAGGAAGATGGCGACGCGGCGCGACCCGGCCTGGGCCGGCCGGAACTGGATTTCCGTGGAGGCCGGGACCCCCGACGCCGTCACGATGTTGTTGCGGAACGGGATGCGGAACGCCGAGCTGTTCTCGACGAGGTCCACGAAGCGGAAGTCGAGGCCAAAGGCGCCCGCGCTGTCGGGGACGGCATTGATGAACCGGATCCCCGCCGTGGGGATGTCGGGGGTGGCGATGACTTCCTCGGGCTTGCAGCCGGTGACCGCCAACGCGGCCCCCAGGCTCAGCACCGACAGGAGGTGACGACGACGCATGGTGAGACTCCGTGTGGGAAAGACGTGCGGCAGCCGCTCAGGGCCACGGGATTCGTACGGATTGCGCGGAGTCCGGCGGGGTGACGGTGGGATCGATGCTCCCGCCGCCGAGGATCCCCTGCCGGATGACCGCCGCCAGCGCCGCGGTGACGGCGCCGGCGACGATCGCCGACTTGGACTTCGAGAGGTGTCGCTCGCGAAGCTGGGTGACATGCGCACGGGATACCGTGAGCCGTTCCCCGCTCCACACCTGCACGCCCCCCCGCAGCAGGTGGACCGCCAGCACCGACAGCACGACCTGCGCGCTGTCCTGCCCCACCAGCCGCCCCTCGAGCCGCGCGACCTCCGGTGCCACCGTGCCGCCCAGGGCCACCCGGCCGGCATCGTTGATCTGGAGCTCCACGCGGGTCCCGAGGATGGGACCGTTGCCAACCACGGGGACCATCGCATAGCACCCCGTGGCCAGCAGGCACCCCACCGCCAGCACCGCAGCGCGCGCAGTCACCCCACGCGCCGCGGCCACCGGCTTACCATCCATAGACGCTCTTGGGGGCGGTGGAGTTGGGCGCGTTCCCCGCGCCCAACCCCGACCCGTACAGCTCGTCGAGCTGCTTGCCGCGCGCCTGCAGGTCCTGGTACGGGACGGCCCAGAACGTCGGGGTCCCTTCCGGGAGCTCGCCCCACCCGCGGCCGGGGAGGAACCACGCCCCGAAGTGCGTGTAGGCCGTCTCGATGCGCACCTCGTACTTGATGGCCTCCCAAAGGTTACCGCAGGCCGCCGTGGTGAAGTTGGGGGCCGACGGCACCTTGGGCACGCAGGCGTTCCCCCCAGGCACCGGCGCCGTGGCGCTGGCCAACTCGATGGGCGGCAGCTTGCCCGTGCCCACGCGGCTCAGGTTCACCAGCGCCACGGCCTGCGGCAGGTTCCCCTTGCGGAAGTGCCCCTCGGCGCGCAGCAGGTCCATCTCCGCCTTCACCATGTGCGGCGTGTTCCCGTTCTGCTGGGTGCCATCGCCGTTGGTGCGCCAGGAGAAGAAGCGGACGTGGTTGTAGTTGGACCACCCCCACCCGAGCCCCTGGTTCTGGTCCTCGCCCACCTGGCGGTTCTCGAAGTAGCGCTTGCACACCGTGGACGCCGCCTGGCAGCTCTGGCGCTGGAAGTCCGCCTGCTGCGCCGCGCGGGTGGCCCCCTGCGGGAAGCGCTGGTCGGGGGTGGCCATGAGGAAGCTCACGTTCCCCGCGCCGCGGTCGCCCAGCGGCGTGGCCAGCCACGCGGCGTAGCTGCCGGAGGTGTCGGCCATGCCGATGTAGAACGGCGGCATCTGGTGCCACAGCGCAAACACGCCGTACTGCGAGCGCCAGGAGTTGCCGGGCCCGGTCACCGTGTTGGTGGTGATCTGGTGGTCGGCGGTGATGCCGGCCTCCGCGTCGGCGATGACCGCGTCCCAGTTGACCGCCGCCCGCTCGGCCGGGGTGCGCGCCAGGTTGGCCCGGAGGCGCGCCCGGTAGCTGCGGATGAGCTTGACGAACTCCGCCTTGCTGAACGAGGTGTTCGACGGGATCCAGGTGGCCGGCAGCGGGAAGCCGTCGGCGCCGGCGGCGTTCTCGTTGGTGAAGGTGATGGCGCGGTCGAACGCGGCGCTGGCCGAGTCGAACGCCGCCTTGTACCCCACCAGACTGCCCGGATCCTCGGAGGTCATGGCGTCGGTGACGATACCGACCGAGTCATGCATGAGCGCCGTGTAGCCGATGGCCAGCCCGCGCAGGAACTCGGCGTACGCCTTGGCGCGCGCGTTGCGCGCCGGCGACCCCAGGTTGAGGTCGGTGCCCCCGTCCGCCGCCGGCTTCATCTGCCGGAGGAAGGAGGAGGCCACCCGGTTCACCTCGCCCATGAAGTTGTACAGGCGATACTGCTCCCCCTGGCAGACGTTGCCGGGGTTGTTGCCGTTGAACGCCCCGGCGAACGGCGCCCGGGCGTTCTGGCAGTTGTTGGCCAGCGACGAGTAGTTCATGAGGGACATGACATTCATCATCCCCTCGAGGTTGGCCGTGGAGCCGTACACGCCGGTGTGCCACCGGCGGTAGTACGACCCCAGGAGGTTCTCGGCGTCGTTGGGGGTGCCCAGCACGCGGCGGGTGTCCCCCGAGTTGGGGTTGATGACCTCCAGCTCGGTGTCGCACCCGGCCAGCAGGGCGGCGGCGGCCACGAGCGCGGCGCCGCGGAGCGCGGATCGGATCATGGGGCCTCGCTCCTAGAAGCGCGTGGAGATGGAGAACGAGTACTGCCGGAGCGTCGGGAAGTCGAAGGCGTCCACCTGGTTGATGAGCCCCGAACCCGCCTGCCCGCCGCTGACCCCCACCTCGGGGTCGTAGCCGGAGTAGCCGGTCCACACCCACAGGTTGCGGCCGATCGCCGAGATGTTCCAGTCGCCGCGGCCGGCGATCTTCCCGACGCGGTACGTGAGGCTCAGCTCGCGGAGCTTGGCGTAGCTGCCGACCTCGGTGTTGTAGTTGTTGGGGCCCAGGATGTCGTAGAAGCCGCCCGACCCGGCGCCCTCGGCACCGCCCACGCGCCACCCGTACCCCACGGGCTTGGCGCTCTGCACGGTGCGGTTGGCCATGTCAAAGAACCCCGACGACAGGTCCAGCAGCCCCCACCCTTCGCCCTGGTTCTGGATGCGGTGCCCGAACACACCGTCCACCAGCCCGAAGAAGGTGAACTTCTTGTAGGTGACGGTGTTGTTGAAGCCGACGCGGAAGCTGGGGAGGGTGTTCCCCAGGATCTGGTTGGTGCCCACGCCCTCGCCCACCTGCCCCTTGAGCGGGCGGTCGATGATGGGGTGCCCGAAATACAGCGGGTAGTTCCACGGCGACTGCGCGGCCGGGAGCTTGGTCTGCCAGAGGTTCTTGGTGATGCCGTCCTGCCAGCTGTTCCCCTCGCCGGTCCACACCACGTAGCCGTCGTCATTCACCTGGAACGCGCGCCCCGGGCCGCACTGCCCCTGCACCGACTGGGGGAGCATGCCGCAGCTGGTGTAGAACTTGCGCCCCCAGATGTTGCCGTAGCGGTTCACGGGGAAGCCGTTGTTCTGGTCGCGCCGCGCCGTGATGAGGAACAGCGAGCCGGTGCCCTGGCCGGTGGCGGCGCTGGTGAAGTACTCCGGCATGAACAGCTCGGTCACGTAGGTCCGCGTGCGGTCCCACGTGCCGCGGATGTTCCACTGCAGGTCCTGCTTGGTGATCACCGGCAGGTTGAGCGCCAGCTCGAAGGTCTTGTTCTGCAGCGTGCCCGCGTTGCGCCACTGCGACGAGAAGCCCAGCGCCGACGGGGTCGGGACGTTGAGGATCTGGTTGCGGGTGTCCGACTTGATCCAGGTGAACTCCACGCCCAGGCGGTTGAACAGCGTGAAGTCGGAGCCCACCTCGATCTCGGTGGTGGTCTCCGGGCGGAGCGCCGAGTTGCCGGCCTGCCCCAGCGCGCAGCCGCTGGCGGAGCAGGAGTAGGTCTCGTACTGCGCCGAGAAGCTGGGGGTGTTGCCCGCGGTGCCGATGGAGCTGCGCAGGCGCAGGTCGCTCACCTGCGGCAGGCGGAACCACCCCTCCTCGGAGAGGCGCCACACGCCGGAGGCGCGGTAGAAGGGCGCCCACCGGTTGCCGGCGCCGAACAGCGAGCTGCCGTCGTAGCGGTAGGCGCCGTCCAGGATGTACTTGCCCTTGTAGTCCAGGTTGGCCGACCCGATGTACGCCATGTTCTTGATCGTCGTCTGGCTCGACCCCGCCGAGAAGTTCACGGAGGTGTTGCTGAGCGTGTAGACGTCGTTCACCACGAACTCCTGCCCGCCGCCGTTGTTGCTGTTGGAGAAGGAGTTGTCGAACCAGGCGCGGAAGTTGACCTTGGCCGAGAGGTCGGGGGAGAGCTGCTTGCGGAAGGTGGCCGAGAGGTTGCCGTTCGACGACACGGAGTAGAGGTCGCTGATCGACATGTTGCCGCGGTTCGTCGCGTTGCTCTGCGTGAAGGTGCGGTACCCCTTCCGGGTGTAGCTGCTGTTGTAGCGGCTGCGGTTGTCGTACGAGTAGAGCGCCTCGAAGGAGGCCCACTCGGTGGGGTTCCAGTTGGCCCCCACGCTGGCCAGGTAGCGGTTGGAGTTCTGCACCGACGTGTACATGTCCCCTTCCATGTCATACAGGAAGGTGCCGCCGCCGTTGCCGGTGGGGGAGAAGCCGGCGCCGCCGCCGCGCACCAGCGGGCGACCCAGGGTGTCCACCGCGAGGTAGTCGGTGCCCCCCGGCGCGCCGCGCAGCAGCTGCCCGAAGATGCCGCCGTTGGAGGAGCCGCCGCCGCGCAGGTCGTTCACGCTCTTGTTGAAGAGGGTGGAGACCGAGATGGTGAGCCCCGGGCGGACGTCGTAGTCCAGGTTGACGCGGGCGCGGGTGTCGCGCACGCCGTCGAGCCCGCGCACGGCGCCCTGGTCGGCGGTGAGCTGCCCGCTCACGAAGTACCGCACGCTGCCGGCGCGCCCGGTGACGTCCACCGAGTTGAGCATCAGCGCGTTGGGGGTGGACACCTGGGCGAAGGCGTTGTAACGCTGCCCGGGCCACCGGTTGGCCTGGTAGACGTTGAGCACCGAGCCGTTCCCCAGCGCCGGCGAGTTCCACTGCATCGCCTGCGGCGTCCGGGTGGTGTCGGCCGCCACGTTGTTGATGCGGGTGATCTCGTCCATCCAGCGCGTGGCGCGCGAGCAGCTGGACACGTTGGACGAGCCCTGCACGCAGAACTTCTTCCCGGTCTCGTCCAGCTGGAGGACGGTGTTCTCCGGGGCGCCGTAGCGCAGCGACTGCAGGTCGCTGAGCCCGTACTCGGTGCGGGCGTTGAAGCGCACCTCGTCGCGCGCGGCGCCGCGCTTGGTCTTGATGATGATGACGCCGTTGGCGGCGGTGGAGCCGTACAGCGTGGCGCCGGCGGCGCCCTTCACCACCTCCACCGACTCGATGTCCAGGCCGCCGATCTCATTGAGCGCGCCGGTGCGCAGGATGGTGCCGTCGACGATGATCATCGGGCCCGTGCTGCGGCCGCTGGCGTTGATCGACGTGGGGCCGCGCATCAGGATCTCGGGCTGGCTGCCGGGGCGGCCGCCGGTCTGCGCCACGCGCATCCCCGCCACCTTCCCCTGCAGCGCGCGCAGCGGGTCCAGCTGCGGCACCGGGATGTCCTCCGCCGTCAGGCGCCCCACCGCGAACGGGACCTTGGCCCGCTCCGTCCCCTCGATCGACCCGGTCACCACCACCTCGGAGAGGCGGTTGATGTCCCGCTTGAGGGAGAAGTTGTGCGTCTGGTTCCCCGCCGTGACCTTGATGGGGACGAACGCCGGCGTGAAGCCGACCGCGCGCACCCGGAGGTTGACCGCCTGCCCCTGCACGCGCGCCGCCGGCACGGTGACGGTGTACACCCCCTGGGCATTGGTCGCCACCGAGATCACCAGCTCGGAGATGTACACGTTGGCGAACTCGAGCGGCTGCCCCGCGTCGCCGACCACCTTGCCGGTGATCACCGCGTTCTGGGCCTGGGCGACCGCGGCCGGCGCGAGCAGGAGGGCCGCCAGCAGCCCCCCGGCCATCCGCCGCATCCCGGTCATGAGGATTCGTGTCAACATCAGTATCCCTGGGTGAAAGACGGGTCGTCGATCGGCACCGCCTCCCCCGGCGGCGCCAACACCTGCCACCACACCTGCGCCTGCGCCCTGCGCTACTGCCCTGCTCTACTGCCCTGCTCTACTGCCCTGCGCCAGCCAAGGCCAGCACCACAAGTCCGGAACGGGAACCGTGGCCTACCACCGGGGTACGCCCCAGTAGGCAACCATCTCCCGCACCACGGCTGTCCTTCCTACCAGCCCCGCAAGAGAACCGCACGTCCCCGTGCAGCGTCACAGCTGCGGACGGTCCCGCATGCCCTGAAATGCCACGCCCCCGACGCCAGCCCCCGAGGGACGCGGCGCGCCATTCGGGGGACCAAACGCCGGCAGGAAAGCATCACGAGCGCATCCGCGGCTCCGAGCGGTCCCTACAGTACGACAGAGCCTACGGGCAGATCCCCCGTGGCGCAAGAGGCCGCCCCCCGCGGGGCGGCCTCTTGCGCGTGGTCTACCGCGACAGCCCCGGAGGGGTCCAGGTCATCGCCAGCGCCACCCGGTCCCCGGCACCGGCTACCCCACCCCCGCTGAACCGCACCGCCACCCGGAGCCCCACGGTGGGCGTCACCTGCGCGTCAGCCCCCAGGTCGAACGCCAGCGCCACCGCCCCTCGGCTCCCCCCGCACGCCCGCCCGCGGCAGGAGAGCGACTCCAGCTCGAGCCGGGGGTGCGCAAAGGGCGTGAGGCGACGATCTCCCTCCAGCGCGAAGGTGTGCCCCACGCTCACCCCCACGGGCACTCGCACCACCACCCCGCCCTCCAGCCACGCCACCCCGCCCCCCGCGGTCCACACCGCATCCAGCGGCTGCCCCGCCGACGCGCGCACCAGCGTGCGCGCCACCCCGGCCCCCACGACGGGGCGAGGCGACGTGGCCCCCGGCGCATCGGCCAGCCCCCCCTCCAGCTGCCAGTGCGTCCGCGCCCCACCCGCCCCGTCCCCCGCCAGGGGCCACGCCTCGCGCCACTGCAGCAGGAACGCCGCCCCCCCACCCCCCACCAGCGCCGCCGTGTAATCCCGATCGCTCACCGTCGGGCGCTGCAACGCGGGCCCCCCGGTGCCCTGCGCCGGCAGCCGCGGGACCGCGGCCAGCGCCAGGGGCGCGAACATGGCGGCCACCAGGCGCGCGACGCGCCGGGAACAGCAGGGGGACAACCAGATGGGCGGCACGGACGCCTCGCTCGGCAGGACGAACATGAAGAGTGGGCGCGTGGACGCCCGGGAACTGGCTATTGTATGTCCATGCCCCGTTTCCGTTCCATCAAGCTGCCGCACCTTCTGCCGCAGCTACTGCCGCGCATGGTGGCCAGCATGGGGCTCGCGCTCCTCCTTGTGCCAGTCAGGGCGGCGGCGCAGGCGCCCGGGGCCAAGGCGACCGAGGGCGTGCTGGTGGCCCCGCTGCTGCGCGAGGCCGAGGGACGCCTGGCGGCGGGCGACACGGTGGCGGCCCTGGAGCTGCTGGAGCGCGCCACCGACCGCGCCCCGAACGATCCCGACGCGCTGTATGCGCGCAGTGTGCTGCTGCTGGCCACCACCGAGCTGGGGGTGAACGACGCCCTCCGCCAGTTCATCGCCAGCCGCCTGCTCACCCGCGCCGCGTCGCTGGAACCGCGCAACCCGCGCCACCTGCTGGCCCTTGGGCGCCTGCGCCTGCGCACCCCGCTGCTGCGCGTGGAGGCGGAACGGATGTTCCGGCGCGCCCTCGAGGTGGCCCGCAGCCAGGGCGATCCCGCCATGGAGGCCGCGGTGGCGTGGGAGCTGGCGCAGGTCAAGGAGCGGCGGTACCGCACGGGCGCCAACCGCTGGATGTACACCGGGTCGGTGATCTTCGACCCCATCACCGCCCAGCGGCGCCCCCACTACACCCGCGAGTTCCTGCAGAACCTGGCGCGCCCGGTCCCCGATGCGGGCGCCACCGACCGCGCGGAGACCGAGGCGTACTACCGCCGCGCCCTGGAGGTCGTCCCTGGGCACCCCCCGTCGGTGCTGGGGCTGGCCGGCCTCCTGTACGAGCATCGCCGCGTGGACGAGATGGCCGCGCTGCTGCGCACCACGCTGGACGGTGGACGCGACCCGATGGGGTCCCCCGATTCCGTGGCGGTGCGCCTGCGGCTGGCGGCCGGACTCGCCGCGTGGCGGCTGGGGCGCGCGCCGGAGGCAGAGCGACATTTCACCGACGCGCTGGCGCGCGCCCCCGCGGCCACCCGCGACGAGTGGCTCGACCTGGGGCGCATCCTGCGCGTGGGGGACAGCGTGCGAGTGGCGGGCCTCCCCCCGGGCGAACGCGCTGCCACCATGGAGGCCTTCTGGGAGGCCGCCGACCCCGTGCTGGACACCCCGGAGAACGAGGCGCGCCTGGAATACCTGGCGCGCATCGCCTGGGCCGACCTCCGCTTCACCGACCCGGACACCCGCCAGATGGGGTGGCGCACCGACCGCGGCCTCGTGGCGATCCGCTACGGCGAGCCACCGGTGGTGGCCTCCTTCGCCCCGCAGCTCGAGACGGAGACACGCGACGCGCTCACGCGGGTCATCACGGTGTGGTTCTATCCGCGCACGGAAACGGAGTTCGTCTTCAGCAGTCCCCCGGCCTTCAACCTGGCCCTCTTTGCGGGGAACTACCGCGACCACGCCGCCGAACGGCGGGACGCCGGCCCCTTCCTGCTGGACAACCTCCCGGTGGCCATGGCCGTGGACTCGCTCCCCGTGCAGGTGGGGCGGTTGCGCGGCAGCGCCCCGGGGCGCTGGCAGCTGGTGGTGGGCGTGGCGCTCGATGGCGCCGCGCTGCTGGGCGGCGCCGAGGTGGACGCCGGGAGCGCGGTGCTGACCGTGCGCGCCGGGGCGCCGTCGCAGCTGCGGGTGCGCGCCCGCGACACGGTCCCCGTGGCGTCTACGGGCGCTCCCGTGCGCCGGCAGTGGAGCGACACGGTCTCCGGCGACGCCCTGCGGCTGCGGGTGGAGGCGCGCGATCCCGCCGTGAACGCCCGCATGGCGCGCGCGCAGGTGGAGCTCCCCCCGCTTCCGGCGTTCCGGGCGCCCGCCTCGGCAGGGGTAGACAGCGCCGCGACGCTGGCCATCAGCGACCTGCTGCTGGTGGACCGCCCGGCCGCGTCCGCGGTGGGATCGGCCGGGTGGCGCGGCTGGGCCGACGCGGGCGTGCGGCTGCGCGGCGACCTGGCATTCCCGCCGCGCGATACGGTGGCGGTGTACTGGGAGGGGTATGGATTGCGCCCCGACAGCACGGGACGGGCGCACTACGACGTGCACCTGGCGATGCGGCTGGTAGAGATCGACCGGGGCGGCGGCGTGCTGGGCCGGACGCTGGGATCGCTGGCCGATGCGCTGGGGATGACCGCGGAGGGGGAGGACCAGGTGGGGGTGCGATTCACCCGCACCGAACGGGTGGACGGACGCGACCGCCTTCCCGACCTGGTCACCCTGGGGTTGGGAGAGGCGCCGGCCGGGCGCTACCGGCTCACGGTGACGCTCACCGACCGGCTCCATGGCGGCACCGTGCGCGCCGAACGCATGTTTGCCATCAGGCGCGCGCGCCCGTGAGCTGCGCGGCGCGCGCACGCGCCGGGGTGCCAGGAGGCGCCCGACGCCACGACGCGCGTCGTCACCGAGCCCCATGAACATGCCCACCCGCATGCCCACCCGCACGATCACCCGCATACCCGCACGCATGCCCGCGAACACGCCCGCGAACGCGCCCACGAACACGCCCGCGAGGGACCCATGACCCGTTCACGCAGCACCCCACGGCGTCGGTCCGTGTCGTCCCCCCTCTTGCGAACGGGGCTGGTGGCGTTGCCGCTGGCGTGGGCCACGGTCGTGTCGGCGCAGGGCGTGGCGCCTTCACCCCTGCCCCCGTCCCGCACCGCCCCTATCGGTTCGCTGCGGCCCGGCGCCCGCCCCGTGACCTACGGCGTGATGGGGATGGCGCTGGGCGCGGCGCTGGGGGTGGGCAACTACTTCCTCTCCGACGGCGGCCGGCGCGCCACGGGGTGCATGCCGCTCAACTGCGCCATGCCCTTCCTGGTGGTCAGCGGCGGGGTGTCCGGGCTGTTCCTGGGGCGCGAGCTGGATGCGCGCCGCCGGGCGCTGGCTCCCCGCGCCGGCGGCGTGCTGACGTTCCGCACCGCCAGCGAGGCGGTGGCGGGGGAGCCGCTGGCGCTGGATGTGCGCGACACGCTGTTGGTGGTGGCCAGCGACAGCGGCGCGCAGCTGTACACTGCCGGTCGCGCCCCGGTGGCGCTGCGTCGACGCGGCGTTGGCCTGGCCGGGATGCGACAGGTGGCGCTCCGCCCCGAGCAGGGCACGCTGGTGTTTGGCACCGGCTCGGCGCTGTGGGAGACGCCGCTGCTGACTGGCGTGGCCTCTCGCCTTGCCGGCGGTGCGGTGACCGCACTGGCGGTGGGGGACGGCTGGGTTGCCAGCGGGAGCGGCGCGGCGGTGCGGTTCCAGCGTGGGCGGGGGGGAGACGGCGCGGCGGCGGTCCCGCCGGGCGCCACCACCGACTCCGTCACGCTCCCCGCATCGGTGGAGGCGCTGCTGTTTGACGCGGCCACGCGTGGCTGGGTAGCGGCAGCGGGCGGGGTGCTGTTTGCGGTGGCTCCGGAGGGGGGGGTACCGCGGCAATTAGCCACCCTCCCCGCCCCGGTGCGCGCGCTCAGCGCCAACGGGCAATGGGTGGCCGCCGCCCTTGGCGAGGGGGGCGTGGCCGTGTGGGCGCGGTCGGCGGGCACCGGCGCGTGGGGAGGGGCGCCACGGCTGGTGAGTGGCGAGCCGCGCTTTGCCTATGACGTGGCGCTGCTGGACGACGCCCTGTACGTGGCCGGGGGGGTGGATGGCGTCTGGCGCCTTGCGCTGGCGGGTGGCGCGCCCGTGGTGGAGGGCGCCAGCCGACAAGTGCGCTTTGCGTCGCACGTGCGCGTGTCCGGTGGCGCGCTGTGGGTGACCGACCGGGACGAGCAGCGGGTCGTGCGACTGGTGCCATAAGGGCGCAGACGCGCCGTGCGGGGGTCGCGGCCCCCGGAAGCCTGGCGGCGCCCCCCATGCACCTACGACAACGCCCCGGCGCTCTGGTGAGCGCCGGGGCGTCGTGCCACCCGTGAGAAGCGGACCGCTTACCGGCCGCGCACCGACTTGGGGAGGAAGGCCTGCATGACGGTGTTGGGGCCCATGCGCCCTTCGGCCGACAGCTTGGACTGCAGGTTCACGCGAACCTCGCCGAAGTTGAGCCACGCCGGGGTGGTGTTGGCCTTGGCGATGGTGTCGGTGGACACCCGCGTGGCCATGGCGAAGATCACGCGCGGGGCGTCGAACACCGCCGTGGGGGCCGGGTTGGTCTTGTCCGCCTCGAACAGCGAGATGCGCTCGGGGTACGGCGAGGTGCGGCGCCCGAGATACACCGTATCCGCAAACTTGCCGGTGGTGTCATACTTGACCGCGTAGGCGTTGTAGTAGTAGCCCACCGGCGGACGGAAGTAATTGGAGTCGTTGAGCACCATGATCTTGCCGCGCACCTCCACGCGCCCGCGCGGGACGATGGTCATGGCGCCGTTGGTAGCCACCGTGAACTCCTGGTTGGCCGCCGGGTTGCCGGCGTTGGCCGCCGCCGGGATGCCGCGCCCGAAGGTCCCGAAGCGGACGGCCGCCACGCGGGACGCATTGGCCTGGCTGCGCCGCGCCCAGAGGAACCGCACCTCACCCGGCGTGGCCACGCCGGTGTTGGCCTCCTGCGAGACCAGCACCGTGGTGAGCGAGTCCGTGGCGGCCAGCGCGGCGAATGCGCTGCGGGGGGCCGCGATACGGAAGGTGAAGTTGGAACCGCCGGTGCGCAGGGCGGTCTGCCCGGTGCGCACGGTGGTGGTGGGGGTGAAGACCGGGTCCCCCAGCGCGTTGACGGTGGAGTCGAGGCGGGTCACCGACACTGTGAACGCCTCCAGCTTGGCGAACTTGGTGGCGGAGTCGTTGGCCGCCCACACCACGTAGCTGCCGGTGGTGAGGGAGTCGAGCCCGGCCAGCAGCAGGACCACGGAGTCGGTGGCGGGCGCCGCCCCGGTGGCGGTGACAGTGCCCGGGAAGGTCACCGTGCCGCGCGGGAGGTTGGTGGCGGTGCGGGCGAAGTTGATGCCGAAGCCCAGCGCCCCCACCGGCTCGGAGGTGACGGAGCGCTCGTCACCGCACGCGGCGGCGGCCAGGGCGGCCAGCGCGACGATGCCGACGGAGAGATTTCGCATGGAAGGCATGGGTCAGTTCCCCCCGCCGGGGAGGTAGCGGAACCCCAGGGTGAGCACGGTGTTCATCGCCGAGTTCTTCTTGGCCGGGGCCACCGGGAAGTCCTCGGGGAACGGCGTGGCCAGCTCGGGGCGCCCGAGCGCCGGGTTCAGGATGTCGCGGTTGTAGTTGGTGTAGGTGACCGAGCGGGCGTCGAGCTGCACCCCCACCTTGTCCCCCAGCTTGACCCACACGCCGGCGCCGCCGGTGTAGGAGAGCGCGTTGGCGCGGGTGGAGCGCCCCATGACCTGGGCGTCCAGCACCATGGTGTAGTTCCCCACGCCGCCCATGACGTACGGGCTGAGGCGCTTGCCCGGGTACCGGGCCAGCGCCCACCCGCTCACGTTGATCACCCCCACCGGCTGCCCCACGTACTGGTAGTAGATGGAGTCGCCGCTGGCGGTGCCGGCGTTGCCGTAGCGAAGGCGGGTGAGGAAGTCTTCCTTGGTGGAGTAGCCGCGGGAGACGTCAATGCTGGTGCCGACACCGAAGTACTTGGTCAGGCTGTACTCGGTATCCAGACCGATGAGTGCGGTTGCCTCCAACGAGGCGGAGCGCTCGGGGGTGATGGTGCCGAGGCGCGTGGTCACCGAGAACTGGCGGTTGGCGACCTGCGCGCCCAGGGCGCCGGCCGAGACGGCCAGAAGCGCGAGGGAGCGGAGCACGCGGTTCATCGACCCACCTCGAAGGAGAAGATCTGGATGTTCTGGAGGGCGCCCGCCGCCTCGTACGAGTAGTCGAAGCGGATGCTGCGCCCCTTCACCGGGAGGCGGAGGCCGAAGCCGCCGGCCAGCCCCACCGTGCCCACGTCCCCGCGGTCGCGGTCGTCGTTGTAGAAGCGCTTGCCGCCGCGGAGGAAGAGGAGGTTGCGGTAGCCGTACTCCGCGCCGATGGCGTACTGCGTGGAGTAGTCGGTGGCGTCGGTGACCGAGAGCTCGGCGTTGAGGGTGCTGTTCCCCTTGGCGCCGCCGAAGAGCGAGTTGGCGCTCCCCAGCAGGTCGGAGCCCACCGACAGGCGGAACTCCACGGGGAGCTCGGTCTCGCGGGTGAACAGCGAGACGCGGCGCGTCTCGTTGAACACCGACCCGTCGCTGGTGGTGACGGTGCGCTGGATGAGGGCGCCGGAGGCGCGCGCCTGGCCGCCGATGTTCTGGATGGCGCCGCCCAGGGTGAGGCCGAAGAGCCCGGTGTTGAACTGGGTCCCGATGTCGCCGGCCACCCAGCTGGTGGAGGCGTCGGTGATCCCTTCCGCCACGTACTTGACCTGCGCGCCGACCTGGAGGCGGTCGGTGAGGCGCCGCGCGTAGCCCAGGCCAGCCACCGTGGAGTTCCACTCGAAGGTGTTGCCGCCCAGGCGCTCGCCGAATGGGTTGGCCTCGGTGGTGCGCTTGATGGGACCGGAGCCCAGGGTGTTGAGGTGGACACCCACCACGCCGCCCAAGAGCGGAATGGCGGCGGCCGCGTAGGTCTGCCCCAGCCCGAGGTCGCCATACAGGTTCTGGCGCCCCGCCACCATGGCGAACGACTCCACGGTGGACGCGCCGGCCGGGTTCCAGTACCAGGCGGTGGGACCGCTCACCGAGCTGCCGATGGCGCCGGCCATCGCGCCGCCGCGGGCGCCGATGCCGATGTGGAGGAAGTTGGCGCCGCGGGTCCCCTGCCGGTTGGGGGAGTCCTGCGGCGTGGGGAGGATCCCCCCGGGCCCCTGGGCGCGCAGCGAGGCGCCCAGGAGCAGGGTGGCGGCGCCCACGGCGCCGAGGGAGTGAAGGATGCGCATCGCCGCTCCGTTAACGGATGATCACGAACTTGCCGCGCTGGACCTGGTCCTTCCCGGCGTCGCCGGTGGCGGTCAGCACGAAGAGGTAGAGCCCCGATCCCATCTCCAGCCCCTCGCGCGTGCGGAGGTTGAAGGGGAGGTCGCCGCTCGCGGTGTTGTTCCCGGAGTACACCAGGTCGCTCTTCTTCCAGGTCAGCTCCTGCAGGAACTGCCCGGAGACCGAGTAGATGCGAATCACGCCCTGCTCGGGGACCCCGGTGAAGAAGATCCGGGAGGTGGGGGTGCGTCCCTGGAGCTGGTCGAAGTCGGCGCGGACGATGTACGGGTTGGGGACCACCGACACGCGCCCGAGGTCGGCCGCGGTGAGCGCCGCCTTGGTGGTGAAGGGGGTGGCGCGCAGCTGGATCTCGGAACGGGCGTCGAAGGCGCGCCCGAGCTCGAACACCTGCTTCCACCCGGTCTCCACCGGGAGGTAGCCACCGCCGGTGGTGGCGCCGCGCGAGAGGATCTTGAGCGGGTTGCAGGTGAGGGCGTCACCGGTGGGGCGCACCCCGGAGGCCGCGGTCCCGCTGTTGCACGCCACGAGGAACCGGTTGAGGCCGATGGAGTCGACGCGCACCGGCACCGGGCGCCAGGCGTTGCCGCCGTCGGTGGTGACCACGGTGAAGCGGGCCGCGCCCGTCCCCACGGTGGAGTCACGCTCCACCTTGTGCAGGGCGATCAGCGTGTCCCCCGGCAGCCAGAGGCTGTCGGGGACGGTCACGCGGACCGTGTCGTTCCCGGACCCGATGAGGCGGGTGTTCCCCTGCTGGCGGGCCAGCATGGCGAACCGGACCGGCTCGGAGCGCCCCTCGGTGTCGGTGTAGGTCATGGTGAAGGGGACGCGCACCCGCTGCAGCGGGCGGGCCGTGGTGGCGCCCACCAGCGCGCCCACCGCCGCCGAGGTCTCGGTGAGGGTCGTGGCCTTGGCCGCCACCTCCTGCAGCGAGCTGGCCACCGTCCCCTGCAGGCTGGCCACCGGGTCCAGCGTGAAGGGCGCCTTGCTCCCCCACGGGTCGGTGAGCCAGGACAGCTCGTACCGGCCGCCCTTGGTGCGCTTGGAGCCGGCGATGTTGACCGCCTGCACCTGCGGCGCGAACTGCCGGGCGTTGGTGGAGAGGGTGTCGCCGGGCTTGCGGATCACGAAGTTGCGGTCGCGCACCGCCCCCGAGGCCTCGACCAGCTCCTGGAGGAAGCCGTTGGCGGCGTTGGCCGTATCGCGCGGGATGACGGTGTAGCCGGGATACAGGGGCGACGTCTGCTGGTCGCGCTCCCGGTTGGCCTGGTACATGTCGTTGATCGCGAAGATCGGCCGGTTGTCACCGGTGACCCAGACGAAGCCGGGGTGGGTGGCCGGGCTGGCGATGGTGTCGATGAAGACGCGCGCCGAGCCGCTGGTGCCCCGGGGGGTGCCGGCGACGAACGCCGTCCCGTTGCGCACCGGGATGTTGGCGTTGGCCGTGAAGGCCTGGTCGCGGGCCACGAAGTTCGGGGCGCCCGGGCCCGCCGCCGACGGGCTGGCGCTGGGGAGCACCCACCGTGCGTTGATCGTGGTGGTGGCCGCCGAGGTCACCGTGTCCACCGTCTTGCGCACGATGATCTGGTTGGCGAACACCAGGCGCGAGGTGCCGGTGATGTCGTTGGACACCGACCCGTACACCAGCGACTGCGTGGCCGCCCCGGCCAGCGTGGCCGTGTCGATGCGGGCGAACTGCCGCCCGGCGACGTTGGTGATGGGGGCGTACACCTGCATGGCCGACGGCCCGGAGGTGGCCAGCGCCGAATTGATGGTGTCGAGCGGGAAGCCCAGCGTGTTCTGCACGTCGGTGGCCACGAAGCCGGAGGCCGTGGAGTCGACGATGCGGAAGTCGGAGAAGCCGCGCGACCGGGTGACGAAGGCGTAGGTGTAGGTGCGCCCCGCCTGCACGAACTCCGACACCGACCCGGTAGCGGGGATGCCGCCGGCGTAGGTCACCGAGGTCCACGGCCGCCACGCGAACGCCTGCGTGCCGGCATCGATGGTGCGCGTGGGGGCGCCCACGCAGGTGGCCGTGTTGCCGCTGGTGGTGGTGAAGGTCACGCCGCCATCGCACGACTTGAAGACATACACCGCCGCCAGGTTGTCGTTGGCGCGCGCCGAGAGGCGCCCCAGCAGCCCGGGGTTGAGGCGCAGGATGCGCCGCACCGCCGGGTCACCCGCGATGGAGTCGTTGCGCACCTTGTTCACCAGCCGGACCATGTACGGGTCCACCGGGTTGATCTGCGGGTACCGGATGGTCACCTGCGTCCCCACGCTGGCGTCGGCGATGCCGAAGCGCGTGGAGTCGACCAGCTCGGCGGAGCTGATGGAGTAGCTCTTCCCCGCCGCGATGGTGGGGTACGCAAAGGGCTGCGGCCCCTCGTAGTTGGTCATGTAGCTGTTGATCGCCCCGTCCACCGCCTGCCGGATCTGGATGGAGTCCGGCGCCCACGAGAAGGCGAAGAGGAACTGCGTGGTGTCGTTGCTGCGCAGCCGGAAGGGGCCGGCCGACACCGTGTTCAGGATGTTGCCGAAGTTGTTGCGGAAGCCGCCGGCGATGGTGTCGGAGTAGGTGGCCGCGCACCCCTGCCGCCCGCAGGTGGGGACGAAGATGGTGTCCTGCACCCCGTCGTTGTTGTAGTCCCACTTCCCGTACGCCTGCCCGGTGAGCGGGTTGACCTGTGTGCCGGGGATGAACTTGTTGAACTTGGCGTTCTCGAGCGACGGGTAGGTGCCGCTCCACTCCTCGGGCTGGACCAGCGTGACGTAGTTCGCCAGCGTGAAGTCCGACGGGTTGCGCCCGTCGAAGTAGTTGGCCTCGGTGGAGGAGACCATCCCGAACCCGGACCGCATGGAGCGGTTGATATTCTGGGAGGTCTGCCCGAACGAGTTGGCCTTGGCGTGGTTGAACGTGATGGTGTCGTCGGCCAGCGGGCTGCCGGGGTTGAAGTACGGCGAGGCCGCGTTGCTGAACAGCTTGTTGCGCATGTCGCCGAGGGGCGACTTGAGGAGCGTGATGGTATAGACGCCCACCGCAAAGGCCGAGTTGTTGGGGCACGCCTGCACGCCGGCGCCGGTGTACGGGCGCGGATAGGTGCTGGAGCAGTTCCCCGACGTGTTGGCCTTGGTGGCGAACATGGTGTTCCGCGACCAGTCGAAGTACACCGCGGCATTCTGCCCGCCCACGCCGCCCAGGAGGAAGCCCGGGCCGAGGCCGAAGTACAGCGAGTCGTAGTCGACGCCGGTGCCGTACACGTCGGCCGACTTGTTGACCATCTGCACCTGGTAGAACTGGGTGTTGCGGGTGGCCGGCGCGGCGAACTGCCACGAATCGATCCGCATCTCCAGCCCCAGCGGGTAGCCCGGGTCCACCGGCGCGCCGGAGCCGCCGGGGACCACCGAGCCGTAGCGGAGCTTCTGCTCGCGGTAGTAGTCGCTCATGAAGCCGTACAGCGACTGCGTGCCGATGTAGGCCGTCTGGTCCACCCGGCTGCGGCTGATCTTCCAGTCATCCCACCGGAAGCCGGCCCGGTTGGCGTTGAAGCTGTTGAGCCACACCGAGTCGGCGATGGCGCGCTTGCCGTCGAACCCCTGCGAGCCCCAGGTCTCGGGGCAGTCCTTCATGGCCATCAGCGAGAACCCCTCGCGCAGGAAGCGGGCGTCGTCGCGGCAGGAGCTGTTGAACGCCGAGGTCACGCCGGAGAACGCCTTGCCGAACTGGCCGTCGGCGGAGCCGATGCGCCGGATCTGGGGGGGCACCAGCACCTGCCAGTAGTGCGTGGTGTACCCCAGCGAGCCGGCCATGTTGTTCACCCCGGGGTGCACGGCGCGGATCTTCCGGAACTCCGACGGCGGGGCCCCCGCCACGAAGCCCATCTCGAAGAACACGTAGCCGGCGCCGCTGCCGTAGAGGTGATTGTTGATGAAGGTGGACCCCTGGTTCTCGGAGTTGGGGCCGCCCTGGTTGGTGACGCCGGCCCGGAAGCCGCCGCTCATGCGGAGCGAGCCGCCCGCGAGGTCCTCGGCGGCGTACAGGTCGAAGGCGCGCGTGCTGCGGATCGGGATGGCCTTCACCCGGCCGTCGGCCATCACGCTGTCCATGGTGGAGACCTGCGCGGGGGCCACCCGCTGCGCGCCGGCCAGCGCCGGCGACGCCGCGAGCACCCCGCCGCCGGCCACCGCGCCCAGCGCGGCGAGCGCGCGACGGCGCAGGCGGGGCAGGCGAGAGAGGAGGGACATGATCGGAAAGTTCATCATCATCAGAAGTTGACCGTGATACCCGTGGCGATGCTGCGGCGCGCGCCGATGAACTCGGGCTGGTCGAAGGCCGTGGAGGTCGTCGCGTCGCCCGTGTTGCCGACGCGCCGGTTGTTGAAGTCGCGCAGCCCGGCGTCGCAGGTGCCGGTGTTCACGAACACCTGCACGCAGTTCTTCCGGTCGAACAGGTTGGACACCCGCAGGAACCCCGAGTAGCGCACCGCGCCGATCCGGAACCCCTTGTCCAGCAGCAGGTCCACCTGCGAGGTGCTCGGCTGCCGCCCCGAGTTGATGTCCGCCGCGTTGGCGATGTTCCCCACCGTCCCGAACGACGCCGCCCGGATCGGGGTGTAGGGGATCCCCGCCACCTGGCTGAACGTCAGCGTGGCCCGCGAGTTCTTCAGCAGGCGCCCCGCGTTGAACGGCAGCGTGGGGACGTTCTCCCGCGCCTGCAGGAACACCGACGTGTTGACCCGGTACGTCTGGTCGATGTCCGCCACCGTCTCCAGCAGCTGCTGGCGATTGGACTCGTCGGTGCGCTCGATCTCGTTGGCGCGGTCGGGCGGGCGCGAGTTGGTGGTGGCGCGCGACATCCCGAAGTTCACGTCGTACCCCCACCCGTCCGCCACGCGCCGGCGGAACTGCACCTCCACCCCGCGCGACGTCAGGAAGTCGCCGTTCACCAGCACGGTGTACTGCGGCAGCGACCCGTCATACGTGGAGCCGATGTCCTGCGTGGCGCGGCTCGGGCGCAGCCCCGACAGCCCCGTCTCGGCGCGGTTGAACACCGCCACCTGCACCGAGTAGTTCCGCCCCAGCTCCGACATGTACCCCACCTCGTACTGCTTCGCCTCCTCCAGCAGGAGGTTGGGGTTCCCCACGAACGCCGGGTTGTTGGTGCTGATGTTGGGGACGCACTCCGTGGTGCCCGGCTTCACCGCCGTGGCCGCGCAGTAGTTGTCCCCCGCCCCCGCCACCGTCCCGATGCCGGTGTTCCGGTAGCCGTTGCCGTACAGCGGGATCATGGTGTAGCGCCCCGCGTTGAAGAACACCGACGACCGCTCGGTGAGCGGGAAGCCCACGTTGATGCGCGGCGAGAAGGCCGTCCGCGCCCGCGACGCCGAGAAGTCGTCCAGCTGCGCGATGGCCGCGGCGCTGTCCAGCAGGATGGAGCGCTGCGTCTTGGGGTTGACGGCCCCGGCCGCGCACCCGGCCACACCGTAGGGCTGCCCCTGCGCGTTGACCAGCCGCTTGCCGCCCACCGTGGCGCCGTCGCACACCTCGCGCGCCGAGGTCCCGTTGGACGGGTTGAACGGGTCCGTGAACCCCTGCCCCTTCGCGTTCCCCCAGTCGAAGCGGCCGCCCAGCTTGATCGTGATGAAGTCGTACTCGATGGTGCTCTGCAGGTACCCCGCGGCCTCCACCGGCTTGGCGCGGTACACCTGCGCAATCAGCGGCTGGATGCCGGAGTTGGAGCCGAAGGCCCCCACATCCTGGTACGTGAAGTCGTGCCGGATGTACTGGACGCCCAGCTGGATGTTGTTGTGGTCGGTGACCTGCGACTGGAAGTCCGCCTTGAAGGTGCGGGTGGTGAACTCCTCGCCGCCGTAGACGCCGTCCACGATGCCCGCGTCGGGGATGCGGTCCCCGCCGGCCACGCCGGGGGACGGGCTCAGGAAGTTCTGGTCGAAGTTGGGGCGGAAGAACGGCCCCGGGATGCAGGTCCCCAGGAAGTACGGGCAGGTCACGCGCTCGAAGGTGGTCTGCGCCACCCGCACCTGCAGGTTGCTGCGCCCGAAGCGCTGCTCCAGCGACCCCACGAACACCTGCCCCGCGTCACGCACCGACGGCTGCATCATGTCCGCCGACAGCCGGTTGCCGCCGTCGGTCAGCACGAACAGCGAGTCGGCCCGGTTCCCCACCAGCCGCAGCGGGTCGCCCCGGTAGTTGTAGAACAGCCGGCGGTCGTAGCGCCGCGTCTGCCGCTCGCTCCCGATCGCCGTCAGCTTGATCGTCGTGTTGTCGAACGGCAGGAAGGTGAGCTTCCCCACCACCTGCGCGTTCTGGTTGCCGCCGAAGGCCTGCCACCCCTTGGTCAGGTCGCGCGCCGACGGCGGCAGCACGTCCGACCGCTCCGTGGGGCCGTTCACCGAGAAGACGTCGTCATCGAAGCGCAGCACCGTGGCCGCCTGGCTCTGCACCTGCCCCGACACCGCGTAGCGCACCTTGGCGTTGGTCCCCGGCACCGGCCCCGACAGGTAGCCGCGGAGCAGGTTGAGCCCCAGCAGCCGGTCGTTGTCGGTCCCGAACAGCGTCCCCGGCAGCGCCGAATTCTGGAAGTCGATGGAGCCCGACACCTCCGAGCCCCCCTCGCGCACCGCCTGGTTGATCACGCCGGAGAGCGCGTTGCCGTACGCCGCGTCCATGCCGCCGCGCTGGAAGTTCACCTGCTGCACCGCCAGGCCGTTGAGCGTGACGGCGTCGCTCCCGAAGAGCGGGTTGTTGATGGGCACGCCGTCGATCATCGACAGCGTCGACCCGCCGCGCCCGCCGCGCACCCGGATGGGCTGCGTGGTGCTCCGCTGCTCCTCGGCCAGCGAGATCACCGACGTGTTGTTCGGCACCTCGGTGAACCCCTGCTGCAGCGCCAGCACGCCGGCGATGCTGGTGACCGGCAGCGACTGGATCTGCTCCGCCGTCACCACCGACGACGACCCCAGCTGGTTCCGCTCGATGAGCGGCGCCGCCTCGGCCTGCACGGTGACCGCCTGCAGCGTCTGGTTGGAGGCGCGCAGCTTGAAGTTCTGCTCGCGCGTGGCGTCGATGGTGATCTGCACGCTGGCAGCCGTCACCGCCTGGTACCCCAGCCGCCGCGCCTGGACGTTGTACGTCCCGGGGGGAATCTGGATGATGAAGTAGCGGCCGCTGGCATTGGTGGTGGCGCCAAGCGTCGTCCCCTGGACCACCACGGCCACGCCCTCGACGGGCTTGCCGGACTCCGCGTCGGTCACCACCCCGGTCAACTTGCCGGTCTGGGCCTGGGCGGTGGTGATCGGCGCGGCGATCGCCGCGACCAGGAGCGTCGCGAGCAACCACCAACGACGTCCGAGATCCTGCATCTGCTCCTCCGGGAGGGTGGGGCCACGGACGACGCCGCCTCCCGGCCGGAAGGAGGGCGCCGCCCATGCTGTGGGGCGGGAAGTGCCGGCGAGGCCACACGGCACCGCGCGCAACGTGACGCACGTCACCGTGCGGTCAGCATTGCGCATCCCCAGAAGCTAGCAGGGGGGGGGGCGCTGTCAATCGGCGCCCCCCCCCCCCGCAGGTCCCTCCCGTCCCTCGCCCGTGCGCGCCCCTGCCACGGCGTGACGGCAGCCGTCCCCGGGGCCGCCCGCCGCGCGCTACCGGACTCGGGTCCGGAAGGTCCGCGACAGGCGCAGCGTGGTCCCGTCCCCCAGGGTCAGGAGGCCATCCCCCCCGGGGAGGGGGACCAGCTCCCGGACCCGGTCCATGTTCACCACCCGGCGCCGGTGGATCCGGACAAACTGCCGCGGATCGAGCGCCTGTTCGACGGCCACGATCGTCCCCCGGGTCCGAAACGCCGCCCCCCCGGCATGGATGACGATGTAATTCCCGTCGGCCTCGAACCAGTCGACCTCGGCCAGCGGCACGAAGCGGGTGCGGCGCCCGTCCCGGACCAGCACGCGCAGCGGGTGGCCCACCGCGGCCCCGTCCCCGTCCGCCGCCAGGTCCAGCACCCCTTCATCAGGGTGTGGCGCGGTCACCCGGCGCGGCTGCGTGGCCACCAGTGTCCCCGCCCCCCCGCCGGCGCGCCGCCGGCGCGCCCCCCCATCCTCGCCGCGCCAGGCCGGGGGCGCCCCGCCCTCGCCCAGCAGGCGCTGCAGCTCGTCGGCGGCGCGCAGCAGCTCGCCCTGCAGCAGCTGCTGCCGCGCCCGCGCCAGCGCCTCGGCCACCCGCGGCGCGGAGGTCGGGAGGAGCAGGAAGTCGGTGGCGTGCACCTCGAAGGCCCGCACGGCGTCCCCTTCGCGCGGGGAGCAGACGACCAGCGCGCCGGGACGCGCCTCGACCGGGAGCGCCCGCAGCAGGGGGAGCGCCGGGCCGTCGGCCAGTGCAGCCATGACGATGGCCACCGCCGGGCGCTCGGCCAGCGCGCGGCGCGCCGCCTCGCGGTCGGCCGCCGGCGGATCCAGCACGACATCCAGGGGCGGGGCGCAGCGCTCGAGCAGGTCGACCAGCTCGGGGGGCGCCTCGCCGAGCACGACAGCGCGGTGCGGCATGCGGACGGGAGAACCGGGTGAAGAGGGCAGTGGCCGCCACGCACCGGCGGTCCTGACCTGCCTACGCACCGGGCACCGACTTCGTTGCGTCCGGTGGAAAATGCGCGAGGGGCGCCCTGTCGGGCGCCCCTCGCCAGCCTGCTCAGCCGATCGCCTCGGCCTCCTCCGTCACCACCCGCACCTGGTCGTCGACCACTTGCAGGAAGCCCCCGCCCACGCGGAAGCGCCGGGGCCCCGCGCCGGTGTCGAGGCGCAGGGTGCCGCGCCCCAGCAGCGTCATCAGCGGGGCATGCTGCGGGAGGATCCCCACCTCGCCGTCGAAGGCGGGGACCACCGCCGCCGTCGCCGTCCCCTCGAACAGCACCCGCTCGGGGGAGATCACCGAGACCGCCAGCTCGCTGGGCACGGTCAGCCCTGGAGCTTCTTCGCGTTGACGACCACGTCCTCCACCCCGCCGGCCATGAAGAACGCCTGCTCGGGGAGGTGGTCGAACTCGCCGGCGCAGATCCGCTCGAAGGAGCTGATCGTCTCCTCCAGCTTCACGTACTTGCCCGCGATGCCGGTGAACTGCTCGGCCACGTGGAAGGGCTGCGACATGAACCGCTGCAGGCGGCGGGCGCGGCCGACCACCTGCTTGTCCTCCTCGGAGAGCTCGTCCATGCCGAGGATGGCGATGATGTCCTGGAGCTCCTTGTAGCGCTGCAGGATGCGCTGCGTGGTCGTGGCGGCGGCGTAGTGCCGGTCGCCGATGACCGCGGCGTCGAGGATGCGCGACGTGGAGTCGAGCGGGTCGACGGCGGGGTAGATGCCCAGCTCGGTGATCTTGCGGTTGAGCACGACCGTGGCGTCGAGGTGCGCGAACGCCGTGGCGGGCGCGGGGTCGGTGAGGTCGTCGGCGGGGACGTAGATGGCCTGCACCGACGTGATCGACCCGTTGCGCGTGGAGGTGATGCGCTCCTGCAGCTCGCCCATCTCGGTGGCCAGCGTGGGCTGGTACCCCACGGCGCTGGGCATGCGCCCGAGGAGCGCGGAGACCTCCGAGCCGGCCTGCGTGAAGCGGAAGATGTTGTCGATGAACACCAGCACGTCGGCGTTCTCCACGTCGCGGAAGTACTCGGCGACGGTGAGCCCCGAGAGCCCCACGCGCATGCGCGCGCCCGGCGGCTCGTTCATCTGCCCGTAGATGAGCGCCACCTTGTCGATGACGCCGGACTCCTGCATCTCGAGGTAGAGGTCGTTCCCCTCGCGGGTGCGCTCGCCCACGCCGCAGAACACCGACTTGCCGCCGTGCCCCTTGGCGACGTTGTTGATGAGCTCCATGATGACGACGGTCTTGCCCACGCCGGCGCCGCCGAAGAGCCCGATCTTCCCGCCCTTCACGAAGGGGGCGATGAGGTCGATGACCTTGATCCCCGTCTCGAACACCTCGGTCTTGGGCTCGAGGCTGACGAAGTCGGGGCGCTTGCGGTGGATGGGCCACCGCAGGGCGTCGGCCGGGATGGGGGCGCCGTTGTCGACGGGCTCGCCCAGCACGTTGAGGATGCGCCCCAGGGCGGGGGCGCCCACGGGGACCGCGATGGCGGCGCCGGTGTCGGCCACGTCCATGCCGCGGGTGATCCCGTCGGTGGAGGACATGGCGACGGCGCGCACCTGGTTGCGGCCGATGTGCTGCTGCACCTCGGCGACGACGCGCACCGGCGTCCCGTCGGGGGCGGTCCCCTCGACGCGCACGGCGTTGAACAGCTCGGGGAGGTGGTCGGTCTCGAACGCCACGTCGATGACGGGCCCGATCACCTGGACGATCTTGCCGACGGCGGTCGGCGCGGCAGCGGTGGCCATGGGGCGGGGTCTCGGAAGGGGGGACGTCAGCCCTGCAGGGCCGCAGCGCCGCCGACGATCTCGGCGATCTCCTGCGTGATCTGCGCCTGGCGGGCGGTGTTGTAGGTGCGCTTCAGGAGCGTGAGCATCTCGGTGGCGTTGTCGGTGGCGTTCTTCATCGCCGTCCGGCGGGCCCCCTGCTCCCCCGCGGCCGTCTCGACCAGCGCGCGGAAGACGGTGTTGCGGACGTACAGGGGGAGGAGCGCCTCCAGGATGCTGTCGGCCGAGGGGGCCAGGAGGAAGTCGCGCGCGGGGCCGCCCGCCGACGCCGGGGCGGCGACGGGGAGCACCGGCTCGGTGGCCGGCGGGGTGGAGAGCGCCGACTTGAACTTCGCGTAGGTGATGTACACGCCGTCGAGGGCGCCGGCGGCGTAGCGGGCCATGAGCCCCTCCACCAGCGAGGCCGCCTCCTCGGGGGCCGGGCGGTCGCCGATGTCGGTGCGCGCCGTGGCCAGCGCGCGCCCCAGGTACCGGAAGAAGCCGACGCCCTTGCGCCCGACGACGTGCAGCTCCACCGCCACGCCGCGCGCCTCCCACTCGGCCACGCGCGCCCGCGCCTCGCGCAGCAGCGCCGCGTTGAACGCCCCGCACAGCCCGCGGTTGGCGGTGAGCACCAGCAGCGCCACCGTCCGCTCCTGCGCCGGGCGGCGCAGCAGCGGGAACCGCTCGGCCAGCTCGGGGGCGTGCACGTGCGCCAGCACCTCGCCCAGGGCGAGGGCGTACGGGCGCGCGGCCGCCACCCGGTCCACCGCGCGCTTCATCTTGGACGTGGCCACCATCTCCATCGTGCGCGTGATCTTGCGCGTGTTCTCGACGGACTTGATGCGCCCCTTGAGTTCCCTGCCCTTGGCCATGGCGGAGGGGCGGTTACTGGAAGCGGGCGGTGAACTGCTCGATGGCGCGGCGCAGCTCCGCCTCCGCGTCCTTCCCCAGCGCCTTCGTGTCGCGGATGGCGGCCGGGACCTGCGGGAACTGCGCCTGCACGAACTCCAGGAACCCCTTCTCCCACGCCCGGATGCGGGGCACGGCCACGGCGTCGAGGAAGCCGTTGGTCACCGCGAAGATGACCATGACCTGCTCCTCGAAGGGGAGCGGGGCGTACTGCCCCTGCTTGAGGATCTCGACGGTGCGCGCGCCGCGCTCGAGCTGGCGCTTGGTGGCGGCGTCCAGGTCCGAGGCGAAGGCGGCGAACGCCTCGAGCTCGCGGAACTGGGCCAGGTCGAGGCGCAGGCGCCCGGCCACGCTCTTCATGGCCTTGGTCTGCGCCGAGCCGCCCACGCGCGAGACCGAGATGCCGACGTTCACGGCCGGGCGGATGCCGGCGTTGAACAGGTCGGTCTCCAGGAAGATCTGCCCGTCGGTGATGGAGATGACGTTGGTCGGGATGTACGCCGACACGTCCCCGGCCTGGGTCTCGATGATGGGGAGCGCGGTGAGCGACCCGCCGGGCTTGAGGATGGTGACGCCGTCCACGACGTCCCCGTCCTCGCGCAGCTTGGCGGCGCGCTCGAGCAGGCGGCTGTGGAGGTAGAAGACGTCGCCGGGGTACGCCTCGCGGCCGGGGGGGCGGCGGAGCACCAGCGAGAGCTGGCGGTAGGCGGCGGCCTGCTTGGAGAGGTCGTCGTACACGCAGAGCGTGGGCTTCCCCTCGTGGTACATGAAGTACTCGGCCATCGCGCACCCGGAGTACGGGGCGATGTAGAGCATCGGGGCCGGGTCGGAGGCCGAGGCGGCCACGACGATGGTGTACTCCATCGCGCCGGCCTGCTTGAGCCGCTCGACGACGCCGGCGATGGTGGACGCCTTCTGGCCGATGGCGACGTAGACGCAGATGACGCCCTGGCCCTTCTGGTTGATGATCGTGTCGAGCGCGACGGCGGTCTTGCCGGTGGAGCGGTCGCCGATGATGAGCTCGCGCTGGCCGCGCCCGATCGGGATCATGGAGTCAATCGCCTTGATGCCGGTCTGGAGGGGCTCCTTGACGGGCTGGCGGACGATGATGCCGGGGGCCGGGGACTCGACCTTGCGGTAGGTGGTGGCGGCGATGTCGCCGAGGCCGTCGATGGGGCGGCCGAGCGGGTCGACGACGCGGCCGACGAGCGCCGGGCCGACGGGGACCTCGAGCACGCGGGCGGTGCGGCGGACCTCGTCCCCCTCCTTGAGCTGGAGGTAGTCGCCGAGGATGACGGCGCCGATGTTGTCCTCCTCGAGGTTCAGCGCGAGGCCGGTGATGACCTGCTTGGTCGCGGCGGCGGTGAACTCGAGCATCTCGCCGGCCATGACCTTGCCGAGGCCGTAGATGCGGGCGATGCCGTCCTTGACCTCGAGGATGGTGCCGACTTCCTCGACGTTGAGGTCGGCCAGGTCGGCCGCCTGGATCTCGCGGAGGAGGATGTCCTTGATTTCGCCGGGACGCAGGGCGGTGTCGGTGGCCATGAGAACGCTGGGAGGAGCGGGAAAGGGACGAGGGATCGGGACGCGCGGTACCAGGAGCGGAACCAGGAGCGGAACAGGGAGCGGGCGCCGCGCGCGCGCCGTTGTGGCCGGGCGCGCGGACCGGGCGTGGCGCCGCCGGGGAGCCGCGGGACGCCGGCGCCGCCTACCGGGGCCAGCTTGTGAAATTTATCACGAGCCGGGGGCAAAGCAACCGGGGGCGGTCGCCCGCTGCAGCAGGTCCACCGTCCGCAGCCGCGTCAGCGAGCTCGCCCGCGTCCCCACCAGCCGCTGCGTCGTGGCGCTCAGGTGGCTGGCCGACGCGAACCCCAGGATCCGCGCCACGTGCCGGAGGTCCAGGGCGGCGTTCTTGGCCAGCTCGGCCGCCGCCATCAGCCGCACCAGGTCGATCACCCGCTTGAGCGTGGGGGCCTCCCCCACGGCGAACGACCGGGACAGGTGCTCCCGGGAGACGGCCAGCTCCCGGGCCAGCTGGTCGGTGCGCACCGGGCGCCCGGCCCGCCGCACCAGCGCCTGCCACACGGCCAGCTGCAGCGGCGACCCCAGCCGCAGCCCCTCCGGCGGCGTGGCCAGGGCCCGCTCGAAACGGGGGGTGAAGGCATGCCGCAGCACCAGTTCCCGCGCCGCCGCCTCGTCCACCCCCTCCACCAGCAGGTCGGCCACCCCGCCCGCCACCGCGCGCCCCACCAGCGGCGCGTCGGCCGGCAGCAGCGGGGTGATCAGCAGGGTGGGGATGCTGGGGTAGTCGGCGGCCCGGGCCACCAGCCGCTGGGCCTCCTCCCCGGCGCCACCATCGACCAGGACGGCGTCCACCAGCTGCGTGGTCACGGCCTCGGCCACCGCGTCGGCCGACCGGGCGGCCACCAGCTGCGCGCGGCGCCGCGGGAAGGCGGCGCGCACCAGGGTGCGCGCCCGCTCGCGGCGCAGCAGGGTGACCACGGTGAGGGGGGGCGCCCCTCCCTCGCCGGTGCCGCGCGGCGCCGGCGTCATGCGCCCCTCACGGCCGGCTCACGGGGCGGTCACCGCCGCGTGGGCGCGGCGGAGCACGTCGCGCGCGTTGGCGTAGGAGACCATGCGCACGGCGTCGTCGAAGGGCACCCACCGGCAGGCGGTGATCCCCTCGGCGCGCTGCGGCCGGGTGCGGGCGCTGGTGGCCTGCATGAGGTAGAAGTGGCACACCTTGTGGATGCGCTTGCCGCGGAAGCGGAACGACCACTCGATGGTGTCGATGGGGGCTTCCACGGTGACGTCGGCCAGCCCCGTTTCCTCGCGCACTTCGCGCAGGGCGGCGGTCTCCGCGCCTTCCTCCCCTTCCAGGTGTCCCTTGGGGAAGCCCCAGTTGCGGTAGCTGTCGCGAATGAGGAGGTAGCGGGGCTGCCCGCCTTCCAGCCGGAAGACGACCCCCCCGGCCGAGGTCTCGCGGGCGGGCTCGGCGGGGGCGGGGGCGGGGCGCGGCCGCGGGGCCGGCGTCGGGGGCATCGGCCGTCAGGCCGGCGCGGCGGCCAGGGGGGCGGCCGTCGGGGCGGGCTCGTCGTCGAGCGTGGGCTTCCCCTCGATGAACTGCCGGACCACCGGATCGGTGCTGTGGCGGATCTCGTCCACCGTGCCCACCGCGCGCACGCGCCCCTCGTAGAGCATGGCGATGCGGGTGCCCACGGTGTAGGCGGAGCGCATGTCGTGCGTGATGACGACGCCGGTGACGCCGAGCTGGTCGCGCATGCGGACCATGAGGGCGTCGATGGTGGCGGCGGTGACGGGGTCGAGGCCGGTGGTGGGCTCGTCGTACAGGATGTACTTGGGGCGGAGGGCGATGGCGCGGGCGATGCCGACGCGCTTGCGCATGCCGCCGGAGAGCTCGGCGGGCATGCGGTCCTCCACGCCGGGGAGGTCGACGAGGGCGAGCGCCTCGCGGACGCGGACGGTGATCTCGGCCTCGGCGAGCTGCCCCTGCTTACGGAGCCCCATGGCGACGTTCTCGCCGACGGTCATGGAGTCGAAGAGGGCGGCGAACTGGAAGACGTAGCCGATGTTGCCGCGCAGGGCGTAGAGGGCCTTGCGGTCCAGCTGGTCGACGCGCTGGCCGTCGACCCACACCTCCCCCTGGTCGGGGTCGAGGAGGCCGACGATGTGCTTGATGGCGACGGACTTCCCGGTGCCGGAGAAGCCGATGATGACCATGGTCTCCCCCTCGCGGACCTGGAGGGAGAAGCCGCGGAGCACTTCCTTGGGCCCGAAGGCCTTGTGGACGTCCTTGAGTTCGATCATGGCCCGTCGAAGATGGCGGGCGGCGGGGCGTCGCGCGAGGGGCGGCGTCCCGCGGGCCGCCGGGGGCGGGCGCCCCCGCGCGGGGGCGCCCGGAGGCGGGGGCCGGTGGCCGGCTAGGCGGCGAAGGAGGAGAGGGCGCGGCCGACGTCGCCCTCGCGGAGGCGCTTGAGGGCGCGATCGCGGAGCTGGCGGACGCGCTCGCGGGTGACGCCGAGCATGGAGCCGATCTCCTCGAGGGTGTGCTCGCGCCCCCCCTCGAGCCCGAAGTAGAGCTTGAGGACCTTGGCGTCGCGCTGCGGGAGGGTGCCGAGGGCCTGCTCGATCTCGTCGGTGAGGAAGCGGTTCATGGCCTCCTCCTCGGTGTCGGGCATCTCGTCGGCGACGAAGCGCTCGATGAGGGAGCGGTCGCCGTCGGGGTCCATGGGGGCGTCGAGGCGGACATCGCCGGTGTTGAGGGCGGCGAGCGACTGGACGACGTCCACCGAGAGCCCGGTGACCTGCGAGAGCTCCTCGGGGGAGGGTTCGCGGCGGAGCTTCTGCCGGAGGAGCTCGGAGGCCTTGATGATGCGGGAGAGGTCGGCGGTGCGGTTGAGGGGGACGCGGACGGTGCGCCCCTGGCGCGCGAGCGACGACAGGATGGCCTGGCGGATCCACCAGACGGCGTAGGAGATGAACTTGACCCCCTGGTCGGGGTCGAACTTCCGCGCCGCGGTGAGGAGGCCGACGTTCCCCTCGCCGATGAGGTCGATGAGGGGGAGGCCGCGGTTCTGGTACTTCTTGGCGACGGAGATGACGAAGCGCAGGTTGCGCTTCACGAGCTCCTGGAGGGCGTCCTGGTCGCCGGCGCGGATCTTCTTGGCGAGGTCGATCTCCTCGGCGGCCTTGAGGAGGGGGTAGGTGCTGACCTCGTAGAGGTACTGGTCGAGGATGTCGCGCTCCGGCTCGGAGGGGGCGATCCCCGCCGGGGCGGCACGACGGCGCTTCCGCTTGACTTCGGTGGTCATATGCTCGAGCTCAGGCGCAGATATTGAGCGAAGAAGACGGACGACAGTGGGGTGGCGCGAACAGGCGAAGCACGGCGAGGTGGAGCGGTGCGGAGCGATGCCTGCGAGTGACCGGAGGCGTGCGGGCGCGCGGCGAGTGGCCCTGGGCGGGTGGCCCCGCGGGCCGGGTGCGGCGCGGCGTAACCGGTGACGCGTTCCGGGTGGAGCCCTCCAAGATACGAGGTGAAAGGGTTGGCGCCAGTCTCGGGTTCCCACGCGCGGTGCGGGAACATGGGTGAACAGCTTGACGCAGGACATACACCCCGCTATCATCTGCGGTTCCTGACGCCCTCGCGCCGGGACTTCGGCGGGGTTGCCGGAGCCGCCAGCGCGAGGGTGTCGCGCCCGGGGGCGTAGCTCAGTTGGGAGAGCGCTTGAATGGCATTCAAGAGGTCAGGGGTTCGATTCCCCTCGCCTCCATCCCGGGACGGTTCGTGTGGCAGGGTGGGTGTGGTGGCTCACGGTCAGGCGGACGGACCGGTGGCTGGCGGGTGTCGCTGTGGCGGCTCCTCCGGCCCCGTGCGGGAATAGCTCAGTTGGTAGAGCACAACCTTGCCAAGGTTGGGGTCGCGGGTTCGAGTCCCGTTTCCCGCTCCTCGTAGGTGCAGGTGCAGGCTGCTGGCGCGGGACGATGTCTGGGTCGTTAGCTCAGTTGGTTAGAGCGCCACGTTGACATCGTGGAGGTCACAAGTTCGAGTCTTGTACGACCCATGCGGGACCCAGCAGGGCGGGACGGAGGCCGGGACGGCTCCGGCGGGGCGGCTCCGGCCGGTGAAGGTGCAAGCGCCTGTAGCTCAATTGGATAGAGCATCTGACTACGGATCAGAAGGTTGGAGGTTCGAGTCCTTCCAGGCGCGTGACGGGTCGGTGGAGTGGCGGGACGGAGTCGCACGGGGCGTAGCTTAGCCCGGTAGAGCGCCTGCTTCGGGAGCAGGAGGTCGCTGGTTCAAATCCAGTCGCCCCGACTGGGACAACAGATACAGTCCAACGGCCGGTTCCCCCTTGGGAACCGGCCGTTTGTGCGTCCCCCCTCCCCTAGCGCCCGAAACGCAGCCGCACCGTGGAGCGGTCCCCCACGAACAGGCGCGCATCCTGCCCGGTGAGGGCGCTGGTCCCCTGCATGGCGGGATCCCCCAGCGCCTGCACGTACCACCCCGACGCCGGCGCCCCCGGCAGGTCCTGGAGGCGCTGCGGCACGCGAGGCACGGGCAGGGGCGCCGCCATGTCCGGGAGGTACGTGATGTAGTTCCCCTCCGCGTCGAAGGCGCGCGCCCCCGACACGTTGTTGAGGAGCAGCACGAAGGCCCCCAGATGCGTGTTCCACGACAGCGACGGCCCCCAGAAGCCGCCCCCGGCCGGGTCCTGCCAGGAGCGCGCCGGCGGGAGGATGGGGGTGCCCTGCCCCAGCGGGACGGGGGCCCAGGTTTGCCCCACCCGCGCCCCGGGGGTGCCCTGCAGGCCGGGGCCGCTCCACGTGCCGCGGTGCCAGCGCCGCGCCTTGCTGCGCCCGTCGGGGTGCAGCGGCGCGTCCAGGTCGGTCAGCGCGAGGCGCGCCAGCTGGATCCCCTGGGTGGCGGGGTCGCGTCCCGAGTAGTCGGTGAAGGCGATGTAGGCGTACGCGCTGTCGGGGCCCACCGCCATGCTGGGGTCTCCCACGCCGCCGGCGAAAAACCGGATGGGGAGGTCGCAGTGGATGGGGAAGCTGCCGTCGCTGAGGATGAGCCCCAGGTTGCGCCAGCTGAGGCCGTCGTCGTCCGACCGGGCCAGCCCGATGTGCGGCACCGAGAGATACGGGCGCTCGAAGGGGGCCCCGCAGCGGACGTACGGCCCCTCCTCCAGGTGATACAACCCGAAGAGCGCGCCGTCGGCGGGGCGCCGATACACCGACTCGATCCACCGCATGGGGGTGGGGGTGGGGTCCGCGGCGCTGTTGATGTCGCGCACATACCACCGGCTGGCGCTGTCCCACGCAAAGGCCGGATGGTCGTCGGCGAAGCGCGCCAGCGTGAACGCCTGGGCGGTGGCCGCGTCGCGCCCGCCGACGCTGCGCCAGGCGTGCTGGTTGGAGACGACCTGGTAGAAGCGGTCGCCGATCCAGAAGGACGGGCGGTTGCAGTCGCTCCCCACGGGGCTCTCGATGCGGAGCGCGGGGGCGGGGACCAGCGTGAGCGCGGGCGCCTCGAACGGGGCGCGGGCGGACTCGGGGGCGCGGCAGGCGGTGGCCAGCGCGGCCAGGAGGGCGACCCGAAGCGCCGCCGCGCGGCCGGTGCTCACGTCGCCGTCCCCTTCGCCCCGCGCATCGCCTCCGCCGTGAGCGTCTCCCCCAGCCGCTCAAGCCCCGCCGCCGCCCCCTCGCGGTCGCGCGCCTCGCGGTTCTGCCCCAGCTTCCACTTCCCCTCCATCCGCGCGACGCGCACCTCGATGCCGACGATCGCGCCCAACATCTGCTGCACGTAGTCGCGGGGGGCGTCGGTCATCTTCCAGGGGCGCGGCTGGCCGCTCTGGCGCTCGTGGTCGCGGGTGAGGCGGGCCACCACGCCACGGAGGAACGGCTCGTCGTGGCGGATGTGCAGCGTGCCGTGCACGTGCACGGCCTGGTAGTTCCAGGTGGGGACGTGGCGGTGCGTCTCCGGCTTGCTGGGATACCAGTTGGGGGAGATGTAGGCGCTGGCGGCGCGGAAGATCACCAGCACCGGGGCGCCGTCGGTGACCTCCTGCCAGAGGGCATTGGCGCGCGCCACGTGGGCCAGCAGCGTGCCGTGCGGTGCGGGCGCCGCGTCCAGCAGGAAGGGGATGTGGTTGGCATCCAGCCCCTGCGGGCCCTGGTGCACCAGCGCGCCAAGGGGGTGCTGGGTGATGACGCGGTGCAACTCGTCGACGCGCGACTCGGCGAAGTGGCTCGGGGTGTACATGATTGATTTACGGAACCATGGTGAGCGATCATGGTCAACCGGGGACGCTGCTGGCGGCGGTCCCAGGGCAGAGGGGATTCGGGGCTGGCGGCGGACACCCTGCCGCCCGGGGGGCCCTCCGGCGCGGCGTACGGGGGCCCTGCAGAAACCCCGCACGGCGGTCCGTCGTCCTCGACGGGCCCCACGCCGCCGGTGCGGCGTCCCCCCGGGTCCGTACCCCGCCATGCGGTCGGCGGCGACGACCTCGGCAACCGTGTCCCCATGTCCCCCTGCATGCGCCCCCCCGCGGCCACCGCGACCACCATGGTCCAGCCCCCCGTGCGCCCTCTCCACGCCACTTGGTGGGGGCGGGGCCGGCGCATGCGGGGCTGCCGTGCGCTGCTGGTGGCCGCCTGCGGCCTGGCGGTCAGCGGCCTGACCGGCTGCACCCCGCAGGGGCGGCGCGACAGCGCCCTGCATGCGGTGCGGCGTTCGCTGCGCACCACGGTGTACGCCGCGGACCAGCACAAGCTGGCCACGGGCAGCTATGCCAACTTCATGGCGCCGCCCGGATTTGCGGGGGTCACGATCTACATCAGCGACGTCTCGGCGCGCGGCTTTCAGGCCCGCGCCACGCATCGCCGATACACCCGCGACGAGCTCGAGTGCCGGGTGGGGATTGGTCCGGCAACCCCCCTTGGGCTCGCCGAGGGGGAACCCGGGGGGCCCCAATGCCGGTGAGGGGCGGCTGAGCGTGGCGCCGACAAACCGGGGCGACGCCAGTCGCCGCCGTTACCCGCGGGCCGACTCCCCCGCCTTCCATCGCGCATGCGCCTCGGGCAGGCACACCGCGCACGGCCGGTACCCCGCGGCGATGGCGGTGGCCTCGTCGGCGAAGAACACCCGCTGCTGCTCGTAGCTGCGGCCGTTCTGCAGGGCGCGTCGCGCGGCCTTGCAGTCGAGGCGGCCATACGTGCGATTCTTGCGGTGCCCGCCGAGGGTGCCCTTGACGGGGCTGGCAATGGTGCTGCCGTCGGCGTTGAGGAGGCGGTAGAGGGTAGGGGCGGTCATGGACACAAGCTAACGCCGACCGCCCCGGAGCCCCCGCCCCCTACCGGAACCCGAACAGGGGGGGAAACCCCACCGCCACCGCCGCCGCCCACGCGCCGTACACCGGCAGGTAGGCCACCTGCCACCGCTCCAGCGCCGACACCGGCCCCTGCCCGCGGAGGAAGCGCACCGACAGCACCGCCGACCAGGCGAGGTTGACCAGGAGCACCAGGTTGAGCCCCAGCGCGGCGGTGCGGTTGGGGGTGAACCCCAGCGCGTCGATGCGGGCGGCCATGGTGCCCAGCGCCACCACGTCGGCGGCCAGGGCCGCCAGCAGCAGCACCAGCTGCACGCCGTCAAAGAGCGAGCGGGGCGCGCGCGGGTCGCGCGCCGACGTGGCGTACAGCAGCAGCGCCAGCACCAGGACGAGCACCAGGTCGAAGGCGATGAGCAGGTCGCGGTTGGCGCGGAACCCCTGCCCGCTCCAGGCCAGCGCCCCCAGGAACACCAGCAACGCCACGGCGAACAGCGGCGTGAAGAGGCGCGTCAGCACCGGCGCCATGTTCTCGATGACGCTCTGCTTGGCCTCCACCAGCCAGGCCGACACGATCATGGCCCCTGCGGCGCCGCACGGGGCAATCCACGACTCAAGCACCGGCTCGAGGTCGATGCCGATGGCCTGGAAGAGGGCCACCGAGGTGCCCATGAGCGCCCCGCCCCCCAGCGCGATGAGGACGAAGTAGATGAACTGTTCGCCGGTATGGCGCACGAAGTCCATGCGTCCTGTGCCTTCGCGCCAGCGCCCCCCCGCATAGGCCACCCCCACCAGCAGCCAGAGGGCGATGGGGAGGTGCATGGCCTGCAGCGTGAGCGTGTCGGCCTTGGCCGAGAGGGGATAGGCGTTGGCGACCACCAGCGCCGCGGCACAGGCCAGCGCCAGCGCGCGCACCGTCCCCGCCGCCAGGCGCCGCTTCCACGCGAAGAACGCCGCCAACGGCGGGAGGACGAAGAACGCCAGGTTGCGCGCGTAGAAGACGTCGTCGGTGTCGGGGTTGACGCCGAACAGCTCGGGGAGCTTGACCAGCAGCGCCGCCAGCAGGGCGAAGCCGAAGGCCACCAACGCCTCGGTGCGCGTGCGCCGCGCGCCGTCCGGCCCCTCGACGCCGTCGTCGGGGAAGGCCATCAGCTGCTTCCACAGCCGCTCGGCGTGCTCGCGGGCGAACTCGCGCGACAAGGCGTCCACCGCCCCCAGCCGCTTGACCGCCACCAGGAACGCCTCGTCGGCGGCCAGGCCGCCGTCCATGAGCCCGGCCACCTGCTCGCGCAGGTGGTCCTCCAGCTCGGCGATGTCCACCGCATGGATGGCCTGCCGATGACGAAGGTATTCGCGCCAGCGGGCCACCTGGGCCTCCAGCGGCGCATCAAACGACGGGGGGACGGAGGGATCGCGTGGCGCCATCCCATCGGGGGTGGGGGCAGTCATGGGTCAGGCTCCATGGGGAAGCGGCGCCCGCGGCGCCGGAAGCAGGTCGGGGATGTTGGCCGACAGCTGATGCCAGGCGCTGCGCAGCGCCGCGTCCACCGCCTGCCACTGACGGCGCTCCTCGTCCAACTGCGCGCGCCCGGCGGTGGTGAGGCGGTAGTACTTGCGCTGGCGCCCCGTGGGGGCCGCCTCCCAGCGCGCCTCCACGTGCCCCTGTCGCTCCAGGCGGTGCAGCACGGGGTACAGCATGCCGTCGGTCCAGCTGAGCAGGCCGCCGGAGAGCTCGCGCACCCGCTGGAGGATGGCATAGCCGTAGCTGTCCCCCTCGCTCAGGATGGCGAGCACCAGGGGCGTGGAGGAGGCGGCGACGAGGTCCTTGCCGATGTCCATGCGGCCGGGGGTTAGGGATTACTCCTACCTTGGAGCGCTGTGCATAGCAGCTCAAGGCATAGGAGTACCATACCTTGAGCTACTAGGTATTTCAAGCCCCTGATTTTCGCGCCGCACCTGTGGCGACCCGCCCCCATGGCGCCGTAACGTGGTGGGAGCCCCCCGCGTGGGGAGCTCCGCCCCTTCCCCCGGTCCCGACTTCATGATGCGTCGCTCCCCTGCCCTGGTAGCCGCCGCGGCCGCCGCCCTCGCCACGCTCGGCTTCACCCCGGTTGCCGCCCAGCCGGCCCCGTCCAGCGAGCTGGTGCGGCTCATCGAGGCCAAGCTCCCCGCCGTCATGCCCAAGGTGGTCGCGTGGCGCCGCGACCTGCACCAGCACCCCGAGCTCTCCTTCGAGGAACAGCGCACCTCGGCAGTGGTGGCGGCGCACCTCAGGGCGCTGGGGATGGAGGTGCAGGCCCCGGTCGGGAAGACGGGCGTGGTGGGGATCCTGCGCGGCGGCAAGCCGGGGCCGGTGGTGGCGCTGCGCGCCGACATGGACGGCCTCCCCGTGACCGAGCTGGTGGACCTCCCCTTCAGGAGCACCGTGCGCACGCAGTGGCAGGGGCAGGAGGTGGGGGTGATGCACGCCTGCGGCCACGACAACCACGTGGCCATCCTGATGGGCGCCGCCGAGGTGCTGGCGGGGATGAAGGCGCAGCTCCCCGGCACCATCAAGTTCCTCTTCCAGCCGGCCGAGGAGGGGCTGGGGGGGGCGCAGGCGATGGTGGATGACGGGGCGCTGACCAACCCGGCGCCCAGCGCGGTGTTCGGGCTGCACGTGTGGCCCACCCACGTGGGGTCGATCGGCGTGCGCCAAGGGCCCATCATGGCCGCGGCCGGGAACTTCAGCATCATCATCAAGGGGAAGCAGACGCACGGGTCGCAGCCGTGGTCGGGGGTGGACCCCATCGTGGTGGCGTCGCAGGTGGTGCTGGGGCTGCAGACCATCGCCAGCCGTCAGGTGAACGTGGCCTACCTCCCGAGCGTGCTCACCGTGGGGCAGATCGCGGGCGGGAACCGCAGCAACATCATCCCCGACAGCGTGGTGATGGTGGGGACGCTGCGCACCTTCGACGACGCGATGCGCGCGGACATCGCGCGGCGCATCACGCGCACCGCCGAGGACATCGCGCGCTCCGCCGGGGCCACGGCCATCGTGAAGGTGGACCAGGGGGGGCTGGTGACGGCCAACGACACGTCGCTCACCGACCGGATGCTCCCCACGCTGCGCCGCGCGGCGGGGGCCAACGGCGTGCAGTTCATCAATCCCGTGATGGGGTCGGAGGACTTCCCGGTGTTCACGCAGAAGATCCCCGGGATCTTCTTCTTCCTGGGGGTGACGCCCAAGGACAAGGACCCCGCGACGGTGCCGGTGAACCACTCGCCGCTGTTCTTCGCCGACGAGGGGGCGCTGATCACCGGTGTGCGCGCCATGACCGGGCTGGCGGTGGACTACCTCACGCTGCCGACGGGGAAGAAGGGGGGGAACTGACCGCAGTCCCTCAGAACAGCCACTGGACCCCGGCGCGCCCGAAGAGGACGTTGCCGGGGGCCAGGTCGACCAGCTCGGTCCCCCCGCGCGCGTAGCGCAGGCGGCGCAGCACGGTGGCGCCGCCGTCGGCGGTGAATTGCAGCTTCCCCCCCTGCGGCGCCCAGCGCAGCTGCGGGCCGATGGTGGCATTGGCCAGCCAGAGGGCGTCGGCACCGGCCACCAGGCGATTGGCGCCGGCCACGCCGTACTGCGCGCCCACGAGCCCCGCCCCGAGGCCAAGGTCCAGCCCCTTGCGCGGCATCCACCAGAGGTCGGCGCGCGCGGGGAGCAGCGCATCCAGCAGCAGCCGCCGCCGTGGGCGCGCCACCACGTGCACCACCGGGATGGGGAGCACGCGCCCGAAGTTGGAGCCGTACGACAGCCCCACCCCCACGGTGGTGCGCGGCGAGAGGATGCGGTCCACGAACAGCGCCCCCTCGGTGCGGAACTGGGCGCCAGCGTCGTCAAGGTCGCCGTAGAGCCCGGGGCGGAGCACGGTCACCAGCGTGTGCCGGTCGTCCAGGGTGCGCAGCAGCCAGAGGTCGGCGGCGGCCACGTGCAGGTCGGTGGGCGCTCCTGATGGCGTGCCCGCCGCCGTGGGGAGCGTGACCCGCACCCCCCGGTACTGTGCCCCCAGCAGCAGCATGGTGTTGCCGCCATCCAGCAGGATCCGGTGCGCCGCCTGGAGCTGCACCGAGCGCTGGGTGACGTCGCCGTTGGGGGTGGTGCGGGAGGGGGCCGTGATCCCGGTGCCGCCAAAGGCGTCCACGCGCAGCACGAGGCGCTCGCGCTGGGCGCGCGCCGACGCAGGCACGATCGGCAGGGCGACCAGTGCGGCGGAGACCAGCGCTACCGCCCGGCGGGCGCCTGCGGGATGGCCACGGTGTGCGCGGATACCGTCGCGGACGACACGGGGGGGACGGGGCATTGGGGGAAGCGCTTGCGTGAGCAGGGGAGGTGGGAGAAACTGCGACAGCGAATCCTGAACAGTATTGTCGGCAAACGCAACGCACTCCGACTCGTCCACCCCGGTCCTCCCCGCCCATGTTTGCGTTCCCCCGCCTGAACCGCCCCGCGACCCACGCTGGTGCCCGGATCCTCGCTGCGGCGCTGTTGGCGCTCCCCCTGCCCGCCCTCGCCCAGCCCGTGGCGTTGATGCGGGTGGATTCGCTGCTGGGGGCGCGCCAGTTGGCGCCGGCGGTGGCGGCGATGGACGACGCCGCACGCACGGCTCCGCGGGACTTCGAGGTGCTGTGGCGCCTCTCGCGCGTGCGGGTGCTGCAGGGGGACGTCGCTCCCGCGCAGAGCAAGGCGCAGGACCGGTTCTATCGCGAGGCGCTGGAGCTCGCCGAACGGGCCATCAAGGTGAGTCCGGCGGCGCCGGACGGCTACCTGCGCCGTGCCGCGGCGGCGGGGAAGGTGGCGCTGTTTTCCGGGGTGCTGGACGCCGCCGATTTCGTGGCGCAGGCGCGCGAGGATGCGGAGAAGGTGATCGGGATGCGCGGGGCGCCGGCCGCCACGCTGGCGTCGGCGCACTACATCCTGGGGCGCACCCACCTCAAGCTGACGGAGACACCGCGCCCGTTGCGGATGCCGCTGGGGCTGGGGTTCGGGAACCTGGCGGATGCGCTGGCCAACCTGCGGCGCGCCACTGAGCTGCGCCCCGGCTTCGTGATGTTCGAGCTGGAGTACGGGCGCGCACTGGCGGCGGACGACCGGACCGCCGAGGCGCGGACGCGACTGCAGGGGGTCGCCGCGATGGCGGAGCAGGAACTGGGGGACGACACGCGGAAGCGGGAGGCGGCGGAGCTGCTGCGGACGCTCAAGCCGTAGCGGCGGGGGGCGGCGGGGAGGGCATCACCGGGGCCATCAGGTAGAAGTGGACGCCGCGGGGCGACGCCACCCCCGCGATGCGCCCCACGCCGGGGATGTCATGGGCCTCCAGGAAGACGCTCCCCCCGGCGTGGCGAACGCGGTCGACCGCAGCGTCCACCCCGGTCACGTGCATGTACACCCCCCAGAAGGCTGGCGGGTTGCCCATGGCGGGGGTCACCGGCATGATGCCGCCAATTCCCTCGCCGTTGCAGGAGAGGACGATGTAGGGCGGATCGCCCCCCGGGTGGGCGGCGGCGGTCCAGCCGAAGAGGTCGCGATAGAAGGCCACCGCGCGCGGCACGTCGCGGCTGAGCAGCTCGAACCAGAAGGGCGCGCCCTCGGCCATGGGATCGTGCAGCGCCGCGCCCCCCGGCCCCGCCTGCCAGAGGTCGATCCCCGCCCCCTCGGGGTCGGCGGCGTCCACCATGATCCCGAGCCCCACCGGAAACGGGTCGGTGGCACGTCCGCCCAGCGCGCGCATGCGCGCCGCCATGGCCGCCGCATCATCCACGCGCACCATCACGCCGATGCCGGGGGGATGGGTGGTACCGTCGCCGGCAACGTTGGGGAAGACGCCGCCGGCGGGCTTGCCGTCCACCAGCACCAGCCACCCCATGCCGGGGATCTCGCTGAACGTCCACCCCAGCACCTCCGCGTAGAAGGTGCGGTCGGCATCGGGGTCGGGGGTGACCACGTTGATCCAGCAGAAATGGCCGGCGGGGCGTTCCATGTGACGTGACGAAAGGGGGGCGCTGCTGGCTCAGCAGCTCTTGCACTTGTGGTTGTTCTTCACCCCGAGCTTCTCCAGGAGCGCGATGGTCTCCAGGAAGGGGGGCACGCGCTGCACGGGCCCGTTCGCCATGTCCACCGTGGTCTGCCCGGTGCGGGCCACCGCGTGCGGGTTGGCCCCCTTGGCCAGCAGGTAGGAGATCATGGCGTTGTCGCCGCGCGTGGCGGCGTTGTGCAGCGGGGTGTAGCCCTTGAAGTCGCGCGCGTTGACGTCGGCCTTGAGCTCTTCGACCAGGTAGCGCAGGGTGGGGAGCCACCCATCGGGGGCGTGCCGGTGCGCATTGGCGGCAAATCCCTCGCCATACCCCGCGCCGGTGGCGGCGTGGATGGGGTAGACTCCCGGGCCGTTGTCGGGGACCGGAGGGAGCCCGGAAGGGTCCGTCACCGCGCCCTCGCTGTCGGGCTCCTCGGCGCCGGGGTTGCGCCCCTTGGGCTTGTAGGTGGCCAGCGACGGGTCGGCGCCGTGGCGCACCAGCAGCTTCATAGCGTCCAGGTCGGTGGCGTACGCGGCGCGCCAGAAGGGGGTGGCGCCGGCCGTGTTCACCGACAGCTGGTCGAAGTTGTACGACATGTACCAGAGGTGCTTGGAGAGCCGCGCGTTGACGTCGGCGCCCTTGGCGATGAGCGCCTCCATGAGCTCCAGGTAGCCGATGCGCGACTGCTGCTGGGCCACGGGGTTGGGGTAGGCGGCCTTGGGGGCCCACACCACGTTGACCACGGCGTACAGCGGGGTGGCGTTGGCCTCGCTGGCCAGGCGCGGGTTGGCGCCGCGGTCGAGGAGCGCCTTGGCGAGGTCCAGGTGGCCGTTGATGGTGGCCATGAGCAGCGGCGTGGTCCTGTCGCCGGCGCTGGCGTGATTGAGGTCGGCGCCGGCGGCGAGGAGCGCCTCCACGGCGGCCACGCGGCCGTCACGGGCGGCGAAGAGGAGCGCGGTGAGCCCCCCCTTGTTGCCGACAAGGTCGCCGTAGGTGGGGCCGCGCTCGCGACGATCGCCGGCAGTGGGGGTGACCCGGGTGTCGGAGTTGCCGGAGGGAGGGGGTGAGGTTGGAGGTG
>JBILKP010000025.1:0-19786 GCA_044376625.1 Gemmatimonas sp. | reverse complement strand
CCTGCGGCTTCATCGACGCGGCCAAGCAGGAGTCGCTGGAGGCGATCCTGGGGGCGGCGCGGCTCAAGGACACCGGGGGCTGCAAGGCGGTGTTCGCCATCGGCTGCATGGTGGAGCGCCACAAGGCAGAGCTGCTGGAGGCGCTCCCCGAGGTGGATGTCTTCCTGGGGACCTCGGAGACCGACCGGCTGGTGCCGGAGCTGGTGGAGCGCGGGCTGCTGGGGGGCGCGCTGGTGGAGCACCCGGGGGTGCGGCTGTTCGGCGGGGACACGCCGCACGTGCGCTACCTCAAGGTGAGCGAAGGGTGCGACCACGGCTGCGCCTTCTGCGCCATTCCGCTGATGCGGGGGCGGCACCGCTCGTTCGCGCTCCCCGAGCTCGTGCGGGAGGCGCAGTTGCTGGAGGCGCAGGGGTGCCGCGAGCTCAACCTGGTGGCGCAGGACCTGGCGCACTACGGGCGCGACCGCCGCGACGGGGCGGGGCTCCCCGAGCTGCTCGAGGCGCTGCTGCGCGAGACCTCCATCCCCTGGATCCGCAACCTGTACCTGTACAGCGCCGGGATCACGCCGCGGCTGCTGGAGGTCATGGCGTCGTCGCCGCGGCTGGTGCCCTACCTGGACACGCCGATGCAGCACGGGAGCGACGCCGTGCTGGCGCGCATGCGCCGTCCCGAGCGGCAGCGCACCATCCGCGAGCGGCTGGCCCGCTACCGCGAGGTGATCCCGGGGCTGGCGGTGCGGACCACGGTGATCGTGGGGTTCCCGGGGGAGACCGACGAGGACTTCCGCATCCTGTGCGACTTCCTGGAGGAGTTGCAGCTGGACCGCGTGGGGGTGTTCACCTACTCGCCGCAGGAGGGGACGCGGGCGCATGCGCTCCCCGATGACGTCCCCGAGGCGGTCAAGCGCGAGCGCAAGGAGCGGGTGGAGGAGCTGCAGCGCGCCATCACCGCCGACCGGTACGAGCGGCACGTGGGGCGCACGGTGCGCGTGCTGGTGGAGCGCGCGGGGGACGGCGCGGGGACGTGGCTGGCGCGCGCGCCGTGGCAGGCGGACGACATTGACGGGCTGGTGCACGTGGCCGGGGCGCTGGCCCCGGGGGCCTTTGCCGACGTGCGCATCACGCAGGTGGTGGACGACTTCGACTTCCATGCCGAGCTGGTGCGGGTGGCGGACGCCCCCGCGGCTGCCGGCCGCCGACCGGCGCGCGCGCTGCCGCTGGTGGGCGAGGGACCCGCCAGCGCAGGGAGCTACGGCCGATGACCGCACCGCTCGGGGACTCCGTCCCGCCGCTCGACACCCGCCGTTCGCAGGCCATCATGGCGCGCGCGCGCCAGCGCTTCCCGGGCGGCGTCAACTCCCCGGTGCGGGCCTTCCGCGGGGTGGGCGGCGAGCCGGTGGTGGCGGCGCGCGGCCAGGGGGCCACGGTGTGGGACGCCGACGGCAACGCCTACCTGGATTACGTGCTGTCGTGGGGGCCGCTGGTGCTGGGGCACGCCCCCGCCGTGGTGCTGGAAGCGCTCACCGCCGCCATGCGGGACGGCACCAGCTTCGGGATGCCCACCGAGCGCGAGGTGCTGCTGGCCGACCGCATCGCCGACCGGATGCCCCACCTGGAGATGGTCCGCTTCACCTCCAGCGGGACCGAGGCGGCCATGAGCATCGCCCGGCTGGCGCGCGCCGTCACGGGGCGCGAGCACCTGCTGAAGTTCGAGGGGTGCTACCACGGCCATGCGGACGCGTTCCTGGTGCGTGCCGGCTCCGGGGTGGCCACGCTGGGGCTCCCCGATTCGCCGGGGGTGCCCGACGCGCTGGCGCGCCTGACGCTCACCTGCCCCTACAACGACCTGGAGGCGGCGGCCGCCGTCGCCCGGTCGGTCCCGCTGGCGGCCATCATGCTGGAGCCGGTGGTGGGGAACAGCGGCTTCATCGAGCCCGCCCCCGGGTTCATCGAGGGGTTGCGCGCGCTGTGCGACGAGACCGGGGCGCTGCTGGTGTTCGACGAGGTGATGACCGGCTTCCGCATTGCCTACGGCGGTGCGCGCGAGCGGTTTGGCGTGACCCCCGACCTCACCGCCCTGGGGAAGGTGATTGGGGGCGGACTGCCGGTGGCGGCCTATGGCGGGTCCCGGGCGCTCATGGAGCAGGTGGCGCCGGCGGGGCCGATGTACCAGGCGGGGACGCTGTCGGGGAACCCGCTGGCCATGGCCGCCGGGCTGGCCACCCTGGGGGCGCTCACCCGCGAGGTGCACGATGGCATCGCGGCCCGCACCGGGCAGCTGGTGCAGGGGCTGCGTGACATCGCGGCCCGTCACGGCGTCCCCTTCACGGCCGGGCACGCCGGCTCGATGTGGGGGTTCTTCTTCCGGGACGGGGTGGTCCGCAGCTTTGATGACGCCAAGCAGTCCGATGTCGCCCTCTTCAAGCGCTTCTTCCACGCCGCCCTGCGGCGGGGGGTATCGCTGGCGCCATCCGCATTCGAGGCGGCGTTCATGTCGTCGGCCCACGGGGACGCCGAGATCGCCAGCACCCTCGACCGGTTGGACGGGGCCCTCGGCGCGGCGGTGGCCGGGCGCGACTGACGCCCGCGGCACCGTGGGGGCCTAGGCGCCATGCGCCGCCCCCTCGGTGTCGGTCGGTGGGGTCGGACCCCGGCCATCCTGGCTGGCGCCCTGGGCGTGTGCGCCGCGGGCGTGCTGCTGGCGGCCGCGTGCGTGCCGCGGGCCCGCAACGCCCAGCGGAGCGGGGCCCGCGTGATGGGGCCCCTGCCGGGGCCCCCGGTGGCGCCGGAGGCTGCGCCTCGCGCCGTCCCTGAGCGCGCCGTCACGGCGTCCCGTGAGCGCATGGTCCGGGTGGCACTGGCGACAGCGCTTTCGGTTGCGCCGCTGTCCGCCACCGCCGGCTGGGAACTGGCCGAACAGGGCGGGGCGCGGGTGCTGGTGCGGGGGATGGGTGGGGAGCGGTGGCGCGTGGAGCAGCAGGGAGGGCTGCTGCGGGTGGTGGGAGAGGGTGGGGACCGCACGCCCTGGCGCCCCGGGCCCTTGGTGGCGCGGCCGACCGCCGCCGGCGCCCTGGTGCAGTACGCCGGGCGTCGCTACCGGGGAGAGCTGTGGATCCTCCCGCTCACCTCGGGGCTCACGGTCGTGAACCGGCTCCCCATGGAGGGGTACCTGCGTGGGGTGGTGCCACTGGAGCTGGGCACCCGGACAGCCACCGATCGCGCGGCGCTGGAGGCGCAAGCCATTGCGGCGCGCAGCTTCGCCACCGTCCGGGTCCCTCGGGACGAGGGGCGGCTCCCCGCACGGGGGTGGCACCTGCGGGCCGGGGTGGCCGACCAGGGCTACGGCGGGGTGGAGGTCGAGTATCCCCTGGCCGATGCAGCGGTGGCGGCCACCGCCGGGCTGGTACTCCGCTACAACGGGCGTGTGGTCACCGCGCCGTATTCGGCGGCGTGCGGGGGACGCACCGCCGCCCCGGGCGAGGCATGGGACGACGATGCGCCCGAGGCCCCGTTCCTGCGCCCCGTGGACGACCACGATCCCGCCACGGGCCGGGCGTGGTGCGACATCGCCCCCGAAAGCCACTGGACCCAGGAGCTGGATGCGGCGGTCCTGTCGGAGGCCGTGCGGCGCGTGCTCGCGCGGCGTGCCCCGGAGGGGGGCGCGGAGGAGCCGTCCGCGGTCGCGTGGGTGCCCGTGCGGGCGGTGCGCGTGGCCAGCCGTGGCCGGTCGGGGCGCATCGGCACGCTGGTGCTGTCCACCGACGGGGGGGAGGTCCCGGTGCGAGCGGCCGCGCTCCGCGGCTGGCTCCGCGGCCGACGCGGGGGCTCGCTGGCCAGCACCTACTTCGCCGTGGAGCATGCCACCCATGACGGCGGCCAGGTGGCGTCGCTCCGGCTGCGCGGCGTGGGGCACGGCCACGGCGTGGGGATGTGCCAGTGGGGGGCCATCGGGCGGGCGCGGGCCGGGCAGGATGCCCGGACCATCCTGCAGCATTACTATCCGGGGACCGTGGTCGGCGCGGCCGACTGAGACGCATCCCCCCGGAGGTCCCCCATGAAGGACGGCGTGCGCATCGCCGTGGTGGGCGCGGGCGCCATCGCCCAGCTCACCCACATCCCGCTGCTGGCGCGGCAGAAGGGCGCCGTGCTGGCCGCGCTGTGCGACAACGACGGGGCCAAGGCCCGCGCCCTCGCCGACCGCTTCGGCGTCCCCGACGTGTTCACCGACTTCGAGGAGCTGCTGGACAGCGACCTGGTGGACGCGGTGGTGATTGCCACGCCCAACCACCTGCACGAGCCGCACGTGCTGAGCGCACTGCGCAAGAAGCTGCACGTGCTGTGCGAGCGTCCGCTCTCGCTGAGCGGGCGCGGAGTGGAGCGGTGCCTGGCCGCGGCGCAGAAGGCCGACCGGCGCCTCGTGGTGGGGCACAACCACCGCTTCCGCTCGGACGTCCAGGCGCTGGACCAGTTCCTGCGCAACGCCGAGCTGGGGGAGATCACCGCCATCCGTGCGGGGGCGCTGCAGCGCCGCGCCTCGGCGCCAGGGTGGCGCAACAACCGCCCCGAAGCCGGCGGCGGGGCCTTCCAGGAGCTGGGGCTCCCGCTCCTCGACCTGGCCCTGTGGATGGCCGACGATCCCGCGCCGGTGCGCGTCTCCTCGGCCATGCGCCGTCCGCGTGGCGCCGGGGCCGTGGAGGAGTCGCTGCAGCTGTTCCTCGAATGCGAGCGCGGGGTGGTGGTGGACCTGTCGGTGTCGTGGGCGTATGCGGGCGATGAGGACCGGTGGTGGTTCGAGGTGCATGGCACCCGTGGCAGCGGGCGCCTGGCGCCGCTGCGCGTGTTCAAGGAGCTCAACGGCCGCCCGCTGGACGTCTCGCCGTCGGGGGCGGCGGCGCGGGAAAGCCCGTTCCTCCAGAGCTACCGTGCCGAGCTGGCGCACTTCGTGGCCGTCATCCGCGGGGACGCCCCGTACGAGCCCCCCACCGACCAGGTGAAGCTGCAGCGCGTGGTCGACGCCATCTACAAGGCGGCGGACGACGGGAAAGAGTTCCGGTTCTGATGCGCCCGGTTCCGTCGATGCTGGCGGCCGCGGCGCTGGTCGCGGGGCTCGTCGCGCTCGCGCCGACCGTCGTGGTGGCACAGGCGGAGCCCCTTGCCGCCGCGCCGCGCGCCGAGCGTGTCCCCGACAACGTGCCTGCCACGCCGCCGCCGCCACCGCCGGGGGCGTCCGCCCAGCGGGACAGCGCGCGCGCGCGCCTGGGGGAGCGGTTGCGCCTCACGTTGTACACCTATGGCCCCGGGGGCGCGGTGTTCGAGCGCTTCGGCCACGTGGCGCTGGCGGTGGAGGACTCCGTGACCGGCGAGGCCGTCGCCTACAACTGGGGGATGTTCGACTTCAACCAGCCGAACTTCCTTGGCCGCTTCCTCACCGGGGACACGCGGTACTGGATGGCCGGCTATCCGGTGCTGGTGTTCAACACGGCGTATGCGGGGGACAATCGGCGCATCCGGGCGCAGCGATTGGCGCTCACCCCGCTGGAGCGCGGTGCGGTGGCGGAGTATGTGGCCTGGAACGCCGCCGAGGAGAACCGTTACTACCGGTACGACTACTATCGCGACAACTGCAGCACGCGGGTGCGCGACCTGCTGGACTGGGCGCTGGGCGGGGCGCTCAAGCGGGCGTGGGCGGCCCCCCATCCGGCGGGGCTCACCTGGCGCGGGGAAACGGCCCGCGTGACCGACGGCAGCGCGTCGGCCTATGCGGGGATCGAACTGGCGCTGGGGCGTGAGGCCGACCGTCCGGTCACCCTCTGGGACGCGGCCTTCCTGCCAGACCACCTGGCCGACCAGCTCGCGCATGTTCGGCGGCCGGCCGTGGTCGCGGTGCCGAATGGCGAGGCGGGGGCGAGCGCTTCCCCGCTCGTGATGGCGGACTCCGTCCTGTTCGGCTCCACCCGGGCGCCGCTGCCGGCCCATCCGCCGCGTCGCTGGCCTGTGGCGCTGCTGGCGGGTGCCGCGCTGGGCGCGCTGCTGGCGGGGCTGGCCACCCGGGGCGGGAAGGGCGGTCGGCGGCTCGCGGCCGGGCTCGCCGCCCTGTGGCTGTTACTGGGGGGCGTGCTGGGCACGGCGCTCCTGCTGGCAGGGACGGTCACGCGGCACGCTCCGTACATGGGGCGCAATCTCGCGCTGCTGCAGTTGCACCCCGGGTGGCTGGTGGCGGCGCTGCTGGTGCCGGCCGCCCTGTGGCGCCATGGCGCCCCGTCCCCCCGGGCACGCGGGATGATGGCGGTGCTGGTGCTGCTCTCGGTGGCGGGCCTCCTGGCCGCGCTGCTCCCCGCCTGGCGCCAAGGTGGATGGGAGGTGCCGGCGGCCGTGCTCCCCGTGCAGCTGGGGCTGCTGGCCGCCCTGTGGCGTCCGGCGCGCGACGGGACGCCGTGAGCGCGCGCGCCCCGGTGTCACCTCCCGCGGCGGGGATCGCCGTGGGTGTCGACGTGGGGGGCACCTTCACCGACCTGGCCGCCGTGCACCCCGACGGCACGGTGCGCACCGCCAAGGTGCTGTCCGTGCCCGATGACCGGGCGGCGGGGGTGCTGGCCGCGCTGGAGGCCGCTGGCATGGAGGGATCGGCGCTGGCGCACGTGGCGCACGGCACCACGGTGGTCACCAACCTCCTGCTCGAGCGCCGGGGCGCCCGCGTGCTGGCCTGCGCCACCGCCGGCTTCACCGACCTGCTGGAGCTGCGGCGGCAGGAGCGGGCGGCGCTGTACGACCTCACGCGGCACCACCCGGCGCCGCTGGTGCAGGCCGGGCAGGTGGTGGGCGTTGCGGAGCGGCTGGTCCCCGAGGGGGTGCACACCCCCCTCACACCGGACGGCGTGGCGGCGGTGGTGCAGGCGGTGCGCGCCGCCGCCCCCGACACCGTGGCCATCACCCTGCTGCACGCCTACGCCGACCCTCGGCACGAGCGCCAGCTGCGCGATGCGCTGGTGGCCGCCTGCGCCGACCTGCCGGAGCCGCCCGACGTGGTGTGCTCGCATGAGGTGCTGCCGGAGATTCGCGAGTATGAGCGCATGGCCACTACCGTGGCGGAGGCGTACGCCCGTCCGGCGGTGCGACGCTACCTGGAGGCGCTTGGCACCCGGCTGGCCGCCAGGGGCTTCCCCGCACCGCGGGTGATGACGTCGGCGGGCGGGACGCTGCCTGCGCACGAGGCCGCGCACCATGCGGCGGCACTGGCGCTGTCGGGGCCGGCCGGCGGGGTGACCGGGGCCGCTGCCGTGGCCCGGGCGCTGGGGATCACGCGCGCGCTCACCATCGACATCGGTGGCACCAGTGCCGACGTGGGGCTGATTGACGAGGGGGAGCCGCTGGTGGAGCGCGGCGGCGGGGTGGCGGGGATTCCCATCGCGTTGCCGCGGGTGCTGGTGGAGGCGGTGGCTGCCGGGGGGGGTAGCCTGGGGTGGATCGACGCGGGTGGGGCCCTGCGGGCGGGCCCCGAGAGTGCGGGCGCCCTGCCGGGGCCGGCCGCCTACGGCCGCGGCGGAGCGCGACCCACCGTGACGGATGCGCACGTGGTGCTGGGGCATGTGGCCGCCGGCGCGTGGAGTGGCGGGGTCACCATCTGTGCCGACCGGGCCGCCGCCGCCGTGGCCACGCTGGCCGGTCCGCTGGGGGTGTCGGTGGTGCGGGCGGCCGAGGCGCTGGTGGCCACCGCGGACGCCACGATGGCGCGGGCGCTGCGCCGCGTGTCGGTGGAGCGCGGCATCGATCCGCGGCGCGTGCCGCTGCTCGCCTTTGGTGGCGGCGGACCGTTGCATGCGTGCGGGCTGGCGGAGCGGTTGGGGATGACGCAGGTGATCGTGCCCCCCCATGCCGGCGTGTTGAGTGCGCTGGGGCTGGCCATGGCCCCCGAGCGGCGCGAGGCGCTGGCCAGCTGCCTGGTGCGCCCGGAGGCGCTGGCCGCCGACGCGGTGGCACGCCTGCTCGCGGAGGCCGCTGCGCCGCTGGGGTCGGCGGCGGGGGCGGTGCCGCGGTGGTGGATGCGGGTGCGCTACGAGGGGCAGGGGCACGAGATCGACCTCCCCGTGGCCCCTGGGGACGACGGCGCCGCCATCGCGGCGCGCTTTGCCGCGCGCCACCAGACCCGCACCGGCTTCGTGCTCCCCCGGCCGGTGGAGGCGATCAGCGTGCGGGTGGCGCTGGAGGGGACGCCGTGGCCCGTGCAGTGGCATCGTCCCGAACGCGCCGGCCGCGTGGCGGATGAGGTGGACGATGGGCGGGCCATGACGCGCACCGTGCGCGGGGCGGCGGTGGTGCGCCTTCCTGACGCCACGCTGCGCATTCCCCCGGGGTGGACGGGGCGGACGCTGCCGCAGGGCGGATGGATGCTGGAGGCGCAGCCGTGACGGCGTCGCGCGCCCCCCGCATTGGTGGCACGGCCGTGCCCACGCACATCCCGCGTGAGGGACCGGTGTGGGTGCTGGTGGTGGGCGAGGCGCCCGGTCCGCGCGGCGCGGACAAGAGCGGCATCCCCTTCTGGGGCGATGCGGCCGGGGCGCCGCTGTACGAGGCGCTGGCGGCCCTGGGGGCGGTGACGATGCCGCCGGCGGTGGCCGAGGGGCCGTGGGATGGCGCGCGCTTTGCCGCCCTGGGGCTGGTGCCCGAGCTCCACGGGGTGGCCCTGGGGAACGCCTGGCCCGCATGTCCCACCAACGATGGACATCGGTTCCGGGCCCCCACGCGCGCCGAACTGGAGAGTGCGGACAACCTGTCGCGGCTGCACCAGGAGCTGGCGGCGCTGCGCCCCCGCGGCCTGCAGGGGGTGCTGGCCCTGGGGCGGGTGGCCGCGCGGACCATGGCCCGCGTGCTGGATGGCCAGGACGGCGCCGGGGTGCGGCTGGCCGCCATGCCGCATCCCTCGGCGCAGGGGCTGCTGTCCATGGCGCCCCATCGCGGGCGCGGGGCGCGCATGGCCGACCTGCAGGCCCTGTGGCGGCATCGGTGCGCCGAGGTGCTGGTGGCGGCCGGTCTCCCCGCCCCCGTGTCCCCCAGCCCCCAGGAGGGGATCGCATGACCCCGCGCCCGACCGCCCCGGAGAAGGCCGCCGTCCCCGGACCGGAGGCGACCTCCGTGGCCGACGCCTTTGATCCGTTGGAGCTCACGGTCTTTGCGCAGGGGGTCGCGATGCTGGCCGAGGAGATGGGCACGCTGCTGGAGCGCAGCGCCCTCTCCCCCAACATCCGCGAGCGCCGCGACGCCTCCTGCGCGCTGTTCGACGCCCAGGGGCGCATGGTCGCCCAGGCGGCGCACATCCCGGTGCACCTGGGCGCCATGCCCGAGGCCGTGGCGGCGGTGCGGGCGGCGGGGGCGGTGGCCGGCGACCTGTTCCTCCTCAACGACCCGGCGCACGGGGGCTCGCACCTCCCCGACCTCACCATGGTGGAGGTGATCGCCGACCCCGACGATGCGGCCGCCATCATCGGCTTTGCCGCCGTGCGCGCCCATCATGCCGATGTGGGCGGGATGAGCCCTGGCAGCATGCCCTTTGGTGCCACCGAACTGTTCCAGGAGGGGATCATCATTCCCCCGGTGCGGCTGGAGGTGGCGGGGCGTCCGCAGGAGGACGTCCGGCGGCTGCTGCTGGCCAACGTGCGAACCCCTGCCGAACGGGACGGTGACCTGCGGGCCCAGCGGGCCGCGTGCGCGGCCGGGCGCGAGGGGTGGCAGGCGCTGCACCGGCGCATGGGCGCGACGGTGCTGCCGCGGGCCATCGACGCGCTGCTGGCGTACACCGAACGGCGGGTGCGTGCCCGCCTCGCGCTGCTGGAGGGGGCGGTTGGCGTGGGGCGGGACGCACTGGAGGGGGATGGCGTGCGCGACGCCGACATTCCCGTGGTGGTGCGGGCCACGGTGCGCGACGCCACGCTGGAGCTGGACCTCACCGGCACCAGCCCGGCGGTGCCGGGCAACGTGAACGCCCCGGCCGCGGTGGCGCGGGCCGCCGCCGTGTTCGTGCTGCGCGTGCTGTGCGACGACGAGGTGCCGGTGAACGACGGGATCGCCCGGGCGCTGCGCCTGGTGCTGCCGGCGGACTGCGTGGCCAATGCGCGCCACCCCAGCGCGGTGGCGGCTGGCAATGTGGAGCTGTCGCAGCGGCTGACCGACTGCTGCCTGGCCGCCCTGGCCGATGCGGCGGCCACGGGCGGGGTGGCGGGGGTGCCCATCCCCGCCGCCGGCCAGGGGACGATGAATAACGTCACCTTGGGCGCGCCCGGGTGGAGCTTCTACGAGACGCTCGGGGGCGGGCAGGGGGGCAGTGCGGGGGGGGCGGGCCCGGATGCGGTGCACGTGGGGATGAGCAACACCCGCAACACGCCGATTGAGGCGCTGGAGCGGGCGTACCCGCTGCGGGTGACCGGCTATGCCGTGCGCCGCGGCAGCGGGGGGGCCGGCCGGCACCGCGGGGGGGACGGCGTGGTGCGCCAGTACGAGGCGCTGGTGCCGTGCGTGGCCACGGTCCTGTCGGAGCGTCGGCGCCTGGCGCCTCCCGGTGCGGCGGGGGGCGCCCCCGGGGCGCGCGGCGTGAACCGTCTCAACGACGCCGTGTTGCCGGCCAAGTGTCGGGTGACCATGCAGCCGGGAGACCGGCTCACGCTGGAGACGCCCGGTGGTGGCGGGTGGGGCGAACCGCCCCCCTGACCTCCGCTGGCGTCGTTCGGGGGGGTGGGGGTCGACGCGGACGCCGCCCCTCGCCCACCGGCCTCACCGCGGCTGCGCGCGCGGCTTGGCCAGCGTTTCCAGCGCCCTCCGGTTGACGATGGTGATCACGCGCCGCTCGGTGCGGATGTAGCCCGCCGCCCGGAAACGGGCCAGCGCGCGCGTGACCGTCTCCCGGCGCGCGCCCACCAGCTTGGCCATCCCGCGGTGCGTGAAGGGGCGCACCAGCGTGGCGGGCTCACCCGTGGGCGCCTGCTCCAGCAGCAGGCGGGCCACGCGCCCGGGGACATCCAGCAGGACGAGGCTGCCGATGGTGGCGTCGGCACGCTGCAGGCGGCGCGCCAGCTCGCGCACCAGGTGCCAGGCCACCCGCGGCTGCTCGTCCATCAGCCGGCGCAGGTCACTGCGGCGCAGCTGCAGCAGCGTGGCCGGTGCCGTGGCCACCACCTGGGTCAGCGCCGCGCGCCCGGTCAGCATGGAGAGCTCTCCCAGGACGGCTCCCGGGTGGAGCTCCTGCAGCCGCACCGCCTCGCCGCCCTCATTGGGCACCGACAGCTCGGCGCGCCCCGTGCGCAGCAGGGAAAGCCACTCGGGGGGTTCCCCGGCGGCCATCACCACCGCGCCGGCCGGGACCCGCTGTTCGCGGGCGCGCAGGGCCAGCGCGCGCAGGGCGTCGCGGTCCAGCTCGCGGAAGAGCGGGGCGGTGGCCAGCAGCTCTGCCACCCGGTCGAGGGGGAGCGCGGGGATGCCGGGAGAGGTGTGTTGGTCGTTATCTTTCACGGCTCCCTACGGTCGTGGCGTGTCGATCGATGCCGCGGCTGGCCGGAGGCGACGTCCCCGCGTGGGGATGGTGTTGCACGTCACGTGCCCCGTGCGCCGGCTGGCGCTGCGTCGGCTGGCAACCGGCTGGCGCGGTGCCGGCTGGTCGTGTGCCGGCCCCGGCCGTTCCCTCATTCCGCCCCCGTCCTGCATGCCTTCTCCGCTGCGTGATCGCCTGGCCGAGGCCCTGCGTCGGGCCACCGAGGTGGAGCAGCTGCTGGCCGACCCCGAGGTGGTGCGCGACGCGCCGCGGTTGGCCGAGCTGGGGCGCGAACATCACCGGTTGGCGGAGGTGGTGCGCGTGGGCGGTCGGCTGGAGCGGGTGGAGCGTGAACTGCTCGACGCGCGCGAGCTGGCCGAGGGGGACGACGCGGAAATGGCCGCCGAGGGGCGCGCCGAGCTGGAGCGGCTCCGCGGCGAGCAGGAGCAGCTGGAAAAGGCGCTCCTGCCGCTGCTCATTCCGCGCGATCCGCTGGACGACCGTCCCGGCATCGTGGAGATCCGCGCCGGCACGGGGGGCGACGAGGCCGGGCTCTTCGCCGCCGACCTGTACCGCATGTACACGCGGTTCATCGAGCGGCGCGGGTGGCGCATCGAGCCCATCAGCTTCGCGGACGGCGCGATGGGCGGCATCAAGGAGGCGGTGTTCCGGGTGGTGGGGGATGGCGCGTTCGGCGTGCTGCGCTGGGAGTCGGGGGTGCACCGGGTGCAGCGCGTCCCCGCCACCGAATCGCAGGGGCGCATCCACACGTCGGCGGCCACGGTGGCGGTGCTCCCGGAGGCGGAGGAGGTGGACCTGCGCATCGACGAGAAGGAGCTGCGCATCGACGTCTTCCGCTCGTCCGGCCCCGGCGGCCAGAGCGTCAACACCACCGACTCGGCGGTCCGCATCACGCACCTCCCCACGGGCATCATGGTGTCGCAGCAGGACCAGAAGTCGCAGCTGCAGAACAAGCTCAAGGCCATGGAGGTGCTGCGTGCGCGCCTCCTGGACCGGCGGCTGGCGGAGCAGGAGGCGGAGCGCTCGCGCCTGCGCAAGTCGCAGGTGTCCACCGGCGACCGGTCGGCCAAGATCCGCACGTACAACTTCCCGCAGGGGCGCGTGACCGACCACCGGGTGGGGGTGACGCTGTACGACATCGCGCGGGTGATGGACGGCGACGTGACGCCGTTCCTGGAGGCGCTGGCGCTGGCCAACGCCGAGGAGACGCTGCAGGGGTGAGCCGCGCCGCGGCGGGACACCGGTGACGGTGGCGCCGGCCCCGAGCTGGGCGGCGGTACGGGCCGAGGTGGCCGGTCTGCTGGCCGCGGCCGAGCGGCTGGAACCGGAGGTCCGCGCCGACGCCATGCGCGAGGCGCAGTGGCTGCTGGAGGCGGCGCTGGGGTGGACCCCGGCGACGCGCGCGGCACAGCTGCTCGAGGGCGCGCCCCCCGCGGCGGAGGCCGTGGCGCACGTGCGCCGGGTGGCGGCGCGCCGCGTCGCCGGGGAGCCGTTGGCGTATTGCGTGGGCACGGCCGCCTTTCGGCACCTGGAGCTGCAGGTGGACCCGCGGGTGCTCATTCCGCGCCCCGAGACGGAGCGGGTGGTGGAGGTGGCGCTGGCGTGCGTGGCCGATCGGCCGGGGGGGGTGGCCGTGGACATCGGCACCGGGTCGGGTGCCATCGCCCTCAGCCTGGCGACCGAGGGGCGGTTCGACCAGGTGGTGGCCACGGACGTGTCCGCTGATGCGCTGACGGTGGCCCGCGCCAACGCCGAGCAGGTGGCGGCCCGGCGTACGGGCGGGCACCGGATGGCCCCCGTGGTGTTCAAGGAGGGGGCGCACTGGGCGCCGCTGGCGGGCGTGCAGGCCCGTGTCATCGTGTCCAACCCGCCGTACATTGCGTACGACGAGGCGGCGGCGCTCCCGTCCAGCGTGCGCGACTGGGAGCCTGCCGTGGCGCTGTTCGCCGCAGACGGGGGGATGGCATGCCTGGCCACGCTGCTGGCCGGAGCCGCCGCCCACTTGGAGCCGGAGGGGTGGCTGGTGCTGGAGGTGGACGCGCAGCGGGCGGCGGTGACCGCCGTCCTGGCGCGCGACGCCGGGCTGGTGGCCGTGGAGGTGGTGCGGGACTGGAGTGACCGGGACCGGGTGCTGCGCGCGCAGCGCCCGCCCTGGCGGCGGGACCCGGCGGGGTGAACGCGTTGCGGTGACGAGGTGGCAGGACCCCGTGGCATCCCCGCGCCGTTCCGGCGCGGGTCTCCCCATTGAACGCCCCGGGAGGGCGCCCGCATGCTGGAAGACAAGGCGAAGGACCTGGGCCGGAGCATCGGCCAGAGCGAGGAATACAAGGCCGTCAAGCGCTCCAGCGAGGCGCTGTCCAACGATCGCGAAGCCGCCACGCTCCTGCGGCAGATGGAGCAGATCCGCCAGGAGGCGCAGGCGCAGATCGAACGGGGCGAGCAGCCGCCGGAGGCCGCCGAGCTCCAGCTGGACGAGCTGCTGCAGCAGGTGCAGGGCAACGCCGCCTACCAGCGGGCGGTGGCGGCGCAGGAGAACTTCGACAAGCTCATGCTGCGCGTGAACCAGTGGATCGGCGACGGCATTCGCGCGGGCGCCACCAGCTCGATCATCCTGGCGTGACACCGCGCGCCCCGGGGGGCGGGATGTTGGTGGTCCTGGAGGGTGGGGAAGGGGTGGGGAAGACCACCCAATGGCGGCAGCTCGCCCAGGCCCTCCGGGACGCCGGGCGCGAGGTGGTGGCCGTGCGGGAGCCTGGCGGCACGGCGGCCGGGGATCGCGTGCGGGCGCTGCTGCTCGATCCCGACGCCCCACTCACGGCGGAGGCGGAGGCGCTGCTGTTTGCCGCCTCCCGCGCGCAGCTGGTGCGCGAGGTGATCCAACCGGCGCTGGCCCGCGGGGCGCTGGTGCTGGTGGACCGCTTCCTGCTGTCCACCTACGCCTACCAGGGCGCCGGGCGCGGGTTGCCGATGGCGGCGCTGCGGTCGATCAATGCGGTGGCCACGGCGGGGCTGGCGCCCACGTGCACCGTGCTGCTGACGCTCCCCCTTCCCGAGGCGATGGCCCGCATGGCGGCCCGCGGGGCGGCCGATCGGATGGAGCGCGAGGAAGCCGCCTTCCACGCGCGCGTGGCGCACGCCTTCACCGAGGCGCTGTCCCCCGCGTGGCAGGCCGTACACCCCGAGGTGGGGCCCGTGTGTGCCGTGGATGCCGCCGGCCCACCGGAGGTCGTGTTGGCACGCTGCCTGGCGGTGCTGGCCCCGTGGCTGGGGGCCCCGCCGATGTCACCGCTGATGTCACCACCGGCGTCCGCACCGTCGCGCCCGGCGGAGCACGCGGCATGCACCCCGCGCCATGGCTGAGGAGCTCCCGGAACTGCCGTCGGCTGCCCCCGGGCGGTCGCGCACGCTGGTGGCAGGGCTGTTCTTTGCCGCGCTCCTCGCCGCCGGCGGTTGGTGGGTGGCCCGTGACCTGCGCGAGGCGCCGCCGCCCACCCAGGCGTCGGTGCGCGGCCCGCGGCTGTTCGAGCAGGTGCTCACCACCGTCCAGCGGCGGTTCGTGGACACCCTGTCGGACAGCGCGCTGTTCGCACGCGCGGCGCGCGGGGTGCTGCGCGAGCTGAACGATCCGTACACCACGCTGCTCACCGAGGGGCGCGTGCGGCGGCTGAACGAGCGGCTGTCGGGGTCGTACGCGGGGGTCGGGATGCAGCTCGACGTCCGCGACGGCTGGCCCGTGGTGATCGAGACGGTGCCCGGGGCGCCGTCGCATCAGGCCGGGGTGCAGGCGGGCGACCGGATCCTGACGGTGGACGGGGAGTCCACGGCCGGGTGGTCGCTGGAGGAGACGCTACGCAGCATTCGGGGCCCCACCGGCTCCTCCATGACCTTCGAGGCGGAGCGCGCGGGGCAGCGGCTGGTGTTCACGTTGGTGCGCGACAAGGTGCACCTGCGCGCCGTGCAGCATGTGGTGCTCTTTGGCGGGGGCGTCGGGTATGTGGACGTGAACGCCTTCAGCGCACAGACGGCGGCGGAGGTGGCGGCCGCCGTCGATTCGGTGGTGCGACTGGGGGCGCGCGCGCTGGTCATCGACCTGCGCGGCAATCCGGGCGGCCTGCTGGAGCAGGGGGTGGCCGTGGCGGACCTGTTCCTTGAGCGCGGGCAGGAGATCGTCGAGCTGCGCGGACGCGCCGGGGCGCCCCCCCAGGTGTATGCCGACAGCCAGGCGCAACGGTGGCCCACGCTGCCGCTGGCCGTGCTGGTGGACCGCGCCAGCGCGAGCGCGTCGGAGATCGTGGCGGGCGCGTTGCAGGACCATGACCGCGCGGTGGTCGTGGGACAGACCAGCTTTGGCAAGGGGAGTGCCCAGCAGGTGTATCCGCTGCCCGCCGGCGGCGCGTTGCGTCTCACCACGGCACGCTGGTACACGCCGTTGGGGCGCAGCATCAGCCCGCTGGCGCTCCCGACGGCCGACGACGGCGGCGCGGAGGGCGAGGTGCCGCTGCGCCCGGACACCATCCGGCCGCGTTTTCGCACGGAGGCGGGCCGCACGGTGGTTGGTGGCGGTGGCATCACCCCCGACCTCGTGGCAGGGGACACGGTGCCCCCGCTGGCGGTGCAATCGCTGGCGCGCGCCATGGGGCGTCAATTCGGGGCCTATCGCGATGCCTTGGCCCGGCAGGCGCAGCTGGAGCGCGGCCGCATGCGCTCCCCGGACGACTCGGTGTCGGCGGGGATGTTGGCGGCCGTCTACCGCGATCTCGAGCGGCGTCAGGTCGCGCCGCCGCGCGCGGTGTTCGACAGTGCTGCCCGCTGGATTTCGCGCTCGCTGGGGTACGAGATGACTCGCCTGGTGTTTGGCCCCGAAGCGGAGTTCCTCCGGCGGAGCCGCGATGACCAGGCGCTGCAGCAGGCGGTCACGCTGCTGCAGCGCGCACGCGCGCCGCGCGACGTCTTCCCGGCGTCGGTGCCCTGACGGGGGCGGCGCTCCCCCGTCAGCCTCCCGAACGCGTCAGCGTCCGCCCGGGAGTGCGGTCACGACGCGCGCGCCCTTGGGCGGGACAAAGCGGAAGGCGTCCGCCGGCAACGAGATCCCCGCCTGCCACGTCAGCAGCGTGATGGTCCGTTCCACGCCCTGGGGATCCTGCACCTGCACGCGCAGCGGCCTGGGGTCGTCCTCGTCCAGCCAGAGCACGGCGCGGGTGAAGGGCACACGCCCCTCCTGCCGCGGCACCAGCACGACGCGACGGGTCCGGCGCCCCAGCACCTCGGCCGGGTCCCCCCCGCTGAGGTCAAAGGCGCGGCGCGGCGTGTCGAGCAGCTGCGACAGGAGGTCGGCCACCACCGCCCCGTCGGCCCCCGCCGGGAGCTTGAGCACCTGGCCCGGGGTGCTACTGGGGAGCGACACCCACAGGAACCGACCGTCGCCGACGATCTGGTCGCCGGCCGGGTCGGTGAAGGTGATGGCCACCAGGTTGGGACGCTGCTGCCGGAAGACTCCGCGGGAGAGCGCCGAGCGCCCCACGAGGGCGTTGACCACGCGCTGTTCGAAGCGGGCCTCCAGGGTGGCCGTCCCCCGCCAGGCCGCTGCGGCCCGCTCGTAGGCCTGCACCGCCGCGGCGGCCCCGCCGCCCGGGGCCCCCTGCGCCTGCGTCGCGCCCGCCGGAAACGCTGCCGCGACCGCCCACAGCAGGAGGACGGGCCACCGGAGCCTCGGAGGGCGGGGCGAGTGGAGGCCGGCGAGCGGCCCGAGATCAGGACTGGTGCGCATGCCTCACGATACCCGCCGGACCGGGAGGGTTCCGCGGGCTCAGGGGGACGGCGGGAGCGACGCCACCTCGCGGCCGATGGCGGCGGCGATGGCGCGCAGTTCGGCGACCAACGTGGCAAACTGGTCGGGATACAGCGACTGCGCCCCGTCGGAGAGCGCCTTGTCGGGGGACGGGTGCACCTCCACCAGGATCCCGTCGGCCCCGGCGGCGACCGCGGCGCGGGCCATCGGGGTGACCTTGGCGCGCAGCCCCGTGCCATGGCTGGGATCGGCCACGATAGGGAGGTGTGACAGGTGGTGCACCACCGGGATGGCGGTGAGGTCGAACAGGTTGCGGGTGGCCGTGTCAAAGGTGCGCACGCCGCGCTCGCACAGGATGACGTGCGGATTCCCCTCCGCCAGGATGTACTCGGCGGACAGGAGCAGGTCGTTGATGGTGGCCGACAGCCCCCGCTTGAGCAGGACCGGCTTCCCCAGTCGCCCCACGTGCTTGAGGAGCGAGTAGTTCTGCATGTTGCGCGCGCCCAGCTGGATGCAGTCGGCATACTCCGCCACCAGGTCGGCGCCGCGCTCGTCCATGGCTTCGGTCACGATGGCCAGCCCGGTTTCCCGACGGGCCAGCGCCAGCAGCTCCAGCCCGCGCTCGCCCAACCCCTGAAACGCATACGGGGACGACCGGGGCTTGAACGCCCCGCCGCGCAGCGCCACGGCCCCGGCGGCGCGCACCGCGTGCGCTGCCTCGAGGATCTGCGCCTCGCTCTCCACCGAGCAGGGGCCGGCGATCACGGGGATGGGCCCGTCGCCGAAGCGGACGCCCGGGGCGATCTCCACCACGGTGTTCTCGGGCTTCCACTCCCGCGAGGCCTGGCGGAACGGCTTCTGGACAATGAGCACGCTGGCCACCCCGGGGAGCCCCTCGATGTATCCCCAGTCCACCTTGGCGTCATCCCCCAGGAGCCCAATGGCGGTGCGCGTGGCACCCGGCATCGGCAGGGGCTTGAACCCCTGGCGGGCGATCTCTTCGCAGACGCGCTCGATGTCGGCAGCAAGCGCGCGGGGGGACATCACGACCAGCATGGCACGTCCTCGAAGGGGCTCGGATCGACGGGAATCCGGTGAATATAGCCCCCTCCGCCGAGCTCCGGTTCAGCGACCGCGGAAGAGGATGCGCCGCACGGTTGGCGGGCGTCCGTCGGCGCTGAAGAGGGCCAGGTACACGCCGGGGGGCACGGTGCGACCGTCGGCACCGGTGCCATCCCAGGTGAAGCGGTTGTCGCAGCTGCTGCCGGCGCCGGGTGCCCCTCGCCCGTAGCGCCCCGCGGCGAAGCGGGACACGCCGTCGCGCCCCGGGATGATGGTCCGCACGAACTGCCCCTGCAGGTCCCGGATGTCCAGGCGCACCTCCGCCCCGGGTTCCCCCACGTCGAACCAGAAGCAGGTCGCAAACCCCGACGGCGACGGGAAGGGATTGGGGAAGTTCTGGTACAGCAGGGTGCTGGTGGGGAGCGGCGGGTCCACGATGGAAAACGAACCGGCGCTCGTGGTCCGCACCGACTCGCCGCCCGGCCGGTAGGCGCGCACGCTCCAGCGATACGAGGTGCTGGCCTGCAGTTCCACGGGCGGGCGGTACGTGGTGTCCCGGAGCCCGCTGGCGCTCACGGCCGGCCGACCCCCCGCGGTGATTTCCAGGTCGAAGCGCCAGGCGCCCGCGGCGGGCGCCACCGGTGCGGCGCGCCACACGAACAACGGACGCCGCACGTCGAACACGTCGCCGGTGGGGGAGTTGGGGGCCAGCAGCTGCACCCACGGCGGCACCACGCGTGGGCCGGCCACCGGGGACTCGAGGGTGCGACCATCCGCAAGGTCCACACGGCCCCGCCAGTAGACCGGCGTCTCCGCCGGGAGCGGGCGCGTCAGCTGGACGGTGACCACGGTGTCCTGCGTGGTCACCGCCGTATCGGCCAACAGGGGGGCGGCAAACTCCGGGGTCCCTGCCACCTGCACCGCGATGCGCACGGGGCGCTGGGCGCCGGCGCCCGTCACGCGCACGGTGAACGCCGGCGTGATGGTGGGGAGCGGGGAGGTGGCGGGTCCCTCCACCGTCACCGTCTGCGCCCCCGCGGTGGGCGCGCAGGCGAGCACCATCGCCAAGGCGCCCCCAACCAGCCGGGGCAAGGGGCGCCCCGGGGCGCCCCCGGTCCGACGCACCAGCGCCCCGTCAGCCCGAGGCGGGAGCGGATCCGGCGTCGTCGGTCCCCCCCCCATCGCCAGCGGCCGGCGCGCCGAGCACGTCGCCCGACTCGACCCCTGTCTCGACCTCCGCCTCATCGCCAGGCTCATCGCCAGGCGCGTCGCCCGGCGACGCCGGCGCGCTGGCCGCCGCGTCACCGCCCTCATCGAGGGTGGCGCCGCCACGCAGCCGTACGCTCACGATCGACGAGACCCCGGGCTCCTGCATCGTCACGCCGTACACCGCGTCGGCC
>JBILKP010000142.1:0-7007 GCA_044376625.1 Gemmatimonas sp. | reverse complement strand
GGCGCCCCGGCCGCCGCCACGATCTCCCGCAAGGCCGCCGAGCAGCTCTTCGGCGCCGCCGTGGAGCAGCTGGCCGTGGGGCGCACCGGCGCCCCCGTGTCCGGCGGCTGGGAGCACGCCTGGCGCCCCGGCGCGCACCCGGCGCGCAACGTCATTGCCGTGCTCCCCGGCAGCAATCCCGCGCTGGCCGCGGAGTACGTGCTGGTGGGCGCCCACAACGACCACGTGGGGATCAACACGCAGGTGGTGGACCACGACTCGCTGCGCGCCGTGAACACCGTGACCCGCCGCCAGGGGGCCAACGACCCGGTGTGCACCCCCACCGCCGAGCAGCAGGCGCGCATCAACGCGCTCCTCGCCAAGGCGCGCAGCGTCCGCGCCCCGCGCCGCGATTCCATCATGAACGGCGCCGACGACGACGGCTCCGGCACGGTGGTGATGCTGGAGGTGGCCGAGCGCTTTGCCAGGGAGAAGCCCGCGCGCTCCATCCTGTTCATCTCGCACCAGGGGGAGGAGGGCGGCCTGCTGGGCTCGCGGTGGTTCACCGACCATCCCACGGTGCCGCTGGAGAACATCGTGGCGGCGCACAACATGGACATGGTGGGGAAGGGGCGCGCCGAGCAGGTGAAGTACGGCGGCCCCAACTCGGTGCAGATGCTTGGGGCGCGCCGGCTCTCGCGCGAGTTCGGCGACATCATCGACTCGGTGAACGCCAACATCCCGCAGCCCATGGCCATCGACCGCAGCTGGGACGTGCCGGCCAACCCGCTCAACCGCTTCTGCCGCAGCGACCAGGTGAACTACGTCCGCAAGGACATCCCGGTGGTGTACCTCTCCACGGGGTACGCGCAGGACTACCACCAGCACACCGATGAGCCGCAGTACGTGGACTACGACCACGCCGCGCGGCTGGGGAACTTCGTGTACCAGGTGATGCGCGCGGTGGCCGACCGCCCGAACCGGCCGGCCATCGCAGGCCCCGACCCCACCATGCCCACCTGCGGCGGGCGGTGACGCCGGGGGGGTGGTGACGGCACGCCCCCCCGGGGGCACCCGGCAACGGCGGTACGCCCCCCCTGGCGCGGCGTCGTGGGGGGCGACCGGGCGGGTCACGCCAGGAGCCACGCTGCTGGCCACTCTGCGAGCCACGCTGCTGGCCACGCTGTTGCTGGCGGCCTGCCGCGGCGACGCCCCCACGGGTGCCGGCGAGCCGCCGGTGCTCCCCCCGCCGGTTCCGGCCACGGCGTTCCCCGAGCTGGCCGTCACCACCGCCGGGGGCGCCCCCATCACCTCGCGCGAGCTGTACCTGGCCGGGAGCTGGCAGCTGGTCGCCGGGCGCGACAGCGCCGCACTGGCCGCCGCCCGTCCCGAGAGCGTGCTGGCCACCGGCACGCTGGAAATTCGCGGGCGCGGCAACTCCACCTGGTGGATGCCCAAGAAGCCCTACCGGGTGAAGCTGGCCGCCAGCGCCCCGCTGCTGGGGATGCCCGCCAGCCGCCACTGGGTGCTGCTGGCCAACTACGCCGACAAGACGCTCATGCGCAACGATGCCGTCCTGGCGCTGGGGGAGGCGATGGGGATGGCGTGGACGCCGCGCGCGCGCTTCGTGCACCTCACCCTCAACGGGCGCTACGAGGGGCTGTACCAGCTGGCCGAGCACGTGCGCATCGCCCCCGACCGCATCAATATCCCCGAGCTCACCCGCGCCGACACCACCGCGGAGGCGATCACCGGCGGCTACCAGCTGGAGGTGGACGAGACCCGGGGCGAGGCTTTCTGCTTCCAGACGGGGCGCACGGTGATGGTGTTCTGCGCCAACAACCCGGAGACGCTGCTGGAGCCCGGGTGGGAGCGCCACCGCGCGTACATCACGGGGTACGTGCGGGACCTCGAGGGCGCGCTGTTCGGCCCCGACTTCGCGCACCCCGACCGCGGCTACGCGGCCTGGCTGGACGTCCCCTCGGCGGTGGACTGGTACCTGGTGAACGAACTGGTGAAGAACGTGGACGGCAACCTGCGGCGCAGCGCCTACCTGGTGAAGCCGCGCGGCGCGAAGCTGGCCTTCGGCCCCCTCTGGGACTACGACCTGGCGCTGGGGAACGTGAACTACGACGGCGCCGACCGCGTGGAGGGGTGGCACGTGCGCACCGCGCCCTGGTTCACGCGCCTCTTCCAGGACCCCGCCTTCCAGGGGCGCGTGCGCGCGCGGTGGCGGCAGCTGCGCGCCGACGGCACGCTGGACCGCCTCCGCCAGCGGATCATGTTCCGCTGGGACGACCTCCAGCGGGGGCAGCAGCGCAACTTCACGCGGTGGCCCATCCTGTCCACGTGGGTCTGGCCCAATCGGGTGGTCACCGGCAGCTTTGGCGGGGAGGTATCGGCGATGCTCACCTGGCTGGACCAACGGATGGCGTGGATGGATGCGAACCTCTGAGCGCGGCTGGGGGCTGGTGGCCGGGGCGATCCTGTGGCTGGGCCCCGCCCTGTCGGGCGCCACGCTGCTGGGCGCCCAGGCGGCGGCGCCCTCGGTGCGCGGCACGGTGGTGGACGACGCCACCGGCGCGCCGCTGCCGCGCGTGACCGTGTCGGTGGACGGCGTCCCGCAGCAGCTGCTCACCGACGCCAGCGGGCGCTTTGCCTTCGCGGCCCTGCCGCGCGGCACGGCGGTGGTGCGCGCGCGGCGGCTGGGGTACGCCCCCGCCGACCAGGCGGTGCGCATCCGTCCCGGGGCGGTGGCCGAGGTGGTCTTGCGGCTGGTGGCCGCGGAGAACCGGCTGGCCGCCGTGCGCACCGTGGCCCCGCTCACCGAGCGGGAGCAGTTCGAGCAGGGGACCGCCGCCGGCAGCTTCCCGCTGGAGGGGGGCGTGCTGGCCGCGCTCCCCGCGGTGGGGGAGCCCGACGCGCTTCGCGCCGCGCAGCTGTTCCCCGGGGTGGTGGCACGCCATGACTTCACCGCGGGGCTCAACGTGCGCGGCGCGGAGCAGGACCAGCTGCTGGTGCGGCTGGATGGCATCCCGCTGTACCAGCCCTTCCACCTGGGGGGCGTGGTGGGCGCGTTCATGGAGGCCACCGTGGGGAGCCTGCAGCTCACCACCGGGGCCCCGTCGGCCGCGGTGGGGGGGCGGCTGGGGGCGCAGCTGGAGGTGACCAGCACCGAGGAGGCGCGCCCCGGCGTGCACGGCGAGCTGCAGGGGTCGCTGCTGGCGGGGTCGATGGTGCTGGGGGGCGCCAACGGCGCGGGCACCCGCAGCTGGCAGCTGGCGCTTCGGCGCACCTATGCCGACCGCATCGCGCGCGCCGTGGCCGACCGCGACCTGCCGTATGCCTTCACCGACGCGCACTGGCATGCCCGGCAGGCGCTCCCCGGGGGGGGCGAGCTGTCGATGACCGCCTACCACGGGCGCGACCGGCTGCGCGAGGACTTCGCGCAGCGCCGCGACACGCTGGGCACCGACGGCGCCTACGCGCTGGACTGGGGGAACGACGCCGCCGGGCTCACGTGGCGGCAGCCGCTGGGGCGCGCGCTGCTGGAGCACCGCGTGCAGGTCACCCGCTTCGTGTCGCGACAGGACGAGGGGGCGGGGGCGCGGTCGCAGCGCAATGACGTGCGCGAGTGGCGGCTGACGGGGGCGGTGCGCCTCCCGCGCGGCGCGCACGCGCTGGCCGCGGGGTGGGAGGCGGTGCAGCACGACCTGCTGTACCGGGACGCGCTGCCCCAGCTGGCCGCGGTGCGCGAGTGGACCGTGCAGCGCCCGCGGTCGGGGGCGCTGTTCCTGGAGGACCAGTGGCAGGCGGGGCGGCTGCAGCTGAGGGCCGGCGTGCGCGCCGAGGCGCTGTCGGGGGCGGGGTGGATGGGGGTGTCGCCGCGGCTGGCGGCCACGTGGCGGCTGGCCGACTCCACCGCCGTCACCCTCACCGGCGGGCGCACCGCGCAGTGGGTGCACGCGCTGCGCGAGGAGGAGGATGCGCTGCGGCTCTTCGACCGCTGGGTGCTCTCCGACGCCACCCGCCCGGTCACACGGGCCACGCACGCCGCCGTGGGGGTGGAGCGGTGGGTGGCGCGCCACCGCTTCGTGCGCGTGGAGGCCTTTACGGTGGCGCAGGACCCGCTGCTGGAGCGCCACCCGCGCGACGACCTGGACGTGGTGGGCGACGAGGTGCGCGCCATCACCGGGCGCGCGCACGGCGTGGAGCTGCTGGTACGGCAGGTGGCCACCGGCCCGCGCACCGGGTGGATTGCGTACAGCGTCGTGCGCGCCACGCGCGCGCTGGGCGCCGAGGCCTGGGCGCCAGCGCAGGACCGTCGGCACACCCTCAACGCCGTGGGGAGCTGGCGCCTGGCTAATGGCACCGTGCTGGGGGCGCGGCTGGGGGTGGGGTCCGGCGTCCCCGTCACCGGCGTGGAGGCGCAGCTGGTGCGGCGGCTGGCCGACCCCGTGCAGGGGCGCTGGGACCGCGGCGCCACCGACCGTGACGTGCAGGCGGTGGCGGGGGCGCGCAACGCGCTGCGGCTGCCGCCGGTGGTGCGCGTGGACCTGTCGGTGCAGCGCACCTTCGTGCGGGCCCGCACGCAGCTCACCCCCGTGCTGGGGCTGGTCAACGCCACCAACCGCCGCAACGTGTTCGCCTACCGCTACGACTTCCGCGCCGTGCCGGCCACGCGCACCAGCCTGTCGCAGCTACCGCTGCTCCCCACCCTGGGCCTGACGGTGGCGTGGTGAGCGCGCGCCGCGGGGTGGCCTGGGCGGTGGGCTGGGGGCTGGCCATGGGCGCCTTCGGGGGCGCCTGCACCGACACGCCGCCGGTGGAACCGCCGCCGGCCTTCACCGGTAGCTGGGAGCTGGTGGGGGTGGGGAGCGCCGCGCTCCCGCTCACGCTGGAAGTGGCCCTGGACGGCAGCCGCAAGCGGCTGATCGAGGGGCGGCTGGAGGTGCGCACCCGCGGGCGGCTGGACGACATCAAGCGCATCGTGTGGGAGCGTCCCTCGGGGGCGCGCGTGGAGGATGTCACCGACACGGTCACCTCCCCCTTCACGGCCACCGCGCAGGCGCTGTACCTGCGCCGCTACGCCCTGCTGGCCGCGGCCGACTGGGTGGACACCGGCACCGTGGCCGACGGCGAGCTGCGGCTGCGCGCCCGCTACCTGGAGCAGCAGTTCGGCCCCGTGCGCAACCTCACGCTCACCTACCGGAAGCGCCCGTGAACCTCCGTCGCATGTGGCGCGGCGTGGCGGCCGGCGCCCTGGTGGCCGCCGTGGCCGCCGGGTGCGCCTTCGACACCATCGCCCTCCCCGCCGGCACGCCCGCGGTGGTGGTGCACGGCGTGCTGATCCCCGGGGTGGTGGAGCAGGTGATCCTGCTGGAGCGGTCGCTGGGGGGCGCCCCGCTGCCGCCGCGCACCGCGGGCGATTCGCTGGACCCCATCGTGGCCGACGGCGGCACCCCCATCCGCCAGGCGCGCGTGGTGGTCACCGACGCCGTGCGCGGCGACTCCGTGGTGCTGGTGGAGGACCGCACGTGGCGCCCGGACGGCAAGGGGAGCGGCGTGTACCGCTTCCGCAGCTGGCTGCCGCTGGTGCCCGCGCCAGACCCGGTGCCGGCCTTCCTGCTGACCCCTGGGCGGCGGTACACGCTGCGCGTGCGCACCGCCGAGGGGGAGGTGGTGACCGGCAGCACCACCATTCCGCAGGCCCCGGGGGGGGTGAGCGGCGGCATCCCGCGGCAATTCGACCGCGACCGTGACTCGCTGTTCCTGGGGTGGCCGGCGGTGCCGCAGGCGGCGCGCTACGCGGTGCGCATCGAGTCGCCGGCGGGGCCCTTCCAGGCGTTCGTGGACTCGCTGGAGTACCTCGTGGCGGGGACGCTGGCGCATGCGCAGGTGGCGGGGCGTCCGCGCGTCTTCTGGCCCGGCTTCCGGCAGCGCCTCACCGTGAGCGCGGTGGACGCCAACCTCTTCGACTATGCGCGCAGCGGGAGCGACCCGGTGTCGCAGCGCGGGCTGCTGCAGGCGCTGGTGGGGGGCTACGGCGTGTTCGGCAGCCAGGTGGCGGTGCGGGAGCGCACGGTGGACGTGATCGGCGAGGGTGGCGCCCCGCCGGCGGGGACGTGGACGGCGGAGGGCGCCGTGCCCGCCGGCGTCCCCGCACAGCTGCGGCTCTGGCCGGAGTCGGAGGCCCCCGGGGCGCGGCGCCTCACCGGCACGGTGCAGTCCCCCTGCCTCTCCTGTCCCGCCCAGGGGGTGGTGCTCACGCAGGCGGGGGCGGCGGCGGTGCTGGTGGTGCTGCGCGGGCAATCGCTGCGCGACACCGCGGTCACCGTGGAGGGGCGGCTGGAAACCGTGGCGGACGCGCCGCGCTTTGTCGGCGCCGTGCGTGGCGGCGGCGCGGCGGTGCGCTACACCATCCGGTGAGCGCCCCCATATTTCGGGCATGCGCCTCCTCGCCCTGACCTTCGCGCTCCTGCTCCAGCCGCAGCAGGACATCGGCACCATCACCGGCGGACACCCGGTGCGCCTGGAGACCACGTCGGTGCGCACGGCGGGCGGGATCACCACCGCGGCGGTGCGGGTGCGCTTCCTGGCCCCGGTGAAGGTGCCAGGGGGCACGTGGGCGGCCAGCCGCACCATCGTGATGGTGGACTGCGCCAAGCGGGCGGTGGCAGTGAAGGAGAACTGGTACTACAAGGACGCGGCGGGGAAGCAGGTGGCGCAGCACCGCGTGGTGGCGCAGCCGGGGTACGGGCCTCCACTGCCGGGGAGCGTGGGGGCGGTGACGCTGAAGCACGTGTGCGCCACCGCGCCCCGGTAGCGACCCCCGACTACCGCTTGGATGCTCCCGGCACCGTGGGGAGCGCCTTCATGAGCGCCAGCATGCCGATGCCCATGGCCAGCGCGATGACCACCGGCGCCACCCCCACGTAGTCCTGGACCCGCACCTTCCCCAGGTCCATCGGCTTGATGAAGGGCTCCAGCAGCCAGCTGTAGGCCAGCGTGAACACCAGCGCCCCCAC
>JBILKP010000141.1:0-7078 GCA_044376625.1 Gemmatimonas sp. | reverse complement strand
CGCTGGCTGCCCCCGCGGCGCTGGCGCGCTAGCAGGTGGACCGGGCCATGCACGATCCGCGCGTACGCGTGCGCGAGGCGTTGCACGACCTGGTGCGGGAGGACCCCATCGGGTGGAGCGCACCGACGTTGGAGGTGTTCCGCAACCGCCTGCTGGATCGCACCGGCAGCGACTACCGCCCTTACGCCGACCTGGTCGTGGAGGCGGTGCGCCGCGGCTGGTGCCAGCGGCTGGGCCACGGTCGCGTCGCGCCAGCGCAGTGGGACCGCCTGCTGTCCCCCTTCGTGCTGCAGTGGACCACCGAGCGGTTCGTGCAGGCGGAGATGGCGCGCTGGGCCGCCGAGTGCTGGGGTGTGGCGTTGGGGGTGCTGCCCGTGGACCGCGTGCAGGTGGCGCCGCCTCCCCCCCCGGCACCCGCGCGGGGCACGCTCCCGACAGCTCCGGGCAACCCTCGGGGGGTGGCACCAGGTGGCACCGCCATGGCGGGCGGTGGCGGGTCCCGAGCGGGAGCAGGTTCGCCGATGCGCCCCGGAGGACGCGGTCCCACGCTGGCTCGTCCTCTTGGGGGGGCAGCGCCGTGGCGCGCTGCGGGCGGTGGCTCGCCGCGCCCCATGCCCCGTGTTCCACTGGCAGCCGCGCCGCCGCTGGGCTGGGGACGTTCGCGCGCCCTGGCCGCGCCCATCCATCCGCGCGTCCCTCGGCTGTTGGCGGGGGCCGTGGCCGGGCTGCTGGTGGCCTTTGGCATCCAGGTGGCGCGTACCCCCACGGCGGCGGTGGCCGATATCACGGCGCCACCTCGGGGAGTGTCCAGCGGGCAGGTCCCGCTTGACGCCGACCGCCGCACCACGACGGCCACGGCACCCGCTGCTGCGATGGGCGATACGGCGGGCGTTTCCGCGGGCCGTCTGGCCTCGCCGGCACCGCCGGTCCCGGGCGGTGCCCCCGGTGCCAGCCCCGGGGTTCCGTCTCTGACGGGGGCGCTGCTCCCCACCGCAGCCGATCAGGGGCGGCTGCTGCTGGTGCAACCCGCCAGGCGGGCCAGCGGGGAGGGGCGCCGGCTGCTGGCGCCGGGCCCGCCGTCGGTGGCCGCCGCCTACGACGAATTGCACCTGCGCACTGGCGAGGTGATGCGGGGCACCGTCGAAGTGGTGCGCGCCGGCACACTCCAGTTCCGGGACCGCCGCACGGGGTTGCGGCACGAAGTGCGCAAGGACTCGGTCGACTACGTGATCACCGAGTTTGGCAGCACGGTGCGCTTTCGCGCGGATGCGACGGGACCGGCGGAGCGGTCATCCCCCGCGCGCGCCACGCGGTCCCCGCGTGCCGCCGCGTTGTTGGGCACCCGGGAGAACGGCCCGCGCGCTCGTGGCGTCGCGGGACGGTACGCCGTGCGGTATGCGGCGGCGCAGGTGGAGGGTTCGGCGGCGTGCGGCGATGCGTGGCAGCGCGGGGGCGGGGCCGTGGACTTCGCCGAGGTGCGGCACGAGCCGGGGGCGGACACGTTGGTGGTGGCCTTTGCCGGCGGAGACACCTTCCCCAGCACCGTGGATGCCGATGGCTACTTCGCCTCGACCTTTCGCATTGTCCCGGACCAGGCGCGGAGCAGCACCGCGCTGACCACCCGCCTGACCGGACGCTTTGAGCCATCCGGCGACCTGCTGGTGACCGTCAACCTGGTGTTCTACCGCCGCCTGCGCACGGGCGAGGACCTGGCGTGCACCGTGGCCATCCCGGGGCGCGGCACCCGGCAGCGCTGACAGCCGCGGTCGCCCCCGCGCCAGCCACGCGTGGCCGGTTGGCTCAGCGCGTTGGTGCGGGAGGGGAGACCGCCGCCGGCGGGAGCAACTGGTCGAAGGCGGCTACCTGCGTGGGACCGAAGCTGCTGATGGTGACCTTCTGGTTGGTGGCGGGGTCGAGCAGCACCAGACGACCATCGACATACCGCACCAGGCGGAAGGGCGCCTCGGCCCCCAGCCCCGCCATGCGGCGCGCCCGCGACAGCGTGCGCAACGCGCCGCGCAGGAAGCCGTTGGTGCCGGGGGGGAGCGACGCGGCCAGCGCGCCGGTGCTCCCATCGGTCACCACGATGCCACCGTTGGGCGCGTCGGCGAAGTGCAGCGCCCGCTCCACCGCCACCGCCGCCGGCGCCTCGCGAAAGGCGCCCGTGTTGAAGAAACGGGCGGCCACCGCCAGTGCCAGCACCGTCACCAGCAGCATGGCGGCCATCACCAGCGCCGGCGTGGGGACCGTGATCCCCGGGTCCCCCTCGCGGGCCCCGGGTTCCGGCTCAAATCGAATGGACGCGCTCATGTCAGGCGCCGGCAGGTTGCGGGAGGGAGGCCGTCCCCTCGCGCGCGGGCGCCGGCGACCGCGCGGCCACCTGCACCGCCCCCTCCTCGGCGCGTGCGGCCACGGCCCGCGCCAGGATGGCCCCCACCTTGCGCGGATCGGCGAGGCCGCGCAGCAGCGGCTCGGGATGCGCCAGGGCGAAGGGACGGCAGTGGGGCCACAGCGCGATGTACGCGAGCCGGTGCGGACGGGCGAGCACCAGCCGCAGCTGTCCGGTGCCGTCGCGGAACACCCCCACGTCGGCCGACTGCAGCAGGGTGAAGGGGATGTTGATGGTCATGGGGAGCACCATCCCGATGCGCAGCACGACCCGGTGGGTGGTGATGGCGTACCAGGTGGTCCGCGCCACGGCCGCAGCGGTGCCGACGGCGACCGCCACGGCGACCACGGCCAGCCCCAACCGCGGAAGCAGCCCGGCGCGAAACGCCGGGGAGCCAACCGGAGCCTCGGCGGCCATCATCCACAGCAGCAGCACCACCCCGAAGTAGCCGACCAGCGGGCGCCAGTGAAACACGTGCGTGGCCACGGCCCGCGCGGCGGGGGCTCCCTCCCACAGGAGGCACTCCCCCTCCGGCAGCGGGTGCGGCACGCCGCGGATATACCGCGGCGTGTCCGCCCGCGCCCCGCTCATATCAGCGGTTCCGACCGCTCCGGCGTGGCGTACAGGTGCCCGCCGGCGTAGTAGGCGCAGATCTTGTCCTCTTCCAGCAGGGTGATCTGGTCGTCGCGCTTGGTGGCGGGGACGTGCGCAAACTGGGCGGCGGTGATGGCCTTCACCAGGAGGCGGTCGTTCCCCCACAGCCCGAAGTTGGGCCACTGCACCAGCGCCGCGGGGAGCAGCACGCGCCGCTCGCTCCCGGTGAGCTGCACCTCGTAGTACGTCACCTGCGGCTCCGACCGGTTGACCCACAGCTCCACCACGCGCCCCGCCTCCTGCTTGTCGGCGGCCATCACGGGGAGGCCGCGCGGATCCGGGTCGCCCTTGGCCACCGAGAAGGTGGGATCCACGCGCATCGGGACGATCTTGTTGGTGCCGTGGAAGGTGAGGTCGGGGACGTCGGCACGGTCGGCCCACGCCGCCGGGCCCACGCCATCCACCATCGGGTTGCCGGTGGGAACCAGCGGGGACCCGTTGTAGCCGTCAACCGGCACCGCCTTGAGCTCGGACATCAGTGCGCCCCCTCCTCGTCGTGCGTGCGATGGATATAGGTCTTCTTGTCGGGCACTGGCGGCCATCCTTCCCGCGGCCCCTGCGGGGACTCCAGCGGGTACCCTTCCCGCTTGTCCTCGCGACGGAGGTAGATGATGAGCCCCGCGAAGAAGAGCCAGAACGCGTACAGCGCGATCTGCGCCCCGTCGATGTACTGCTCCATGTGCCGCTCCCGTGGACAGGGTGAGGGTCAGGCCGGCAGGTCGGCGAGCCCGAAGGCGGGAGCGGGCTCCCGGTCCCCTTCGTCGGCACGCCACCGCCGCGCGACGAGCGGCCCCAACGCCGCCAGCGTCGCGAACAGCGCGAGTATCTCCAGCTGGTACACCACCGCATACGGCACGACCGGATGGCTGAGTCCCGGTCCCAACGCCCCCTGCCCCACCAGGTGGGACAGCCAGTCCTTGAGCACCCCGCTGAGGGCGAACGACAGCCCCTCCGCCGTGGCGAACACCGCCCCCCACGCCCCCAGCGCGATCCCGTGCTGCGAGGCGTCGCGCAGGCGCATGGCCGCCGACAGGGTGCCCACGCCAAAGACCCCCTCGCCGAAGCCGAGAAGCAGCACGCCGCCGCGGAAGAGCCACGGCGCCTGCAGCGCGCTGGCGAAGAGAATGGCGGCAAAGCCCACGATCCCGACCAGCGCGCCCGCGGCGGCCAGCCGGATGGGGTCGCCCGTGCGCCGGAGGAGCCCCGCGGTGAGGGCGAACGCCGCCACCGCCCCCGCGGCCATCACCGCCGTCAGCTGCGTGGTGGCGGACACGCTGAGCCGCAGGATCTCGCCGCCGTACGGCTCGAGGAGCACATCCTGCAGGTTGAAGGCGAAGAACCCCAGCCCCGACGCCACCAGCAGGCGCACCGCCTGCCCGCCGGCGGCGAAGGTGCGCCAGGCGTCGCGGAACCGCGGCCGCGCCTCCCCCCGGCCGTACTCCACCACGCCGCGCACCCGCGCCTCCTGCTTCCACAGCGAGACGGCGTTGCACACCACGGTGAACAGGGCGGTGCCCTGGATCACCTGGATGAGGCGCATGGGGGTGAAGTCGCGGAGCAGCCCCTCCAGGACGAGGGCGCTCACCAGCGTCCCCAGCAGCATCATGAGGTACATGAGGGCGATCACCCGCGGGCGCTTGGCCTCGGGCACCACGTCGGTGGCCAGCGCCAGCCCGGCGGTCTGGGTGACGTGGGCGCCCGCCCCCGCCAGCAGGAACGCCAGCGCGGTGGCCCCGTAGCCGATGACGGCACCGCCGCGCACGGGCGCCTCGGAGAGCACCAGCAGCGCGAAGGGCATGATGGCCAGCCCGCTGAACTGCAGCTGCGTCCCCAGCCAGAGATACGGGACGCGCCGCCACCCGAGGATGCTGCGGTGGGTGTCCGACCGGAAGCCGACCAGCGCGCGGAACGGGGCAGCCAGCAGGGGGATGGCGAGCATCAGCGCCACGAGCGAGGCCGGGACCTTGAGCTCGAGGATCATGACCCGGTTGAGGGTCCCCACGAACAGCGTCTGCACCATCCCCACCGACAGCTGGAACAGCGCCAGCCGCAGCAGCCGCGACAGCGGGACCTCCGACGAGGCCACGTCGGCGAACGGCAGGAAGCGCGGCCCCAGGCGGGTCCACGCGCGCACCAGCGCCGCCGGGGGGGAGCCGGGGGCCATCGCTACCAGACCGGCTGGACGCGCACGTCGGCCGGGAGCGGCTGCGTGACGGGGCGCATGAGGAAGAGCCGCGCGAAGGTGACCACGTTGGCGGCCTTGAGGAGGGCCACCTTGACCCCGCCCAGCACGCCCCCCGACGCCTCCGCCCGGCGCATGGCGTCGGTGGTGCGCCACATCCGGTCCAGCAGCGCCCAGAAGGCCGGGTTGTCGGTGTCCACGGTGTCCGGGAACACCTGCCGGCTGATCAGGTTGGTGAGGGTGATCACGCGGCGGTCGTAGTCGTCCACGTCGATCCCCATGAACTCGAAGAACGGGCGCCGGGCGTGGTCGCGCACGTACATCGTGCAGAACACGGCCAGGAGGAAGAAGCGGATCCAGTACCGGTTGCGCCCCGCCAGCAGCTCGGGGTTGGAGCGCATCAGCACCGCAAACGCCTCCCCGTGGCGGAACTCGTCCAGGCACCAGTTCTCGAACCACTTGAAGATCGGGTGGAAGCGCTTGTCGGGGTTCTTCTCGAAGTTGCGGAAGATGGTGACGTAGCGCGCGTACCCGATCTTCTCCGAGAGGTAGGTGGCGTAGTAGATGAACTTGGGCTGGAAGTACGTGTACTTCTTGGCCCGCGTGAGGAAGCTCAGGTCGACGGCGACGTTGAAGTCGTTGAGCGTGTGGTTGATGAAGCCGGCGTGGCGCCCCTCGTCGCGGCTCATGAACCCGAACAGCTCGCGGACGTCGGGGTTGCGGATCCGCTTCTTCACCTCGGCGTACAGGATGCAGCCGCTGAACTCGGCCGTCACCGACGAGACGAGGAACTCGATGAACTGCTCGCGCAGCTCCGGGTCCATCCCGGAGAAGTCGGCGTCGAACTCGGCGTTCCGCTTGAAGTGGTCCTTGTTGGGGTCGCGCCGGAACTCCGCCAGGATCTCGTCCCACATCCGGCGGTTCTCGGGGGTGACCTGCAGGGCGTCCAGCGCCGCGAAGTCCGTGGTGTAGAACCGCGGGTTGAGCATCGCGTCCTGCTGGGCCGCGCGCGTGGTCTCGTTGGGGGCGGGGCGGACGGGGAGGTCGGTGGTCGTCGCGTACATGGGTTCCTCAGCCTTCAAAGCCAACGTCGTAGAGCTCGTCCAGTTCCGTCCCGCCGGTGAGGCGCACCACCTGCCGCCGCAGCCAGCTGGCGCGGTGCACCGTGGCCCGCGACTCGATGGTGCGCACCGTGCCGAAGGGGATGCGACTGGGGGCGTCGTGCACCAGCACCTCGTCCCCCGGGTCGACGGTCACCCCCTGCAGGTCGACGTGGGCGTGGAAGTGGTCGTGGGTGGCCTCGAGGTCGATGGTGCACGGCACCACCGTGCGGCGGCGGGCGACGTACCAGCCGCCCAGCGCGGCGGCGCCAAGGGCGAGGACACTCCAGGCGGTCAGCGCCATGCGGGCTCTCCGGGACGGGACGCGGAACGGGCCTCCGCCGCGCGCTCGGCGCCGGCCGCGTGGCGGAAGGAGCCGTGGCGCAGCGCCACGGCGGTGCTGCGGTAGAACCCCGCGTGGATGGTGCGCGTGGCCACCATCCCCCAGCGGTCCAGCGACGGCGTGTCCAGCAGCGCCCGGCGGAACGCCCCCTCGGCCACGGGCACCACCGCCGGCGCCCGGTCCTGCCGCGGGAACAGGCGTCCCACGGCGCGCATCGCCACCAGCAGCGGGGTGCGCGGCACCAGCGTCACCAGCATCTGCTCGCGCACCCGCGGCGCCAGCGCCGTGAGGGCGTGCATCGTGTCGGCCAGCTCGTAGTGGATGAGGGAATCCATCGCCACCAGCGCGTCGAAGGTCCCGAGCGCCGGGTCCAGCATGTCGCCGGCGTGGAACGCCACCGTCACCCCCGC
>JBILKP010000140.1:0-7083 GCA_044376625.1 Gemmatimonas sp. | reverse complement strand
AGCAGTGCGAGGGGGCCGGCGCGCTGGAGGTGGAGATGGTGTTCATGGCCGACGTCTTCGTGCCCTGCGAGGCGTGCGGCGGGAAGCGGTTCCGCCCCGACGTGCTGGAGGTGCAGGTGCAGGGGCGGAACATCGCCGACGTGCTGGAGCTGACGGTGGACCAGGCCATCCGGGCCTTCCCGCGCGAGGACAAGCTGGCCCAGGCGCTCTGGCAGGTGCAGCAGGTGGGACTGGGGTACCTGCGGCTGGGGCAGCCGGCCACCACGCTGTCGGGGGGGGAGGCGCAGCGGCTCAAGATCGCGCGGGAGCTGGCGCTGTCGGCCAAGGGGGGGGCGAAGAAGCTGTACGTGCTGGACGAGCCCACCACGGGGCTGCACCTGGAGGACATCCGCACGCTGGCCCAGGTGTTCGAGCGGCTGCTGGACCAGGGGCACACGCTGGTGCTCATCGAGCACCACCTGGACGTGATCAAGCTGGCCGACTGGGTGGTGGACCTGGGCCCCGACGGCGGCGAGGGCGGCGGGCGGGTGGTGGCGGCGGGGCGCCCGGAGGCGGTATGCGCCGTGGAGGCCAGCCACACCGGGCGCTGGCTGCGAACGGTGCTGCCGGGGTGGGCGTCGGCGGGGACGCGGTAGCGGCGGGCGCCCGTCCAGGACCCCGCTTGACGGGGGGGCACCGGGGCGGCGATACTTGGGGGCTGGCGACTACCCCCGTGGGGGCGTTTCCGGTTGTATTCCCGGGTAGCTCAGGTGGTAGAGCAGGTGACTGTTAATCACCCTGTCGGGGGTTCGAGTCCCTCCCCGGGAGCTAGGCAGGTCGAAAGTCCAACAACTATACGAACGGGGCGGTTCGCCGGCACCACGGCGAGCCGCCCCGTCCTGTGTTGCGACCTCCCCCAGTGGCCACCGGGCCCGATGGCCGACGCCCCCCGCCATCCGCGCGACACGACGGTCCACCCTCGACTGGAAGCGCACGGCGCCCCGCGTGCAGCAGGCACCCCCCGCGGTACGCACGCATTCCGGTCACGGGTAACGGGAGACTCCCGCCAGGTACAGGCTATCGATCCCGCGATGCGCCCGACCTGTGTGACTGCTTGTCCTCGGCGAGCTTGAAGATCCTGTACACCCCCACCAGGGTGCACGCCAGCCCGGCGATACCGAGCAGGAACTGCAGCACGCTGCCGCGCACACCCACGAGGTCCACCAACTGCCACGCGGCCAGGCTGGCGCTAAACCACAGGGCGACCTCACTGGCCGGGCGCGTCTGCGGTATGCGCCACCAGCGCACCGCACTCACCGCGACCACCATCAGCCAGACCAGCCACAGCACCGCGTCCAAGTCCATGATCTCCTCCTCACCGTTGAATGGCCTGATGCGTCACGCCAGAATGTTCTCATGTTGCTTTCGGCGCACATTCCTCCTCCCATTCGTGCCACGAAAGAGCAGCAAAATTGACCGCAAGGACGCATGTCAGCATCCCGTGGGGAGGCGTACAGGCTGGCCCAATCGCCGCAAATGCAGCCGCCATGTTGGCTGCCAGAAGAATGCACCACGGCCCCCCGCTCTCGACACTGGCGACACGGCCATGGGATACAGCCTCCCTGCCCGTGTCAGCCACGCCCTGCAGCAGCGGTCTCTCACCCGGAACCCGTGCCGCCATCGCAACGGCCGTGATCGCCGCAGGCGAGAACTCGGACTCGTCTTCAATGTCGTCAACAATATACTCGATGATGCCAGTGATTGTTCCATCTCGGAATACCGTCTGGCGCGAAGACAGCAGGATGCTGCGGTCGCCCGCCGAGTACGTGACCTCCTGGCTGCCAACGAGCTCGCCCTCGCGCCTGATCTCGGTGCGCACCTGTCGACCTCCCCGCGACACCAGATTCTGCACCGTCCATCGGGCGCCGGTTGAATCCCGCAATTCCTCCAGGCGATCGATCAGCGGTGCCCCACGACGAATGATCCCTAGCGAGAGTCGAGTCACGCTGCCATTCACCCGAATCTCCCCGTGCGCCTTCTCCCGTCCATGCACTACGGTACCGTAAAGGAGGCCACTGCCATGCTGCACGACTGACCGACCTGGCGTGAAGGACTGGATGCGCACCGAAACCTTGGTGGCGTGCCTCGCACCATCATCCACCGCGATGTTGCTGACAAAGCCTGGCACCGCCTCGGGCGCCGCGAGCGAATCGGCGCTGCACGCGGCTCCCATTGCGAGCGCTGCCACGCTCAGGCGGCGCAGCCCCCCGTTCCAACTTGCAGAAATCCATGTCATCCGCCGCATTGATCCCTCCGGGCTCAGCCCGAATCGTGGGTGACGGCATACGGCCCTCCGTACGCCGCACCCACGGTACCGATGGGGCGTCATCGAAACGTCACTCCATTCGTCCCACAGCGTCATTCCTTGTCCAGGAAATCAATGACGCAGGAGGTCCTGGGATCCGATTCCCTCACCAAACGGTCACCACGCAGAGGCGGAGCGCTGGTCGCGGCAGATGATTGGCGCGCGCAGCAGCGCGTTGGCCCGACCGTCTGCCTTGCCATTCGTGTCCTGAAGAGCCACAAGGGCTGCGGCGTGCACCTCCTGGGCACGGCTCTGGCCACCGTGGGGTGAAGCAGCGAACGCAGGACCCAGCGCAGCGGAATGTTCATGCGGGCGTGCCAGTCACGGTGAGGAAGAAACGACGAGCCACTGTCGCCAAAGCCTGACGTCGCGGACCGAAGCCATCCCAACCCCTACCCCGCGTACATCACCTGCCCCCCCACCACGGTCTGCACGATGGCGATGTCCTTGATCTTCCCCGCGTCCACCAGGTGCGGATCCTCGGCCAGCATCACGTAGTCGGCCAGCTTCCCCGCGGTGATCGACCCCTTGAGCGCCTCCTCCCCCGACGCCCAGGCGCCATTGATGGTGTTGATGGCGATCGCCTCGGTCACGCTCACCCGCTGGTTGGCCCCCCACGTGGTGCCGTCCCACCCGGTGCGCGTCACCATCCCCTGGATCCCCATCAGCGGCGCAAAGGGGCCCGGGCTGAAGTCCGACCCCGCCGCCGCCGGCACCCCGGCATCCAGCAGCGACCGGAACGCCATGCAGTTCCGCATCATGGCCTCGCCGTACAGCACGAACTTGTCGGGGTTGTAGTAGGCGTAGGTGGTGAACAGCGACGGCACCGCACCGATGGCCTTGATGCGCCGCACCAGCTCGGGGTTCACCAGCGTGCAGTGCGTGATCTTGGGGCGCGCCTCGGCGCGCGGCGCCGCCGCCAGCGCCCGCTCGGCGGCCGTGAGGAACATGGCGATGGCCACGTCGCCGTTGGCGTGGCAGTTCACCTGGATCCCCGCGCGGTGCACCCGCTCCACCCACGCGTCCAGCCCCTCCTGCGTCTGCGTCACGTTCCCCGAGTACGGGGGATTGCTGCCGGGGTACGGCGTGCTGAGCGCCATCGTCCGCTCGGAGAACGACCCGTCCACCGTGTGCTCGCTGGTGGCGCCAAAGCGGATCCACTCGTCGCCAAAGCCGGTGCGGATCCCCGCGGCAATCATCGCCTCCAGCACGGCGCCGCTGCTCTCGTAGCTGATGCGGTGGCGCAGGTCGCCGCGCGCGCGCACCGCCTGCATCGCCTGCAGGTCGCCCCCCTGGTGGTGCACGCTGGTGAGCCCGTAGCGCGCGAACTCCTTCGAGATGTGCGCCACGCCGTCGCGGGCGCGTCGTTCCTCCTCGGCGGCGGACAGGCGCGGGCGCGTGCCCACGGCGCGGAAGGGGGCGGTGGCGCGGTCGGTCACCCGCCCGGTCAGCTGGCCGCTGGCGTCCTTGTCAAAGGTGCCCCCCATGGGGTTGGGGGTGGCGGCGGTGATCCCCGCCAGCGCGAACGCCCGGCTGTTGTAGAACGACGTGTGCCCGCCGCGGTGCCGCACGACCACCGGGTGCTCGCGCGAGACCTGGTCCAGGTCCTCCATGGTCAGCGGACGCCGGTCGGTGAGCTTGGTGTCATCGTGGAAGTACCCCTCCACCCAGGTGTCCGGGGGGAGCTGGCGGGCGCGCGCCTGCAGCTTCTCGATGATGCTGCGGATGCTCACCTGCTCCACCTCGAAGGGGTTCCCCACCAGCACCTCGTACAGCAGCACCTCGCCGCGCCCGTGGTTGTGGGTGTCGATGAACCCGGGCACCACCGCCATCCCCTTGGCGTCGTGCACGCGCGTGCGACGCCCGGCCAGCGCGCGCACCTCCGCCGAGCCCCCCACCGCCGTGAAGCGCCCCGCGGTCACCGCAAAGGCCTCGGCGCGCGGCTGCCGGGGGTCCATGGTGTGCACGCGGGCGTTCACCACCACCAGGTCGGGGTCTTGCGCGGCGTCCGGGGGCGCCGGGCGCGCCATGGCCACCTGCGCGGCCAGTTCGGGGGCACCCGCTATGGCCGCCAGCGCGGCGCTGGAGGCGGAGGCGGCAAGGAACGACCGGCGGCTCTGACGGGCTGGCATGGGCGGCATCCTCGGCAAGGGGGGTGGCCTATTGTGCCGCCGGGTGCGCAGCGCCGACAGGGGCACCGCCGCCCTCCGGGGGCGGCCGGGGGCACGCACCGGCGGGAGGCGCAGTAGGTTGGGCAGTCCTCCTCCCCGCCTCGAGCTCCCCCGCCATGTCCTCCCACGCGCGCCCCCAGCTCCCCATGGTCCGGCTCCTCCTGGCCCTGGCGCTTCCCGCCATCGCCCAGGCACAGCCCACGCCGCAGCAGCCCGTGGTGGCCGAATCCCCCGCCGCCCGCAGCTGCCTGGACGAGGCGCAGGTGGCCGGCACCATCCTGCTGCATGACCTGCAGCGGAACACGTGGGTGGCCGGGCGCGCCGAGCGGGTGGACCGCGCCCTGCTCCCGGCCTCCACCTTCAAGATCCTCAGCAGCATGGCGCTGCTGGAGGCGGGGGTGGTGGCCACAAAGAAGGGGGTGATCCCCTGGGACAGCGTGGTGCGCGACCGGGCCGAGACCAACCGCGACCTCACGCTGGAGGAGGCGTTCCGGCTGTCGTCGCTGGCGCACTTCCAGGTGGGGGTGCGGCGGCTGCCCCCCGGCTTCCTGCGGCGCTTCCTGGACGACGTGGGCTACGGCAACCGGGACATGACCGGGGAGCCCGACCGCTTCTGGATTGACGGGGGGCTGCGCATCTCGCCGCGGCAGCAGGTGGCGCTGCTGAAGCGGCTGTTCCGCAATGCGCTCCCCGTGTCGCCGCGCACCACGCAGGTGGTGAAGGAGATGATGGCCATCGAGGAGACGCCGGCGTACGTGCTGCGCGCCAAGACGGGGCTCACCACGGTCCCCGACCCGGGGAGCATTGGCTGGTGGGTGGGGTGGGTGGAGCGCGGGGGGCGGGTCACCTTCTTTGCCACGGTGCTGGAGAGCTCGGCGCCCCCGGCGGATTTCGCGGCCCGGCGCCTGGCGGTCACGCGGTGTGCGCTGGAGCGGAGCGGGGTGCTGCCGGCGGGGGCGGCGCGCTGAACGCCTCCCCCGCGTCCGGCGCACGCGCCCTCAGCGCGTGCGCCCTCAGCGCTTGCGCACCCAGCGGTACCCGGCGCCCACAGTCGTGAGCCCCGCCGTGGCGCCGCGCTCGCTCCCCAGGAAGGTGCGGGTCAGGAAAAGGGTGGGAAAGGAGCTCCCCTGGCGCGGGGCGGTGTAGTCGATGCGGAAGGTGGTGCCCAAGCGCGCGTCGCGCCCCTGCGCGCTGACCAGTGCCGGACCGACGAGCACGCGCAGGAGGGTGGAGCGGATGTCGAACGCCGCGCCGGTGAGCAGCGCCACCCGCTCCTCGTGCCGCACGTCCTGGCACCCGGTGGCGCCAACCTCCACGTAGCAGCCACGATTGCCGACGTTGAGCGGCGTGACGCGCCCCGCCACGATCCAGGCCCGGTGCCTCCCCCGCCAGAGCGGCGCCGTGCCCACCCCCGAGACGGCCAAGGCGGGCGCCTCGACATACGCCGTGGACGACACCACGCTCCCCCCTTCCACCTCGACCGAGAGCAGCCCCGTGTAGGTGTAGAAGCCCGTCCCCACACCGGGGCGGCGCTGGGCGTCGAGGGGGGCGGCAAGCGACACCAGCGCCAGCAGGGCGGCGACCGCGACAACACGGGGCGAGGGGGCGGACATCCGGGCTCCTTGCACGGGGAACAGGGGCATACGGGGAGGCAGCAGGGAAGGACCTGCGGCTAGGCGTGGTCCTCGATCACTTCCAGGAAGTCGTCGCCGTACTTGTCCAGCTTGGCCTCCCCCACGCCCGGCACCTGCAGCAGCTCGCGCCGGGTCTGCGGGCGGCGCGCCACCATCTCCAGCAGCACCCGGTCGCCAAACACGATGTAGGCGGGCACCCCGGCCTCGTCGGCCAGCTCACGGCGCCGGGCCCGGAGGGCGTCAAAGAGCGCCCGGTCGTCGGCATCCAGGTCATGCGCGTCGAGTGCCGATCGCGATGCCCCGCCAGCGGCAGCACCAGACGGGGCCGCGCCGCGCGAGCGCCGCCACGGCGACGCCGCGGCCCGCTCGGATTCCAGCGCCGCCGCCACCTGTGCCTCCACCGTCTCGCCGCTGCAGGCGTCGCACGAGGTGCCGCACCCCTCGATGGCCTCGTCGAAGTGCCGCACGAGCGCCTGGTGCCGGCACCCGCCGCGCTCGACCAGGTTGAAGAGGGCGCGCGATCCCGCGCGCGCCCGCTCCCGCACCTGGTCCTCCTCGCTACGGTCGGCGAAGCGGTCGTAGGTCATCACGTCCGCCCAGGAGTAGAACAGCACGCAGTCGCTGGGGAGGCCGTCGCGCCCCGCGCGCCCGATCTCCTGGTACCAGCTCTCGATGTCCTTGGGCATGTCGCGGTGGATCACGAAGCGCACGTTCGGCTTGTCGATCCCCATGCCGAAGGCGACGGTGGCCACCACCACGTCGCAGTCGTCGCGCTGGAACGCCTCCTGGTTGCGGGCGCGCTCCTCCGGCGGCAGCCCGGCGTGGTACGGCAACGCCTTCACCCCCTCGCCCACCAGGTACGCGGTGGTCTGCTCCACCCCCTTGCGGCTCTGGCAGTAGATGATGCCGCTCTCCCCCGCATGCGCCCGCACCA
>JBILKP010000139.1:0-7178 GCA_044376625.1 Gemmatimonas sp. | reverse complement strand
CGGCGGCGGGGACGCCCTGCATGAGGAGCGTGGGGAGGGCGAGCTCGGGCTGCGCCAGGTCGGGGAACTGGGCGCGGGCCATCATGCCGAGGAGGACGGGCACCGGGGCGTAGAGGACCAGCGCGAGTGCGTTGAAGCCGACGCCGAGGCGGACGGCGCGGTCGTCGCGGGCGCCGTAGACCTTCTGGAGGAGCCCCGGCGAGACGATGAAGGCCGGGCCGAGCATGGCGAGGTAGACGAGGCCGGAGGCGCCGCCCTGCCAGGGGTTCCAGTAGTCGGCCGCGGGCTGGAGGGCGCGCACCGCGTCCCACCCGCCGGCGGCGGCGAGGGCGTAGGGGATGGCGATGGCGAAGCCGACGATCTTGACGACGAGTTGGACGATGTTGACGTACGCGGAGGTGAGCAGCCCGCCGGCGGCGAAGTAGGCGGTGATGAGGGCGCCGGCGAGGACGCAGCCGAGGAGCTTGGGGAGTCCGGCGGCGACATTAAGGATCCAGGCGACGGCGATGAGCTGGCCGGCGAGGATGAAGAGGGCGCCGACCCAGAGGAGGGCGGCGATGGTGGAGCGGACGGTGACGCCGAAGCGGAACTCGAGGTAGTCGCCGACGGTGCGGAGGTCGTGCTGGGCGGCAACGCGGCGGATGGCGGGGCCGATCCAGAGGGCGAGGACGAGGGAGCCCAGGCCGGCGGAGAGGACCCACCAGGTGGCGGCGAGTCCGTCGGCGTAGCCGAGCCCCGTGGCGCCGACGGTGGAGCCGGCGCCGATGTTGGCGGCGAGCATGGTGCTGAAGAGGAGCCCCGGGCCGAGGCGGCGTCCGGCGACGAAGAAGTCGCCGGCGGAGCGGACGCGTCGCGCGATCCAGGCGCCGAGGGCGAGCTGCGCGAGCGCGTAGGCGGCGAGCCAGGCGAGGTGTGCGGTCATCGGGGCGAGCCGTGGTGGGGGCGGGACGACGCGCGCGGTGCGCGCACGCGCGCCGTCACGAGCGGGTATCAGGGTGGCAGCGCGCGGCGCGGCGGCGCGTCACGCGGGCCCTGCATGCTTGACAAGCAATGTACCGGCCGGGACGTTAGCGCGCATGACTGCTTCCGCACACCCCGCGCCGGCCGTGGTGGACCGGCTGTTTCGCGCCATTGAAGACGCCACCGACGAGATGGTGGACTTCACCGTGGAGCTGCTGAAGATCCCCACGGTGAATCCGCCGGGGGACCAGTATGTGGCGTGCGCGGAGGCGATCGGGCGCCGGCTGGCCGCGTTCGACTTTGCGGTGGACTACCCGGTGGCCACGGGGCGTCCGGAGCACACGGCGTCGCATCCGCGGATGAACGTGGTGGGGTTGCGGCGCGGGCGGACGATGCGGCCGCTGGTGCACCTCAACGGGCACTTCGACGTGGTGCCGGCGGGGGCGGGGTGGACGGTGGACCCGTTCGGGGGGCTGGTGCGGGACGGGAAGATCTACGGGCGGGGGTCGTGCGACATGAAGGCGGGGATCACGGCGGCGGTGTACGCGGCCGAGGCGATCCGTCGCGCGGGGATCCCGTTGGCGGGGTCGATCGAGGTGAGCGGGACGGTGGACGAGGAGAGCGGCGGCTTTGCCGGGATGGCGTGGCTGGCGCAGCAGGGGCGGGTGTCGGCGGAGCGGACCGACGCGGTGATCATCACGGAGCCCACCAACACCGACCGCGTGTACGTGGGGCACCGCGGGGTGTACTGGTTCGAGGTGGAGACCGCGGGGCGGATCGCGCACGGCTCGATGCCGTTCCTGGGGGTGAATGCGATCGAGCACATGGGGGTGATCCTGGACCGGATGCGGCGGGAGCTGCTGCCGGCGCTGGAGGCGCGCACGACGGCGGTGCCGGTGCAGCCGCCGCAGGCGCGGCATGCGACGCTGAACATCAACGGGATTGCCGGCGGGCAGCCGGTGGACGGGATCCAGACGCCGTGCGTGGCGGACCGGTGCCGGGCGGTGTTCGACCGGCGGTTCCTGGCGGAGGAGGGGTTCGAGGCGACGCGGGCGGAGATCGTGGCGCTGCTGGAGGAGGCGGCGCGCACGGTCCCCGACCTGGCGTACGAGCTGCGGGACCTGATGGTGGTGCACCCGGTGCGCACGCCGGACGGGGCGACGGTGGTGTCGGCGCTGGACCGGGCGGCGCAGGCGGTGCTGGGGCGTCCGCTGCTGGTGGCGGCGAGCCCCGGGACGTACGATCACAAGCACGTGGACCGGATTGCCGGGGTGCCCAACTGCGTGGCGTACGGCCCCGGGATCCTGGACCTGGCGCACCAGCCGGACGAGTACTGCGCGATTGACGACCTGGTGCAGAGCACGAAGGTGCTGGCGCTGGCGGTGCTGGCGCTGACGGGGAGTGCGTGAGGCTGGTGGTGGCCGGTGGCCGCTGGTGGAGGTGCAGGTGGTGCAGGTATCCGTTTCCCTTCTTCGAGGTAGAGTCCTGATGACACGCCGCAGCCGATGGCTGGCCGCGCTCCTGGCCCTGGCGGCCGGGGCACTGTCCGCCGCGCCTCTTCACGCCCAGGGGACGGGCACGGTCGCCGGACGGGTGACCGACGAGCGGACCGGGGTGCCGCTCCCGAATGTGCAGGTGTTTGCCGACGCCAACCTGCTGCGGGTGGCGCGGACCGACGCCTCGGGGCGCTACCGCCTGACGGAAGTGCCGGCGGGGACGCGCACGATGAACTTCCGCCAGATCGGGTACGCGTCGAAGGCGGTGTCGGTGACGGTGGCGGCCGGGCAGGTGGCCACGGCGGACGTGGCGCTGGCGTCGCGGCCGATGGACCTGGACGCGGTGGTGGTGACCGGGCAGGGGGGCGAGATCTCGAAGCGCCGCATCGCGACCACGGTGGACGTGGTGGGGGCGGACAAGATCGAGGCGTCGCCGGCGCGGCGGCTGGACGAGCTGCTGCAGACCAACCTGCCCTCGGCGCAGATCCGCCTGACGTCGGGGCAGCCGGGGACCACGTCGATCATGCGCACGCGCGGGATCACGTCGGTGAGCAACAACGGCACGCCCGTCATCTACGTGGACGGGGTGCGGATGGACAACCTCAACACGATCGCCGCGCTGGGGATGAACGTGTCGGGGGTGCGCGCGCAGGGGGCGGCGACGAGCGCGATCGCCGACCTGCCGATGGACAACATCGAGCGGATCGAGTTCATCCCGGGCGGGGCGGCGACGACGCTGTACGGGTCGGACGCGGCGAACGGGGTGCTGCAGATCTTCACCAAGCGCGGGACGGCGGGGGGGACCAAGGGGTACTTCGAGTCGCGGGCGGGCTTTGACACGCCGCAGACGCAGTTCCTCTTCTTCGACCGCACCGACGACCTGCTGTACCGCCGCGGGCTGACGCAGCAGTACTCGGCGGGGATCGAGGGGGGGAACAGCGCGGTGACGTACAGCCTGTCGGGGAACCTGCGGGCGAGCGAGAGCCACCGGGTGTACGGCGACAACCGGGCGTTCGGCTTCCGGAACGCGATCGGGGCGAACATCGGGCAGAAGGGGAAGTACCAGGGCTCGCTGTCATACAACGAGACCGACAACCCGCGCTTCCGCAACGGCAACGCGGGCGGCTACACGTCGCTGTGGGTGCTGGAGGCGGGGCGCTCGTCGGCGTTCGGGTTCAACAATGACATCGACGCGCTGGGGGCGGCGGGGTACGACAGCCTGCGGACGTTCGTGGACAACGCCGAGCGGCTGCAGAACAACCGGGTGTTCACGCGGGCGTGGCAGACGTCGCACCGGGTGGACTTCAACCCGACGCCGGCGATCAAGACCAACGTGACGTTCGGCATGAACAACCGGTTCAGCCGCGAGAAGTCGGTGGTGACGAACGAGTTCCTGATCGCGACCCGGGCGTTCCCGGCGGGGACGACGGACCGCGGGTCGATCCAGAACTTCGAGCGGACGTTCACCGGGTTCACCTTCAGCGCCGGGGCGCAGCACAGCGCGGCGGTGGGGTCGGACCTGTCGGTGGTGACGTCGGTGGGGGCGCAGCTGTTCCGGAACGACGACGTGCAGGTGGCGTACACGGCGACCAACGTGCGCGACGGGCAGCTGACGCTGCAGGGCGCCGGCGTGTCGCAGAGCACCGACCTGGCGTTCCGGGTGGCGAACTACGGGATCTTCGGGCAGAGCAACATCAGCTGGCGCGAGAAGTACACCATGGAGCTGGGGCTGCGCGCCGACAAGAACACGGCGTTCGGCGCCAACACCGGGGCGCAGCTGTACCCCAAGGTGGGGCTGGTGTGGGCGCTGGGGAGCGAGGGGTGGCTGCGGGAGCTGGTGTCGGAGGAGCTGCTCTCGGACATCCGGCTGCGCGGCGCGTACGGGGTGGCGGGGCAGTTCCCGCAGCCGTTCGCCAACGACCGGACCATCGCCATCAACCCCTTCAACGGGCAGCAGGCGGCGACGTTCGGGCAGCCGGGGAACATCAACCTGAAGCCGGAGCGGACGGGGACCACCGAGGTGGGGGCGGACCTGTCGTTCCTGCAGGAGAAGGTGACGCTGGGGCTGGGGTGGTACTCGGCGCGCACGGTGGACGCGCTGATCAACGCGCCGCCGGCGCCGTCCACCGGCGAGGTGAGCCAGGTGACGAACGTGGGCGAGATCTCCAACCGGGGGATGGAGCTGCGGGCGACGGCGACGCCGGTGAGCACGCGGACGTGGCGCCTGTCGCTGAACGCGTCGTACAACACGCTGCAGAACAAGGTGCTCAAGCTGCGCGGCACGCCGCCGTTCGCCATCAGCGGGTACGGGGCGAGCACGGTGCAGGGGATCGTGCAGGAGGGGTTCCCGGTGGGGTACCTGCGCGGGGCGCTGGCGGTGTTCGACGGGAACGGCGCGATCACGCAGATCCGCGAGCTGCAGTACCTGGGGAAGCCGATGCCGGACAAGTTCGGCAGCTTCGGGGCGTCGCTGGGGATCGGGTCGCGGTTCACGCTGAGCACCAGCGCGGACTACCAGTTCGGCGCGCAGGCGCAGTCGTTCGACAAGGCGTTCCGCTACCTGTACGGCGTGCCGGGGACCGATGGGTACGTGCCGGCGGCGGCGTTGGCGCAGGCGCCGTACAACGGCAGCCGCGCGGCGATCTGGCAGCGGGTGATGAACCTGTGGGTGGAGAACACCGACTACGTGGCGCTGCGGACGCTCTCGGCGGACTACCGGGTGCCCGAGCGGCTGCTGCCGCGCGGGGCGAAGGACCTGCGGGTGGCGTTCCAGGTGGTGAACCCGTGGCGGTGGGCGTCGTCGAGCTTTGACCCGGAGACCGACCTGTCGTCGGCCGGGACGCAGGGGGGCGCCGCGGTGGGCGGCTTCAACTACGCCACCGAGGTGAACCCCCGCAGCTACCTCCTCACCCTCCGCTTCGGGTTCTGACCATGCGCCGACCTTCCTTTTCGCGCGCGGCCGCGGGGCTCACGCTGCTGGCCGCCGTGGCTGCCGCAGGGTGCGACAGCTTCAAGCCCACCGAGGTGCGCAACCCCAACCTCACCGACCAGCAGTTCCTGGGGACGCCGGGCGCCGGCGCCGCGTGGCTGCGGGGGACGCAGCGGCAGTTCCTGCTGACGCTCAACACGGTGGTGCTCAACTCCGAGATCGGCTCGGACAACTACTTCAACAACTACACCACGAACAACCAGCAGCTGGACGCGCCGAACATCCTGTACATCGACCCCGAGGTGACGTCGATCCAGAACAGCATCGCGCGGCTGCGGTACATGGCGTCGTTCGGGCTGGACAGCGTGTTCCCCAAGGACCCGCTGGTGACGGCCAACGACCGGGCGCAGCTGACGTTCCTGCGGGGGACGGCGCAGCTGTTCGCCGGGGAGACGTACGTGGGGCTCCCCGCGGTGCCCAACGGCCCGGTGGTGGAGTGGGGGGCGCACCTGACCGCGGCCGTCGCCGACCTCACGCAGGCGCGCACCCTGTCCACCGATGCGGCGCTGCGGAATGCCGCCACGCTGCTGCTGGCGCGCACGTACCACCGGCTGGGGAACAAGGCGAAGGCGACGGAGGAGGCGGCGGCGGCGCTGGCCGCCAGCCCGACGCTGCTGTACAACGCCACCTTCGACGGCGTGAACGGCCCCAACAACGGCATGGTGGGGGTGCTGACCAGCAACGTGAACAACCTGCAGCCGCTCCCGCGGCTGGACTTCCTGGATCCCAAGCACCCCAACCGCGGGGCGAACATCCAGACGTCGCTGGCGTTTGCCAAGGCGGAGGAGGCGCACCTGATCCTCGCCGAGGCGGCGGTGTCGGACAACAACCTGGCGGGCGCGCGCGACCGGCTGAAGGCGCTGCTGGGGCTGGTGGCCACGCGCCCGGTGGAGACGGTGGACAACCGCGTGCAGCAGCGCGGGCGCGCCGGCGGCAAGGTGATCTACCCCAACACCGCGGCGCACACGGTGGCGTTTGCCCCCGGGCAGCCGCAGCTGGCCGGCTACGTGCTGGACCGGAACGCCACCACGCGGGTGCCCACGGTGTCGGGGACCTCGGTGACGGCGGCCGCGATCGACGCGGCGGCCACCGCCGACGACCTGCTGTACCTGGTGTACCTGATGCGCCAGGAGATCTTCATCGCCGAGGGGCGGCGGCTGGCCGACCTGGGGATCCGGCTGCCGGTGGCGTGGACGGAGATCATCGCCAACCCGAACACGAAGGACGGCGAGCCGTACACGCAGGCCACGGTGCCGGCGTTCATCCCGCGCGCCTTCGAGATGGACGGCTTCACCTACGATGTCACCGCGCGCACGGCGGTGATGCGGCACGACATGAACCGCGTGCTGGTGCAGAACAAGGCCTCGGCCGCCGTCCTCCCCTTCCACTGAGCGCGGGGCGACGGATGGCACGGATGACGCAGCAGGCGGTGCGGTCGGCCCCGGGGGCGCTGGTGGCGCTCCTGGCGGCCGCGGCGGTGGCGGGGGCGCAGCCCCCCGCCCCGCCGGGGCGGGTGACGGTGGTGGGGCCCGGCCCCACCAACTCCATCACGGATGTGCCCGGGCTCAAGGTGGGGCACTTCACCCGGTCGGACAGCGGCTACCGGTCGGGGACCACGGTGATCCGCACCGAGCAGGGGGCCACGGCGGGGTACTCGCAGATGGGCGGGGCGCCGGGGACGAAGGAGACGGACCTCCTCAAGCCCGGGGGGCAGGTGCGCGCGGTGCAGGCAA
>JBILKP010000024.1:0-20419 GCA_044376625.1 Gemmatimonas sp. | reverse complement strand
GGTGCGCTACCACGGGGCGCGGGTGGAGCTGGATGTGGCGGCGTACCGCAACCGGATTGACGGGTTCATCTACCTGCAGCCGACGGCGCCGGTGGTCACGCTGCGGGGGGCGTTTCCGGCGTTCCGATATGCGGCGGCGCCGGCGGTGCTGCGGGGGGTGGAGCTGCTGGCGGTGTGGCGGGGGCCGGCGGGGTGGGTGGCGCAGGGCACGGGGACGGTGGTGCGGGGGCGGAACGTGGTGCGGGGGGAGGCGCTGTTCGACATGCCGGCCGACCGGCTGGCGGTGCAGCTGCGCCGGGAGGGGGAGGGGGGGGCGTGGGGGCGGTGGCGTCTGGGGGTGGGGGCGCAGCTGGTGCGCCGGCAGGACGGGGTGCCGTCGGGGACGGTGTACACGCTCCCCACGGCGGGGTACGCGCTGGCGCAGCTGGAGGGGGGGGCCACGGGGACCACGGTGCTGGGGCGCCGGATGGACCTGTCGGTGTCGGTGGCCAACGCCCTGGGGGTGCGGTACCGGGATTACCTGAGCCGGTACCGGCTGTTCGTGGACGATCCGGGGCGGGATGTGGTGGTGCGCTTGTCTTTTCCGTTCTGATTTCGCACTATCATTCCATGCGTACTTCCCTCTCCTTCCGTCGCGCCGCCGCCCTCGTGGCCGCGGCCGCCCTCGCCGCCTGCGGCGACTCCTCCACCGCCCCCGGCGGGGAGTCCGAAGTCATCTCCCGCGTCACCCTCACCCTCACCCCCGCCTCGGGCGCCGCGCTCTCGGCGTTCATCGACGACAGCGACGGCAGCGGCCCCACGGCCCCGTCGGCGCAGCAGGGGACGCTGACCCTCGCCAAGGGGGTCACCTACACCGGCACCGTGAAGTTCGAGAACCGCCTGGTCACCCCGGCGGAGGACATCACGGAGGAGGTGAAGAAGGAGGCCAACGAGCACCGGGTCTTCTACGCGTCGACCAACGCCGGCGTCACCATCACCACCACCGATACCGACCCGCAGGGGCGCCCCCTGGGCGTGCGCTTCACCGTGACCGCCGCCGCGTCGGCCACCGGCAGCGCCCCCATCCGCGTGGTGCTGTGCCACTACGACAGCGCCCCCAAGGTGGCCTCCGCCACCAGCTGCGCCGGCGAGACCGACATCGACCTCACCTTCGCCGCCACCATCGCGCCGTGACCATCCGCGGGGGCCCCGCGCCCCCGCCCCGTGACGGCCACCATCCGGGCGCCATCTCCGCACGCGGGGGTGGCGCCCGCGCGCGTCGGGGCGCAACGTGGCGGAGCTTCGGTGTGTTCTTCCCTCCTCCCCGGTGTCTTCCCCGTGCCCATCCCCCCGACCCGCCCGGCGCGCCCCCTCGCGGGAGCGCTGGCCCTCGCCGCCCTCCTGGCCCCGGCCGCCGGCGCCCAGCATCGCCAGCTCACCGCCGACGACTACGTCCGCGCCGAGCAGCGCCTCCCCTGGAACAGCAGCCGCCTCGTCACCGGCGACGAGGTGACCCCCGTCTTCTTCAAGGACGGCAACCGCTTCTGGTACCGCAACAAGACCGCCACCGGCGCCGAGTACGTGGTGGTGGACCCGGTGGCCAACACGCGGGGGCTGCTGTTCGACAACGCGCGCCTGGCCGCGGTGATGAGCCTGGCCGCCGACACCACCTACGACGGGGACCGGCTCCCCTTCCGGGCCTTCCGCTTCGCCAACGACGGCGACGACGAGGGGACCATCGAGTTCCGCGCGGGGAAGCGGGCGTTCCGCTGCGTGCTGGCCACCTACGCCTGCACCGCCGCCGACACCGGCTACACCGAGAGCCCCTACGTGCTCTCCCCCGACCGCAAGTGGGAGGCGTACGCGGTGGGGTACGACCTGTGGGTGCGTCCGCGCGGCGGCAAGGGCGACTCGGTGCGCCTCACCACCGACGGCGAGGAGTACTACCGCTACGGCACCGTGGCCCCGCGTCCGCAGCAGCTGCTGCGCCCGTCGCCCGCCACCCGTCGCCCGAACCTGCGCTGGTCCCCCGACAGCAAGCGGCTGCTGGTGGCCCGCCAGGACGAGCGGAAGGTGGGGCTCATGCCCTACGTGAGCTACACGTCGCAGCGCCCGCGGCTGTTCACGCAGCCGTACGCGCTCCCTGGCGACTCCGTCGTACCGCTCCCCACCTTCCACCTCATCGACGTGGCCACGAAGGCCAACCGGCGCGTGGAGCTGCCGGTGCGCTTCAACATCGCCAGCCTGGGCGGGTCGCAGGTGGACTCCACCTGGTCGGCGGGGTCGGACAAGGCGTACCTCAGCGGGCTGGCGCGCGGCTCCAAGGCCACCTACCTGGTGGAGGTGGACGCGGCCACCGCGAAGGGGCGGCTGGTGGCCAGGGACACGGGCGCCACGTACGTGGAGATCGCATCGCCGCGCGACCGCGAGAGCTGGCACGTGCTGAAGAGCGGCGAGGTGGTGTGGTGGTCGGAGCGCGACGGCTACGGTCACCTGTGGCTGCTGGATCGCGACGGCCGGGTGAAGCAGCAGGTGACGCGCGGCCCCTGGCAGGTGGGAGAGCTGCTGCGCGTGGACGAGGCCACCCGCACCGCCTGGTTCACCGCCCGTGGGCGCGAGGCCGACCAGCTGGTGTACCACACGCACCTGTACCGCGTGCAGCTGGACGGCACGGGGCTCACGCGCCTCACCGCCGAGCCGGCCAACCACGAGCTCACCCTGAGCCCCAGCGGGCGCTTCGTGGTGGATCGCTACAGCACCATCGCCACGCCGCCGGTCACCGTGCTGCGCGAGGCGGCCACGGGGCGCGTGCTGCGCACGCTGGAGAAGGCCGACGTGTCGCGGCTGGCGGCGCAGGGGTGGAAGGCCGCGGTCCCCTTCACCACCAAGGCGCGCGACGGCACCACCGACATCCACGGCGTGCTGTACCTGCCGCCGCAGCTGGACACCACGCGCCGCTATCCGGTCATCTCGCACATCTACCCCGGACCGCAGGTGGGGTCGGTGGGGGCGTGGACCTTCAAGGGGAACGGTGAGCCCTTCGCGCTGGCCGAGCTGGGGTTCGTGGTGGTGCAGATCGACCACCTGGGGACGCCGGGGCGCTCGAAGGCGTTCCATGACAACTACTACGGCAACTTCATCGACAACGGGCTCCCCGACCACGTCGCGGCCATCAAGCAGCTGGGGGCGCGCCACCGCTTCCTCGACCTGGACCGCGTGGGGATCTTCGGGCACTCGGGGGGCGGGTTTGCCAGCACCGACGCCATCCTGCGCTTCCCCGAGTTCTTCAAGGTCGCCGTCTCGGGCGCCGGCAACCACGACAACCGCTCGTACAACATCTACTGGGCGGAGAAGTACCAGGGGCTGCTGCGCAAGGACACCACGCGGCGCGGCGAGGACAGCTTCACCGCGTCGGCCAACAAGAGCTATGCGGCCAACCTGCGCGGCAAGCTGCTGCTGATGCACGGCGACATGGATGACAACGTGCACCCGGCGATGACCGTGCAGCTCATCAACGAGTTGATCAAGGCCAACCGCGACGTGGACTACATCGTGGCGCCCGACCGCGCGCACGGGCTCAACGAGCCGTACTTCATCCGGCGCCGCTGGGACTACTTCGTGCAGCACCTGCTGGGGGCGTTCCCGCCGCCCACCTTCCAGATGACGCCGGCCGCCGGCGACGGGGGCTTCTCGGCGACCCCCGGTGACGAGGAGAACGACCGCTGGAACCGGCGCGCCTTCGATCCGCCGGCGCTGCCGATCACGCCGGCGCCCCTCCCCTTCTGAGGCCGTCGCCGCTCCCGGGGGCGCCGTGGCGGCGTCTCCGGGAGCGGGAGGGCAGGGAACTCAGGGTGCCGAGGGCGCCCCGCCCACCGGGCGGCTGCGCCCGCGCACCAGCAGCATCCCGCCCAGCGCCACCACGGCGCCGGCGGCAAAGGGCGCCGACAGCGAGAACGCCGAGGCCAGCGCGCTTCCCGCAAAGGGCCCCAGCACCCGCCCCAGCGACGCCATCGCCTGGTAGGCCCCCAGCACCCCGCCCCGCTCATGCGGCGCCGCGGTTCCCGCGATGAGCCCGCTCATGCTGGGGTTGAACAGCGCCGAGCCGCAGCTGAACACCGCCAGCGCCCCCAGCAGCAGCGGCAGCGACCCCGTGAATGGCACCAGCGCCAGCCCCACCCCGCACAGCAGCGCCCCCGACCGGGTGAGCTGCTCGGCGCCAAAGCGGCGCGTGAGCCATCCGGTGGCGCCCCCCTGGATGGCCGCCGAGATCAGCCCCATGAAGCCGTAGATGTACCCGAGCGTGCGCGGCCCCACCCCCAGGCGGTCGGCCGACCAGATCGCCAGCGCGGTCTGCAACAGCGCCACCGCGGCCACGATGATGGTCGTGGCCGCCAACAGCCCACCCAGCACCGGGCGACGCAGGTAGCCGTGCATGGGCGCGCGCGCGGTGCGGCGCGTGGCACGCTGCTCGGGGGGGAGCGACTCGGGGAGGCGCACGAGCGTGAGCACGAACGCCACCACCGACATCACCGCCGAGCCGTACGCCACCAGCGCCAGCCCGGCCCCCGCCTCGCCGGCGCCGCTCCCCGCCAGCAGCCCCCCGAAGGCCGGCCCCATCACGAACCCCATCCCGAACGCCGCCCCCAGCAGCCCCAGCGCCCTGGGGCGCGTCTGCTCGGTGGTGATGTCGGTCATGTAGGCGTACGCCGTGGAGATGTTCCCCGCGGCCACACCGGCCACGAAGCGGGAGATGGCCAGCGTGGTCCCCGTGGTGCTGGTGGCCAGCAGCACGGAGGCGGCGGCGTTGGCCAGCAGCGTGGCCAGCAGGATGGGGCGTCGCCCCACGCGGTCGGAGACGGCGCCCCACACCGGCGCCCCCAGCAGCTGCCCCAGCGAGTACAGCCCGAGGAAGAAGATCACCGACGCCGGGCTCACCCCCACCTGCTCGGCGTAGAAGGGGAACACCGGGATGATCATCCCGAACCCGATGAGGTCCAGGAAGACGACAAGGAACAGCGTGGTCATCGGCGGGCGGTCACGGGGGGCGCGGCAACGGTCACCGGGGCGGCCCGGGGGAGCCCGCGGCGGCGCGTGGCATCGAAGATGCACCCATCCGGGGGCGCCCGTCACCTCCCCACCCCGCCCGGAGCCCTGCCCATGCCCCCCTCCCTGCGCCCGCACTTCGGCCCGCTGGCCGGCTCGCTGGCGCACGCCGCCGCGCTGCTGACGCTGGCCCGCGTGGCGGCCCTGGATGGGGACGGCCTGGGCTCCCTCCCCGATCCCACCCCGCCGGCCAGCGAGTGGGAGGCGCTGCAGCGCCTCACGGCGATGCTGGAGGAGCTGGTGGTGCTGACGGGGGTGAGCGAGGCGGAGCTGCGCGCCGAGGGGTTTCCCGAGGGGGCGCTGCGGGGGCTGGCGGGGAGCGCCACGCGGCGGCAGGAGCCGCGCCGCGCGCCGCTGCTCCCCCGGTACGACGCGGCGCTGCGCATCCTGCAGGAGGTGCTGCACTAGTCCCCTTGGGGCGCCGCGGGGGTAGATTGCCCCGCCATGGCCCTGTGTGCGCTCTTCGACCTGTCGCTGCGGGGGCGCGCCGAGCGCCCGGCGCTGACCTGTGACGATGCCGACGGGCGCCCGGTGCGCTGGACCTTCGGTGACCTGGAGCGGCGCAGCAACCAGGTGGCGCAGCTGCTGCGCGCGCGCGGCGTGCGCGCCGGCGAGCGGCTGGCGTTCCAGCTGCCCAACACCTCGGCCATTCTGCTGCTGTGGGTGGCGTGCGCCAAGCTGGGGGTGGTGGTGGTCCCCATCAACGTGCTGTACCGGGGGCGCGAGGTGCGGCACCTGGTCGCCGACGCCGACCCGGTGGCGGTGGTGACCACGCCGGCCGACGCGGCGCACCTCCCCGAGGGGACCGCGGTGTGGCTGGTGGACGCGCTGCTGGCGGAGGCCGAGGCGCACCCGACCACGCGCCCCGTGGTGGACCCCGCCGAGGCGCCCACGGCATCGTCACCGATGGCGCTGGTGTACACGTCGGGGACCACCGGCGCCTCGAAGGGGGCGGTGCTCACGCATGGCAACTTCGCCGCCAACGCGCTGGCGCTGGTGACCGCGTGGGGGATCACCGAGGCCGACCGGTACCTCGCGGCGCTGCCGCTGTTCCACGTGCACGGGCTGGGGAACGGCGTGCACGTGTGGCTGGCCAGCGGGTGCCACCTGCGGTTGGTGCCGCGCTTCGCGCACGAGCAGGCCGCCGGGTGGTTCCGCGACTACCGTCCCACGCTGTTCTTCGGCGTCCCCACCATGTACGTGCGGCTGCTGGAGCTGGACGAGGCGGAGGCGGGCGCGCTGGGCGGGGCGCTGCGGCTGTGCGTGAGCGGCTCGGCGCCGCTGCCGGCGGCGGTGCTGGAGGCGTTCCGGGCGCGCTACGGGCAGGTGATTTTGGAGCGCTACGGCATGACCGAGACGCTCATGATCGCCAGCAACCCGCTGGTGGGGGAGCGGCGCGCCGGGACCGTGGGGGTGCCGCTGCCGATGACCACCGTGTCCATCCGCGACGACGCCGGCCAGCCGGTTGCCGCGGGGACCAGCGGCGAGCTGTGGGTGCGCGGGCCGCATGTGTGCGACGGCTACTGGCGGCGCCCCGACGCCACGGCGGCGGCCTTCGTGGACGGCTGGTTCCGCACCGGCGACGTAGGGGTGCAGGCAGCCGACGGGTACGTCACGCTGGAGGGGCGGCGCAGCGACCTCATCATCTCGGGGGGGTTCAACATCTACCCGCGCGAGATCGAGGAGCTGCTGGGGGCGCTGCCGGGGGTGGTCGAGGCCGCGGTGGTGGGGGCCCCCGACCGGGTGCGCGGCGAGGTGCCGGTGGCGTACGTGGTGTGCGACGCGGCGGTGGCCGACGAGGCGCTGCTGGCGCCGGTGCGCGCCGAGCTGGCCAGCTTCAAGGTGCCGCGGGGGGTGGTGCGGGTGGCGGCGCTGCCGCGCAACGCCATGGGGAAGGTGCAGCGCCACCTGCTGCCGGCGTGGACGCCGCCGGGGACGCCATGACCCCGGCGGTGGCCTCGCTGCTGGCGCTGCTGGTGGTGGTGGCGGTGAGCCTCACCGCGCGCCTCAACGTGGGGGTGCTGGCCATCGCGCTGGCGTGGGGGGTGGCGGCGTGGCTGGCGGGGTGGAAGCCCGACCAGGTGATGGCGGCGTTCCCGGCGTCGCTGTTCCTCACGCTGCTGGGGGTGGCGCTGCTGTTCGGGGTGGCGCAGGGGAACGGCACCATGGAGGCGGTCACGCGCGCGGGGGTGCGCGCCGTGGGGGGGAGCGCGGCGTGGCTGCCGCCGCTGTTCTTCCTGCTGGCGTGCGGGCTGTCCACCGCGGGGCCCGGGGCCATCTCCACCACCGCGCTGCTGGCGCCGCTGGCCATGACCATGGCGCACCAGGCCAAGGTGCCGATGCTGCTGATGGCGCTCATGGTGGGGAACGGCGCCAACGCGGGGAACCTGTCGCCCATCAGCGCCATCGGGGCGCTGGTGCAGCAGCTCATGGCGCGCATCGACCTGGCGGGGCACGACTGGGCGGTGTGGGGGGCCAACTTCATGGCCCATGCGCTGGTGGCGGTGGTGGCGTGGCTGCTGTTCGGCGGGCGCACGCTGCGCCACGCCGCGCGGGTGCCCGTGCCCGCGGCGGAGCCGCTGCACTGGCGGCACGGGCTCACGCTGGGGGTGCTGGCGCTGTGGGTGCTGGGGGTGCTGGCGCTCAAGCTGCCGCCGGGGCTCAGCGCCTTTGCCGCGGTGACGGTGCTGGTGCTGGCCGGCGCCGCGCAGGACAAGCAGCTGTTCGCCCCCGTGCCGTGGGCGGTGCTCACCATGGTGTGCGGGGTGAGCGTGCTGGTGGGGGTGCTGGAGAAGACCGGCGGGATGGAGCTGTTCTCCGCGCTGCTGGCGCGGCTGGCCACGCCGGCCACGGTGAACGGGGTGCTGGCGGGGGTCACGGGGCTCCTCTCCACCTACAGCTCCACCAGCGGGGTGGTGTATCCGGCATTCCTCCCGGCCATCCCCGGGATGGTGGAGCGGCTGGGGGGCGGCGATCCGCTGCAGATGGCGCTGAGCGTGAACGTGGGCTCCGCCATCGTGGACGTGTCGCCGCTCTCCACGCTGGGGGCGCTGTGCATCGCCGCGGTGCCGGCGGGGCACGACACCCGGCGGCTGTTCCGTGCGCTGCTGCTGTGGGGCTTTGCCATGGTGCTGGTGGGGGCGGCCTTTGCGCAGTGGGTGGTCCCGCTGCTGGCGGCGTGAGGGGGCCCGTGCGCGGCGCGCGATTGTCAGACCCTTCGCGAATCGTGGGGCATGGCCTCTCCTGACAAGCTGACCCGCTGGCTGGACCTGCTGGCCGCGCTCCTGCGCCGCCGCGTGCCGGTCCCCTTTGCCGAGCTGCGCGCCGACATCCCGGCGTACGACGCCCCCGGCGTGCGCCCCGAGAGCCTCCTGCGCACCTTCGAGCGCGACAAGGACGAGCTGCGCGCGCTGGGGGTGGCCATCGAGAGCCTGCAGGATGCGCCCGGCGGCGAGGTGCGCTACCGGCTGCGCGCCGAGCACTTCTACCTCCCCTTCCTGCTGCTGGGGGAGGCCACCCGCCCCGAGGGGGTGGAGCTGCGGCGCGTGGCGCGCCCCGACGGCCCGGGGTACGACCGCCTGCCGGTGCTGGCCATCAGCACCGACGACCACCTGGCGCTGGTGCGCGCCGCGCTGCGGGTGCAGGGGGTGGGGCACCCCGGGCTGGCGGCCGACGCCGACGCGGCGCGGCGCAAGCTGGCGGTGGACCTGGTGGACCCCGAGCTGCGCGCCACGGTCACCACGGCCCCCGGCGCGGCGCGGGTGCAGCCGGCCACCTTCGACCTGCTCGGGCGCGCCCTCGAGGCGCGCAAGGTGGTGACGTTCACGTACCACAGCATCGGGCGCGACGTGACCGGCACGCGCACCGCCGAGCCGTACGGGCTGGTGTTCCTGGCGGGGCACTGGTACCTGGTGGCGCGCGACGTGGACGCCGCGGCGCTGCGCCGCTTCCGGCTGTCGCGCCTGGCCGACGCGCGGCTGGTGCGCCCGGGGACCGCGGGGGGGGAGTACGCCATCCCCGCCGACTTCAACCTGCGTGCGCACGCGCGCAGCCGGCACGCGTGGGAGCTGGGGGACGGGGAGGAGGTGCCGGTCCTCGTGCGCTTCCGCGACCCCGACGGCGCGGTGGCGGCCACGCTCCCCGAGGGGGAGACGGTGGCGGCCGGCCCCGGGGTGCTGGAGCGCCGCTTCGGGGTGCGGCGCGTGGAGCCGTTCCTGCGCTGGGTGCTGTCATGTGCCGGCGAGGCGCGGGTGGTGGCGCCCCCCGAGGCGGTGGCGGCGTGGCGCCGGCTGCTGGAGCGCGCGCGGGACGCGCAGCGCGCCGCCGGCGCGGAGGCCGGGGCATGAGCCTGCGCGCCGACGCCCAGCTGCAGCGGCTGCTGGCCGCGTTCCCCCTGATGGAGCACGACCCCGACCTCACGCTGGCGGAGCTGGCGGGGCGCGTGGGGACCGACGCCGCCACCCTGCGGCGCGATTTCGCGATGCTGGACCGCGAGGAGCTCCCCGCCGGGTGGGTGCAGGCGGTGGAGGTGCACATCGGCGCGCGCGGCGTCTCGATGCGGTCGGCGCACTTCAAGGTGCCCATGCGCCTCACGCGCCCCGAGGTGGCCGCGCTGGAGCTGGGGCTGTCGCTGCTGCAGCAGGAGCTGCCGCTGGAGGAGCGCGAGGGGGTGGCGCGGGTGCGGGCGCTGCTGCGGCAGCTGGCGGTCCCGGCGGTGGCCACCGTGGTGGACCGGCGCCGGGGCGACGACGGGAGCGCGCCCCGCGCGCCCGTGCTGGCGGCTGAGGCGGTGCCGGCGGAGCGGCACCCGGACGGGGAGGCGCAGCTGGCCGCCTTCGGCGTGCTGCACCAGGCGCTGGAGGGGCGGTGCGCCGTGGTGCTGACCTATCGCGGGGGCGGGCAGGGGGAGCCGCGCGAGCGGACCGTGCGCCCGTATGCGCTGGTGCGCGCGCACGCGCTGGTGTACCTGGTGGCCTACTGCGAGGCCGCCGCGGCGCTGCGGCTGTTCCGGCTGGACCGCGTGGCCGGCGTGCGCGCCACCGAGGCACGGTTCGTGATCCCGCCGGACTTTTCCGTGGAGTCGGTGCTGCGCGACGGGCGCGTGTTCGTGCGCGAGCAGCCGGCCGATGAGGAGCTGGTGGTGCGGTATGCCCCGGGGGTGGCGCGATGGATCGCGGAACGGGAGGGGGTGCCGGTGGAGGCGGACGGGGCGGTGGTGGTGCGCTATCCGCTGGCCGACCGGGCGTGGGCGGTGCGGCACGTGCTGCAATACGGCGCCGACGCGGTGGTGCTGGCGCCGGCCTCGGTGCGGGCGGCGGTGGAGGCGGTGCTGACGGCGGCGTTGGCCGAGTTGGAGGGCCAGCCGGACGGCCCGACGCCGGCGGCGGGGGCAACGGGGACCAGTGGCGCGGGGGCGACGGCGCCGTGACGGGGCCGGCCGAGCCGCCGCGGTCGCTGACGGCGCTGCTGGAGCGCAGCTGGGAGACCGCGCGCACGCTGCGCGAAGGGGTGCGCGCGCCGGCCTTCCGGCTGTTGGCGCAGCGGCTGGACGGCGGGGCGCTGCACGACGCGCCCCCCCCCGTGTTGCTGGCCGACGGCGGTGAGGCGTTCCGGGCCATGCTGGCCGCCATCGACGGCGCGCGCGAGGAGGTGCTGCTGGAGACGTACATCCTGCGCGACGACCGGGTGGGGGCGGCGGTGCAGGACGCGCTGCGGCGCGCCGGGGCGCGCGGGGTGCGCGTGTGCGTGATGGCCGACGCCGTGGGGAGCGTGCGCACCGGCGAGGCGTTCTGGCAGGCGCTGGCGGCGCCCGGGGTGGCGGTGCGGCTGTTCCACCGCGTGTGGCACCGTCCCTGGAGCCTGCTGCAGCGCGACCACCGCAAGCTGCTGGTGGTGGACCGCACGGTGGCGTTCACCGGGGGGATGAACATCGGCGAGGAGTACGGGAGCAGCATCGCCACGCATGCCGGGGCGTGGCGCGACCTGCTCATCGCGGTGCGCGGCCCCGTGGCGGCGGAGCTGGCGGCGGTCTTTGCCGAGGGGTGGGACCGCGCCGGGGGGGCGCCGCTGCCGGGGCTGGCGTACGTGAGTTGGGCCGACGGCGTGGTGGTGCCGCCGGGGCGCTTCGACGTGCGCGGGGTGCAGGCGCGGTGGCGGCGGCAGTGGGCGCTGCGGCGCGACAAGCGGCGGGGGCGGCGCGTGCGGCGTCCGTCCGGGGGCGTGGGGGCCACACCCGGGGAGCGGGGGATCGTGGTGCAGGACCTGCGCCCCGGGCGCGGGCAGCGCGAGTTCCTGGCCACGCTGTCGGCGCTCACGGGCGCGGCGCGCGAGCGGCTGTGGGTGTGCACCCCCTACTTCGCCCCGCCGGACTGGGTGCTGTGGCAGCTGGGGGCTGCGGCGCGGCGGGGGGTGGATGTGCGGGTCCTGGTGCCCGGGGAGGAGACCGACGTGCCGCTGGCGCGGCTGGCCGCGCAGGGGGCGTACGCCGCGTTGCTGGCGCACGGGGTGCGGATCTTCGAGTATCAGGGGGCCATGCTGCACGCCAAGGCGCTGGTGGTGGACGGGCACGCCACGCTGGTGGGGTCGTCCAACCTGGACTTCCGGAGCTTCTGGCTGAACGCCGAGGTGAACCTGCTGGTGATGGACGATGGGTGCGCGGCGGCGGTGGAGGCGCAGTACCAGCGCGACCTGGCGTCCAGCCGGGAGATCACGGTGAGCGGATGGCGGGCCCGACCGTGGTGGGCACGGGCGGCGGCCGGGGCGGCTCGCCTGCTGCGGTGGGGGATGTAGTCGCGGGAGGTGCCGTAGGGGCTGGAGCGTGGCGGCATCGGGGGGGATCAGGGATTCCCTGACGGCGCCCCCTCCCGCTCCCCGATTGGCGCATGGGCCGGCAATGGGCACTGTGTCCGGTGCCGCGCCGCGCGGCGCATTCCCTCCCCCTGATCGCCCATGATCCAGGTCTCCCGCGATTCCGAACCGTTGGCCGAGGCGTCGCCGCTGGCGCTGGCGGGCCCCGTGGTGGTGGCCAGCGACGGCGACGCCGACGTGGGGGAGGCGCTCTGTGCGGCGGCGCGGATGGCGTCGGGGGCGCTCGGGACGGTGGTGGAGGTGGTGACCGTGTGCGAGCCGCCGCCGGTGATGGGGGCGGAGCTGGTCGGGGTGCCCCGCCCGTCGCTGGAGTTGGAGGCGCGGCGGATGGCGCTGCTGCGGGCCGACGTGGCGCGCACGCTGTCGGTGTCCCCAAGTGGCGACCCGTCGTGGCCCGTGACCGTGCTGGCGGGATCGCCGTCGCGCACGCTGGCGGGGCACGCCGCGGCGCGGCAGGCGTCGCTGCTGGTGATGGGGCTGGGGCGGCACAGCCCGCTGGACCGCCTGTTCGGGCGGGAGACCACGGTGGCCACGCTGCGCGACACCACCGTGCCCGTGCTGGCGGTGGGGCCGTCGTTTCCGCGGCACCCCTCGCATGCGGTGGTGGGGGTGGACTTCGGCGAGGCCAGCACGCGGGCGGCGCGGCTGGCGCTGCGGTTCCTCGCCCCCGGCGGTCGGCTGTCGCTGGTGCACGTGGCACCGCGCTTCGCACGCCCGGTGGAGGGGTGGGAGCGGTGGGACGCGGAGTACGCGGGGACGCTGCCGGCGCTGTTCGAGCGGCTGGTGGCGCGGCTGGATCCCCCGCCGGAGATCCTGGTGGAGACGGTGGTGCTGCGCGGCGACCCGGCGGCCACGCTGCTGGCGCGGGTGCAGCAGGAGCGGGCGCCGCTGCTGGCGGTGGGGGCCGAGCGGGTGGGGGCGGTGGACCGCCTGCTGGTGGGGAGCGTGGCAACCAGCCTGCTGCGCACCGCGCGGAGCGGGATGCTGGTGGTGCGGGGGTAGGGGAACGGCCGAGGGGACCGGGAACCTGGGGGCCCCAGGTGTGCGGGAGAGGTCCGAGGGCGTCGCGGCGAGGGCGCTACCGCCCGCGCCGCCCCAATGCGCCTAGTGCGCCACCACCTGGTCGCGCCCCTGTGCCTTCGCGGCGTACAGCGCCCGGTCCGCCCGCGCCACCACGGCCTCGGGGGTGTCCGTCGGCTCGAATCGGGCCACCCCGATGCTCACCGTCACCGACAGTGGCGCGCCGCCCGGCAGCGCCACCGTCACCGTGGCCAGCTCCTGGCGCAGCCGCTCCGCCGCCTGCACCGCCTCGTCCGTCCGGTCGTGGGGGAGCAGCAGCAGGAATTCCTCGCCCCCCCAGCGCCCCGCCAGGTCGGTGTCGCGCACCAGCGTGGCCAGCCGCTGGGCGAACCCCTGCAGCACCAGGTCGCCCACGCCATGGCCGTGGCTGTCGTTGATGGCCTTGAAGTGGTCGATGTCCAGCAGGACCACGTGAAAGCTCCCGCCCCGGGCCGATTGGGCGCACCGGTCCTGGAGGCTCTGCGTGAGGCGCCGCCGGTTGAACAGCCCCGTGAGGGCGTCCCGCTCCGCCGCGTCCGCCAGGCGCGCCAGCGCGGCGTGCAACTCGCCCCGCTGCTGCCGCAGCTGCTGCCGCACGCGGCTCCACCGCGCGCCCAGCACCGCGAACCCTGGCAGCACCACCAGCAGCACCAGGAAGCTGGTGGCCTCCTCAAGCGGCGGATAGCGGTCGGGCTGCGCCACCGCCATGACCATCATCACCGCGCCGTACAGCCCGATGGCGTACCGCACCATCCACCGCACCATCTCGGCGCCGAGGGAGAAGATGGAGAAGAGCAGCGCCAGGCAGGTGAGGGGGATCGTCAGGGCCCGCATCGGGCCGGCCAGCCCGTAGCAGGCCACCGCTGAGCCCACCGACCAGGCCACCTGCTGCACCGTGAGCGCCGGGTCGCGGAGGTGGTGCGTCCACCCCAGGGACAGCGCCAGCAGCGTCCCCCCGCTCATCAGCAGGGAGAGCGGCGCCCACACCAGCACGGCGGCCAGCGGGGCGTGCCCCAGCGCGACCAGGAGCAGCATGAACACCACGCCGCCCAGCTCCCACGCCAGCGCCGCCAGCAGCTGGCGGCGCCACAGCGCGGGGCCGGTGGCGTCGTGCGGGGGGGAGAGGGCGGGGGGGGGTGGGAGCACAACCATGCAGGAATGGACGACCGCCCGTCCCCACCCGTCAAATGGCCCCTAGAAGATCCGCACCGAGAAGTAGCGCTTGGGGTTGGCCTTCACGTCGGCCACCAGCGCCCGCAGGTCGGCCACCAGGGAGTCCCCCTGCCGGTACAGCCGCGGGTCGTTCACCAGCAGCCCCAGCGTCCCGGCGCCGGCGTTCACCTTCCCCAGCACCGAATCGCTGCGCGCCACCATCGAGCGCACCGCCCCGCTGCTCCCCTCCAGCTCAGCCGCCATCCGCCCCAGCCGCGCCGTGGCATCGGCCATCTCCCGCGCGGCCGCGCGCGCGTCAACCAGGATCTGCTGCAGCTCGCCGTGGCTGGTGGCCGAGTCCACCCGCGCCGTGAGCGCATCCACCCGCGCCGCCGCCGCGTTCACCCGCGCCACCCCCGCGCGCACGTCGCCCCCCAGCTGGTCCAGCGTGCGCGACTGCCGCCGCACCGTGCTGGACAGCTCCCCCGACAGGTCGGCCACGTTGCGGATGGAGCTGCGCAGCTCGCGCGCCGCCTGGTCGTCGAAGGCCACCCGCACCCGCTCGGCGACGTTGGCCACATCCCCCGCAATGCGCCCCGCCACCGACGTGAGCTGCGCGATGTCCGGCTGCACCGCCGCCGGGAGGGTGTTGCCATCGGTCCGCGCCTCCAGGAGCGCCGTGCGCAGCTCCCGGTCGGGCGGCACCCCGGCAAAGCCGGTGATGGTGGCCTGCCACTCGCCGAAGAGGCTGGCCGCGGTCAGCAGCACCACCGGGTCGGCCGGAAGCCCCATCCGGCGGTCGATCCCGAGGCGCAGCCGCACCCACCCGCTGTCCCCCAGGGCGATCGCCTCCACCTGCCCCGCGCGCACCCCGCGGATGACCACCGGGTTCCCCACCGACACGCCCCCCACGTCGCGGCTGCGCGCGTTGAGGTGCAGCGTGGCCCCCCGCAGGTCGGCCTGGTTGATCCACAGCACCGCCGTGATGAGCACCACCGTCACCACCACCACGGTGATCCCCACCACGAGGTCGCTGGCCCGGCGCGGCTTGGTCATGGCGTGAAGGCTAATCGAAGGGTCAGGGGCGCCGTCAGCGGATGGTGCGCCCGGTGAGCCACACCAGCGCCCAGAACGCGTCCAGCACCAGGATCATCACCGCGGAGATCACCACCGCCTGCGTGGCGCTGCGCCCCACCCCCTGCGCGCCCCCGGTGGTGGAGAGCCCCGCGCGGCAGCCGATGAGCGCCACCGCCGCGCCGAAGCTGGCCGACTTCACCAGCCCGTAGCGCACGTCGAAGGGCTCGAAGAAGAGGCGCACCCCCTTGAGGAACTGCGGCGTGGTGAGGTCCAGCAGCACCAGCGACGCCCCCCACCCCGACACCAGCCCCACCAGCATCGCCGTCCCCACCACGATGGGGAACATGGCCGCCGAGGCCACCACGCGCGGCACCACGAGGTAGCTCATGGGGTCGAAGGTGAGCGTCTCCAGCGCGTCCACCTGCTCGGTCACGCGCATGGTCCCCAGCTCGGCGGCGATGTTGGCCCCCACGCGCCCGGCCAGCGCCAGCCCGGTGAGCACCGGCGCCAGCTCCAGCACCACCGTCTTCTGCACCAGCGTCCCCACGAAGTACGGCGGGACCAGGTCCCCCACCGAGTAGCTGGCCAGCAGCGCCAGCACGATGCCGGTGAACAGGGCGATGAACATGCCAATGGGGAGCGACCCCACCCCCAGCGTCTCCGCGTGGCGCGTGACCTCGGGGAGCCAGGCGCGCACGTCGCGGAACGCGCGCCCCACCTCGCCGGTGAACCGCGCGCCACGCCCCACGGGCTCGAAGGCCGTGCGCACGCCGCGCCCCAGCAGCGCCAGCGCGCGCGCCAGCGGATTGGCGGGCGCGGTCACGGGCGCCCCACCCAGAGGGCGATGGCGCTGGCGGCCCCCAGCAGCGCCAGCCCCGCCACCGCGCGCGGCCGGAAGGCGCCGCGCCCCACCGCGGCCGCCAGCGCCAGCTTGAGCCCGGTGTTGGTGAGCACCCCCACGCCAATGGCGAACGCCGCCACGGGGAGCTGCGCGCCGGTGCCGTAGCGCGCCATGGAGAGGGTGAGCGCGTCCATGTCGGTGAGCCCCAGCACCGTGGCCGAGGCCAGCACGCCGCGCGCCCCCACGTGTGTCTCCACCCAGCCGATGGCGAACAGCACCAGCTGGAACGCCACCGTCATCTGCAGCGCCGACGCCAGCGCCAGCGGATTCTGCTCGAGCGCGCTGCGGCGCCCGGGGGGCGCGGGCGCCGCGGCGGCGGTGCGCACGCGATGGTCGCGCCACTGGGCCAGGGCCAGCAGCGCCACCCCGACGGCCAGCGGCGGCAGCAGCAGCGGCAGCAGCGCGCGCGCCAGGGCGGGGTTGAGCAGCGCCGTCACCACCAGGAGGCGCGGCAGCAGCACCGTGCAGGCTCCCACCACCCCCATCGCCAGCGCCTCGCCCAGCGCGGCGTCCGGCGCGGGCTCGTCGCGGCTGCGGCGGCTGAAGGTGAGGGTGACCGCCGTGGAGGAGATGACGCCCCCCAGCATGCCGGTGATCCCCAGCCCGCGCGTTTCCCCCACGGCGCGGCGCGCCACGTAGCCGGCGAAGTTGAGCCCGGAAAAGAGGAGCACCACGATCCACAGCTCGCGGGGGTTGAAGCCCGCCACGGGGCCCACCGCGCGGTTGGGGAGCACCGGGAGGATCACCAACGCCAGCACGGCAAACTGCAGCGCCGCGCGCAGCTCGGGGGCGGCCACCCGCTGCAGCGTGCGCTGCACCGCCGACTTCTCCGCCAGCAGGAGCACCGCCAGCACCCCCGCCGCGCTGGCGGCGGCGCGGTGCCCCAGCCCCGCGGCGACCCCCAGCGCCACCACCAGCAGCGCCACCACCTCGGTGGTGCCGTCGGCGGTGGTCCCCGGGCGGCGCAGGGCGGCGGCGTAGGCCACGATGGGAAACAGCATCCCGGCGCCGATGAGCACCGCGCCGGCGGCCGCGTGCCCGTCGCGCAGGAGCCACCCGGCAAAGCCCCCCAGCGCCCCCAGGAAGGCAAAGGTGCGCACCCCGGCAAAGCGGCCGTCAGGGCCCTCGGTGTGCCCCGACCACTCGCGTTCGACCCCCACGGCCATCCCCACCAGGGCGGCGACCAGGAGGTCGAGGGCAAGGGGGAGGGGGTCCATGGGGCAACTATATCGCCCGCCCGTCTGGATGGGAGCGGCAGTTCCCCGACAGCAATGGGACCGGGGGGGGCTTATCCGGCAAGCCGGATTGATGCATATTTCTGGGATGGCTGCCGAACGGCTCCCCATTCATGACCGGTTGGCGGCGCTGGCCGACGCCACGCGCGGGCGCCTGCTGCTGGCGCTGGAGCGTGGCGAGCTGACGGTGGGGGAGCTGGAGGTGGTGCTGCAGCTGCCGCAGAGCACGGTGAGCCGGCACCTGCGCATCCTGGCCGACGACGGGTGGGTGACGTCGCGCGCCGAGGGGGCCAGCCGCTGGTACGGGGTGTCCGCCGGGCTGGACGAGGGGACGGCGGCGCTGTGGCGGGTGGTGCGGGAGGCGCTGCTGCAGGCGCCCGAGTCGCGGCAGCTGGCGGCACGGGTGGCGGCGGTGGTGGCCACGCGGCGGTCGCCGTCGCAGGCGTTCTTCGCCGAGGCGGGGGGCGAATGGGACGCGCTGCGTGACGCGCTGTTCGGTCCGGCGGCGCTGTGGCAGGTGGCGCTGGGGCTGCTGGACCCGGCGATGGTGGTGGGAGACCTGGGGTGCGGCACGGGGGCGCTGGCGGAGGCGCTGGCACCGCACGTGGCACGGGTGGAGGCGGTGGACGCCTCACCGGCCATGCTGGCGGCGGCGCGTGCCCGGCTGGCCCAGGTGCCCACGGTGACGGTGCGCGAGGGGACGCTGGAGGCGCTGCCGCTGGCCGATGGGTCGCTGGACGCGGCGGTGCTGCTGCTGGTGCTGCACCATGTGCCCGACCCGCCGGCGGCGCTGGCGGAGGTGGCGCGCGTGGTGCGCCCGGGGGGGCGGGTGGTGCTGGGGGACATGGTGCCGCATGCGCACGAGCGGTACCGGGCGCAGATGGGGCACCAGTGGCTGGGGTTTGCCCCGGCGCAGGTGACGCGATGGCTGGAGGACGCGGGGTTTGGCGCGGTGCGGGTGGTGCCGCTGCCAGTGGCGGCGGGGGCGACCGGGCCGGGGGTGTTCGTGGGGGGCGGGGTTCGGGGGGGGTGAGGGGGTGAGGGGGTGAGGGGGTGAGGGGGTGAGGGGGGAGCAACGGCGCAGGGTGGAGTTGCAGTTGGAGTTGGAGTTGGAGTTGGAGTGGGGGTTTGCGGGCGACAATTGCGGGTGACCACCAACCACACACATCGACACATGTCCACAGTCGTCATGACCAACGAAGGGGCGCGTGCCATCGACGCGCTCAACCGCCCGACGTACGCGGTGGCCGACCTGGCGCTCGCGGAGTGGGGGCGCAAGGAGATCCGCCTGGCGGAGCAGGAGATGCCGGGGCTGATGGCGCTGCGCGCCGAGTACGCGGGGAAGGCGCCGCTGGCGGGGGCGCGCATCATGGGCTCGCTGCACATGACGGTGCAGACGGCGGTGCTCATCGAGACGCTGGTGGAGCTGGGCGCCGACGTGCGGTGGGTCTCGTGCAACATCTTCTCCACGCAGGACCACGCGGCCGCGGCGGTGGTGGTGGGGCGCGACGGCACCCCCGAGGCGCCGCGCGGCACGCCGGTGTACGCGTGGAAGGGGGAGACGCTGGAGGAATACTGGTGGTGCACGGAGCAGGCGCTGATGTGGCCCGACGGCACGGGCCCCACGCTGCTGCTGGACGACGGCGGCGACGCCACGCTGCTGGTGCACAAGGGGGCGGAGTACGAGCAGGCGGGGGCCATCCCGGGCTTTGACGCCGACAACGAGCCCGAGGAGTGGGGGGTCATCCTGGAGCTGCTGCGCGCCGAGCAGCAGAAGCACCCGGGGCGGTGGACGGCGGTGCTGGCCGGCATCCGCGGCGTCTCCGAGGAGACCACCACCGGCGTGCACCGGCTGTACGAGATGCAGAAGGCGGGGACGCTGGCGTTCCCGGCGATCAACGTGAACGACTCCGTCACCAAGTCCAAGTTCGACAACCTGTACGGCTGCCGGCACTCGGTGATCGACGGGCTCAACCGCGCCACCGACGTGATGCTGGCCGGGAAGATCTGCGTGGTGCTCGGCTACGGCGACGTGGGGAAGGGGTGCGCGCAGGCGCTCAAGGGGCAGGGCGCGCGCGTGGTGGTCACCGAGATCGACCCCATCTGCGCGCTGCAGGCGGCGCTGGAGGGGTACCAGGTGACGACGCTGGAGGAGGTGCTGGAGACGGCGGACATCTTCGTGTCGGCCACGGGGAACAAGAACGTGATCACCGTGGAGCACATGGGGCGGATGAAGGACAAGGCGATCGTCGCCAACATCGGCCACTTCGACAACGAGATCGACATGGCCGGGCTCAAGAAGGTGGAGGGGATGCGGCGCGTGAACATCAAGCCGCAGTATGACGAGTTCCAGCTCCCCAACGGCCGCTCGATCCTGGTGCTGGCGGAGGGGCGGCTGATGAACCTGGGGTGCGCCACGGGGCACCCGAGCTTCGTGATGAGCGCGAGCTTCAGCAACCAGGTGCTGGCACAGCTGGAGCTGCACGCCAAGGCGGAGTCGTACGAGAAGGCGGTGTACACGCTGCCCAAGCACCTGGACGAGAAGGTGGCGCGGCTGCACCTCCCCAAGCTGGGGGTGAAGCTGACGACGCTGACGGCGGACCAGGCGGCGTACATCGGCGTGCCGCTGGAGGGGCCGTACAAGGCGGGGCACTACAAGTACTGACGGGGCGGGGCTGATCTCTTCCTGCCTGAGGCTGCGCTGAGGGGCCCTGGGTGTGAGGCATCGATACGAGGTCATTGGTACCCGTGTCTTCCAATACGGTACCCATGCCCTCATGTCTCTCCCTCACACCCAGGGCCCCTCGGCGCAGCCTGAGGCAGGCGTGGCCCCTCGGCGCAGCCTCAGGCAGGCGTGGCCCCTCGGCGCAGCCTCAGGCAGGCGTGGCCCCTCGGCGCAGCCTCAGGCAGGAGAATCCTGCCAACGCCGCCACGCGCCGGTATCTTCCGGCGTGCGCTCCACCCTCGCCCTGCTCCTGTTGGCCGCGCCGCTGGCCGCGCAGCCGCGGCTGGTCCTCCCTGGTGACTCGCTGCTGGACGCGCGCCG
>JBILKP010000023.1:0-20527 GCA_044376625.1 Gemmatimonas sp. | reverse complement strand
AGCATGGGGTTCACCCCCACCCCCACCCCGGTCATCGGCCGATTTGCCGAGGCGCTGCGTTCCCGCGGGGTGGAGACGGCGATCCGGCGCAGCCGGGGGTTGGATATCGCCGCCGCCTGCGGGCAGCTACGGACGGAGCGTCTGGGACGGCGGCTCCCAGTCACGCCCGAGGCGGACGCGCACGTCCACCAGCCGGGTTGAATCGCGCTGGAGCTCGACGGTGCCGGCGCCGAGGGCACGACGGACCCGCTCGCCCCACTCCCGAGGCCCGGCATGCACGACCACGGTGGTGCGCAGGGCGCCGCCCCCGCGTTCGGTGTCGAACAGCACCACGTCAAACCCCCGCTCCCTGAGAAGGGCGGTGGCGCGCCGCGCACGCCCACGCACCCCGCTGGCATTGGCGACGTGCACCCGTACCCGCACGCCCACGGGCGCACGGGCCAGCGAATCGTCCGGCGCCACCGGTTCGGCCAACGCGGTGGGCTGGGTGGCGGTCGAGCCTCGGGCCCATGGCCAGCCCCACCAGCCCCCCGCGACCAGCAGACCCACGAGCAGGCCCACCAGCAGCAGCCTGGTCCACCGCCGTGCGCGCGCCGGCGCCATCCTTTCCTCCGGGGAACGTGGCCCCGTCACGCGCCGTCGCGCACGTGGTTCCACAGCGACACGGTGGACGGGAACAGCCCCTTCCCCTCGCGCAGCGTCCACTCCAGCCTGAGCCGCACCACCTGCCGGAAGACCGCCTCGAAGTCCGAGGGCACCAGGCGCGCCAGGAAGGCGCGGTCCCCCTGCATGAAGGGGCGCCCCGGCTCCAGGAAGTCGGCCATGTAGAGCGCCCGACCGGTGCGTGCCCACGACGCCTGGCCCACCGTATGCCACCGGATCGCCTCCAGCACGTCCGGCCGGGCTTCCCCCTCGGCGGCCAGGCGCGCGGCGGCCGCCGGGCCGTGCAGCACCGCCACGGGGGCATCCGCCTCACCGCTCCATCGGCGCAGCTCCGCCTCGTCCGCATCCCGGAGCGCGTCATGCCACGCGCCGGCATCATGCCAGGCGCGCGCCTCGGCCGGCTCCAGCACCATGGCGACGGCCCATTGGTCCAGCAACGCCACCACCCGCTCCACGTGTGCGCGGCGCCGCTCCGTGAGCTGCGCCCACGCCGGGAGCCGCGCCGCCTCAGGCGGCATCGAGCGCCTCGCGCAACGCCCGCACGAACGCGAGCGCCTCCCCGACCGAGCGGCCAGCGGCCCGTACCAACGCGCTTCCCACCACCACCCCATCCGCCAGCCGAGCGGCAGCGACCGCCTGCGCCGGGGTGGAAATGCCGAAGCCCACGCAGATGGGGAGTGCGGTCGCCTGCCGCAAGCGGGCCACCGTCTCCGGGAGATCATCCGCCAGCGCGTCCCGCTCGCCCGTCACGCCAAGGCGGCTGATGAGATACACGAAGCCCCCGCCGTGTCGGCTGATGTCGGCCATGCGCGCCACGGGGGTGGTGGGTGCCACCAGGCGCACGAAGTCCAACCCCGAGGCCCCGCACCACCGCTCGCGCTCGGGATCCGCCCCCACCGGGAGGTCGGTGACCAGCACCCCCGCGACGCCGGCCGCACGCGCCCGGCCGAGGACGTCGGCCCCGCCGGCGAGCAACGGGTTCAGATAGGTGAACAACACGACGGGCGCCGCCGGCTGCGCCTCGGCCACCAGCGACAACGTCCGGTCGAGCGTCACGCCATGGCCAATGGCCACCTGCGAGCTCTGCTGGATCACCGGACCGTCGGCCAGGGGATCGGAGAAGGGGACACCCACCTCGATCACGTCGGCACCCGCCTCGGGGAGCCCGCGCAGCAGGGCCACGCTGGCCGCGGGGTCGGGGTGCCCCGCGGTCACGTAGCACACCAGTGCCTTGCGGCCGCGCGCGGCGCAGTCGGCCAGCCGGGCGGCCAGGGGAGAGACGTCCGGCGCCCCCATCGGCTCAGGTGGTGTATTCGGTGACGACGATGCCATAGTGTTCGGGGTCTTCGGTGCGGATGATGGTCCGGGGGGGGCGCTCCCCTTCGAAGGGTGCGGCCAGGTCCACGGTCAGCTCTCCGGCGAGGCGGGTGCCGTCGGCGGCCAGCACGATCCGCACGACCGGTCGCGCGGACTGGGCAGGGTCGGAGGGGATGCCCACCACGACCCCGACCTCCCTGGTGTCCATCACCACCACGGTGCCCAGCGGGTACAAGCCAATCATGTTGATGAAGGCCTTCACGATGACCTGGTCGAGGCCGTGCCGCGCGGTGTCGCGCATGCCGCGCAGCACGTCGGCCGGGCTCCAGGGCACATCCTGGTACACGCGCTTCGAGGTGGCGGCGTCGAAGCCGTCGGCCACCGCCACGATCTTGCTGTACAGCGACAGCTGCCGGTCGCGCCGGAGACGCGGATAGCCGGCCAGGTCCACGCGCAGGTGATGCTCGAAGGCGACCGTCATGGCCCGCCAGGGTCGGGTGGAACCGAAGGGCATGGCAAAGAGCGCGAGGACCCCCTTCCAGGTGTGCTGGCGCACCTGGTCGAACTCCTCGGGGGTAAGGGAGCCGCGCTTGTTGAGGATCTCGATGGGCACGCGCGCCTTGCCCACGTCGTGCATCATGGCCGCCAGGCCGAGATCGAGCAGCTGGACCTTGGAGAGCCCCAGGCGACGCCCCAGGGCCACCGACAGGATGCACACGTTCACGCTGTGGACGAAGGTGTACTCGTCAAAGTCCCGGAGCGTCGTCAGCCCCAGGATCGACGCCTCGTCCTTGAGGATCTGGTCCACCACGCCGCGGAGCGCCTTCCGCGCCGTCCGGACGCCCACGGTGCCGCCCACCCGGGCCGACTTGAAGACGTCGCGGGTGACGTTGAGCGTGCGCATGTAGGTCTGCCGCGACCGCTCGCGCCCATCGACCTCGCCCTCCACTTCCTCCAGCCCCTCGTTGGTGGGGCCGAGCCCGAACACGGTCACGCCGGCCTGCTCCAGCTGGGCCGCCATGGCGGCCAGCCGCTCGGGATCCTTGAGCGCCGCGGCCGGCCGGTTGAGCATTCCCAGGAGCGCCACCCAGTCGCGGTGCGTCGGCGTGGCGCGAAGCGACAGGGTGCCGACCGCGGCGTCACGCATCAGGCCGATGACCGCGTTGACGGCGGTGAAGTTGTCAAACCCGAGCCGCAGGCGCGTCTCGTTGATGAACAGGTAGTCGCCCGCCCGCTTGAGGTCGAACACCCGCTCCCCGGCGAGCACCCGTTCGCATTTCTGTGCCAGCTCGGTCACCACCTTCCGCACCGCGGCGTTCTCGGCCGGATAGAGCCGCACGGCGCGGGCGGCGCCGTGCAGCAGGATGACGACCTCGCTGGCGAGCCGCTCCGCCGCCCTATCGGCCATGGACCGCGCGCCCGGTGCGCGCTCGAGCTGACTCACTCCCCGGCCTCTCCCTGCAGGGCCTGGCGAACCGCCCGCTGCACCAGCGGATCCTTGCCCCCGTCCGCCCGCTCCAGCGCCCGGCGAGCTGATGCCACCCCGGCCCGGGCGAGACCGCGCGCCGCACAGGCGCGCACGTCCGAGGGCTCCTTGGGCCCCATGAGCCCCCGCCCGTTCAGCAACCGGTCGAGCACCTCGACGGTGCTCTCGTCAGCCACGGTGCCGAGGGCCTCGAACAGCGCAATCCGCTCGTTGAAATCGAAGCCGGCGTAGGCGCCCGAGGTGACCACCGGCTGGAGCACCGCGCGGACCTCAAGGATCCGCCGGGCTTGCGCCATGCGATACGCGGCGATCCTCACCGTGCGCGTGGCGTCAGTGCAGGCGGCCAGCAGCACGTCGCGAATGGCTGGTCCGTCCAACCCGGCCAGGATGGCCAGCGCCGGCTGCCTCAGCGACGCCTCCGGATGCCCGGCCACCACACACAGCGCCGGGACGAGCGCCGGAGACGGCTGCCGCGCCGCCAGCGCCAACGCCCCCAGCAGCACCTCCTCCTCCGTCGCCTCCAGCGCCTCGACGAGCGCGCGGGGATGAAACTGGGCGAGGTGCATCGCCGCCCGCTCCACGCATGCGCGCACCGGCGACGTCCCCACGGTCCCCAGCCACCCCGCCAGGAGGGGCAGCACCTCTGGCCGCAGCTCGGCGAACAGGCGGTCCAGCACCTCCGTCGATGGCGCCCGGTGCCCCTCGGCGAGTTGATTGAGGAGGGGCTTCAGCACCCCCGGCGCGCTGACGCGCCCCGCCAGGCGGCCCAGCGCCTCCAGCACGGTGGCGTCGAGGTCGGCATCGGCCATGAGCTGCTCCACCTCGGCCAGCACCGCGGCCGCCATGCCGTACCCACCGGTGCCCAGCACCTCCAGTAGCAGCTCGTCGAGCGCCCCAACCGCCTCCAGGCGGGACGGCTCGTCAATGTCCATCGCGATGATCTCGAGCAGGGCCTCCAGCACGGTCTGCCGGAAGCCGTCCCCGTACTCCCTGGCCAACTCCTCCTCCAGGTAGGCCAGCTCCGCCGCGTCCAAATGCAGCCGCTGGTCATTATCGGGCTGGAGGAAGATCGGCGGAGCGGCGTCAAGGTAGCTGGACAGCTCCTCATCCACTGAGGCAGGCAGCGACCGTGCCAACCCCGCACCACGGCTCCCGAACAGGAACGCTTTCTCCTCGGCCAGGTCCGGCTCCTCGTCGGAGACGGTCGGCGTGGCATCACCGTCCCCGTCGCCGCCGCTCGCGCTCAACACGACCTCGACGTGACGGTAGGAGAAGAAGGTCAGGTTCGCCAGCCACAGCATCGTGACGAGGTCATCCTCGTTGATCGTGGCCACGCGCGCCCGGCCAAGGATGTCCAGCAGCACCTCCAGCTCCGCCTGCTCGAAGCCCTGCAGAAAGCGGATCTCGCGGATGCCCTCGCGGTAGAGGAGCCAGGCCAGGCCGTCGCCGGCGATGGAGGACTCCACCAGCACGGGCTCGTCGTTGAACAGCAGCGCCTGCCGCCGCACCCCGAACACCAGCGGGTCCGCGACCTCCCACGCCTTGCACAGCTGAGCGCGGGCCAGCTCCACGGCGGCGCCTCGCGAGGGGCTGTTGGCATTGTAGAGCTGCTGCGCACGCTGCGCCTTGAAGAGGGCGCGCAGCGCCTCCTCGGCGATGGCGGCCTCCCGGGAAAGGGAAGGCTGGCGCGTACCCGCCTGCGTCATGGCGTGGGGAGCTCGTGCTGGCTGATGGTGGCCACGTCCTTGTCGCCCCGCCCGCTCACGCACAGCAGCACCGGCTCGTCCGCGCGCCAGCGCCCCCGCTCCCGCTCCACCCAGGCCACCGCATGGGCCGTCTCCAGCGCGGGAATGATCCCCTCCAGCCGGCTCAGCACGGCCACCCCCCGCAACGCCTCCTCGTCGGTGACGGCCTCGTACCGCGCGCGCCCGCTGGCATGCAGCCACGCGTGCTCGGGCCCCACCCCGGGATAGTCAAGCCCGGCCGAGATGGAGTGCGCCGGGTGGACCTGGCCGTGCGCGTCCTGCAGCAGGTAGGAAAGCGCCCCGTGCAGCACGCCCGGGGTGCCGCGCGCGATGGAGGCGCTGTGCCGGTCGGTGTGCAATCCATCGCCCGCGGCTTCCACCCCCACCAGCTCCACGCCGGGGTCGGCCACGAAGCCGGCAAAGATCCCCATGGCATTGGAGCCGCCCCCCACGCAGGCCACCACCGTGCGGGGCAGCGCGCCGGCCCGCGCGAGCATCTGGCCCCGCGCCTCGCACCCGATGATCGCCTGGAAGGTGCGCACCATCGCGGGGTATGGCGCCGGCCCCACCACCGAGCCGATGATGTAGTGGCTGTCGGTCACCGTGGCCACCCAGTCCCGGATCGCCTCGCTGGTGGCGTCCTTGAGCGTGCGCGTGCCGCTGGTGACCGGCACGACCGTGGCGCCCAGCAGCCGCATGCGGAAGACGTTGAGCTGCTGGCGCCGCATGTCCTCCTCACCCATGTACACCACGCACTCCAACCCGAAGCGGGCGCAGACCGTGGCCGTGGCGACGCCATGCTGGCCGGCCCCCGTCTCGGCGATGATGCGGCGCTTGCCCATGCGGCGCGCCAGCAGCGCCTGCCCCACCGTGTTGTTGATCTTGTGCGCGCCGGTGTGGTTCAGGTCCTCCCGCTTGAGCCACACCGGCGCGCCCACCCGCTCGGTGAGGCGCGGCGCGAAGGTGAGCGCGGTGGGCCGTCCCACGAACTCGCGCAGGAGCGCGTCCAGCTCGGCCATGAAGGCCGGGTCCCGTTGCGCCGCCGCGAAGGCCGCCTCCAGCGCATCAAGCGCGGGGATGAGCGTCTCCGGGACGTACCGTCCCCCGAAAGGACCAAAACGTCCATCCGACGCCACATCGGGTTCACGGACACTGCCACCACCAGCCATGATGCTCCTCAGGGACCGCGGGCTTCGGACAGGAACTGCGCCAGGCGCGCGGGATCCTTGATCCCGGGCGACCCCTCAACCCCGGAAGATACGTCGACGACGTCCGGAAGCAGGATCCGGCACATTGCCCGCACATTGCCGGGGCGGAGCCCCCCCGCCACCACCAATTGGACGCCGGGGACGCCCGCCCGTAACGCGCCCACCGCCCCGGCCAGCGCCGGCCAGTCGAGGGCCACCCCCGTCCCCCCCAGCTGGCCAGCGACGAGGGCATCCAGCACCAGCACCCCGGCGGCGGCGGCCAGGTCGGCGGCCTCCGGAGGCAGCAGGCCGCCCGCGACGCGCACCACGGGCCATGGCGCCGCCGCGCCACGCGCGCGTAGCCAGGCCACCGCGTCGGGCGTGGCCGCGCCGTGGAGCTGCACCACGTCCAGACGCAGGGCGTCGCTCACGCGCGCCACCTCCTCGACCCCCTGCGCCCCGAACACAGCCACCCGGCGCACCCCGGGACGCGGGGGCCCCAGCACCTCCGCCGCCCGTGCCGTGGTCACCAGCCGAGGCCCACCGGCCAAGATGACCCCGAGGTACCCTGCCCCCAGCGTCTCGGCGCACTCGGCATCCTCGGGGCGCGTCAGGCCGCACACCTTGACCGCCAGCGGCGCAGCCCCCGCTGGCCCGGGGCCCATCCCATCCTGCCCGCACATGGCCCGATCGGTCACCCCGCCGCGCCTCGGCGCCCCGGCACGCCCGTCAGGGCACGCACGGCCGATTCGGGATCGGCGGCCACGGACACGGCGGACCCCACCAGCACGGCATCAGCCCCGGCGGCCGCGGCGCGGTGCACGTCGGCCGTCGACTGCATGCCGCTTTCCGCCACCCGGACGCAGTGGGGCGGGATGGCGGGGATGAGGGTGGGCGCGCGCGCCGGATCGATGATCAGCGTCTCGAGATCGCGGTTGTTCACCCCGATGATCCGCGCGCCCGCGGCCAGCGCCCGTTCCAGTTCGTGGCCGGTCCGCACCTCGACCAGCAGCTCCAGCCCGCAGCGCGCCCCGACGTCCATCAGCCGGGGGAGCTGGTCCGGGGCCAGAGCTCGCACGATAAGCAGGGCCGCGTCGGCGCCATGGGCCCGCGCTTCCCAGAGCTGGACGGGATCGACCAGGAAATCCTTGCGGATGACGGGGAGAGCGACCGCCTCGGCGACCATGCGCAGGTCGTCCAGGGCCCCCCCGAAGCGGGTGGGCTCGGTGAGCACCGAGATGGCGGCCGCTCCCCCGCCGGCGTAGCGCCGGGCCTGCGGGGCCGCCTCCAGCGCGGGCGCGAGCGGCCCCTTCGAGGGCGACGCCCGCTTGACCTCGGCGATGACCGCCACCGTCGGGCCCCAGAGCGCGTCGCGCAGCGACCGGACCGGGGGCAGGTCGGCCACCTGCGCCTCGAACTCCCGGGCGTGCGGCGCCACGGCCTCGGCCCGCTGCCAGGCGTCGCGGGTCAGCGCGCCGAGCGGGCCGTCGGGCGCGGTCCACACGTGAGAGGCGGGAGCGTCTTGCACTTCGGTCTGTCTTCGGTTAGGGTAGCGGTACGACGATTCGGCGGTTGTTCGGGAAGCCCCGCTTCCGGATGGCTGCCCCACGCCCAGCGAGGCCTCCATGCCACTGACCCGAAAGCAGCGGGACATCCTGACGTACCTCACCGAGTACCAGGAGCGGCACGGCTTTGCGCCGAGCTTCGAGGAGATCGCCGCCCGGTTCAACTATAACTCGCTCGCCACGGTGCACGAGCACCTCACCAATCTCGAGCGCAAGGGGTACATCCGGCGCGCGTACAACGAGAGCCGGGCCATCGAGATCCTGCCCTCGGAGCTGTTCCAGCGGGCGGTGGAGCTCCCATTGCTGGGCACCGTGGCCGCCGGCGCCCCCATCGATGCCGTGCATGCCGGGGAGACGGTGGCCGTGCCCGACGGATTCCTGCGGCGCACGGGCAGCCACTACGTGTTGCGGGTGCGCGGCGAGTCCATGATCGACGAGCAGATTCGGGACGGGGATTTCGTGGTGGTGAACGATCGGCAGGCGGTGGACAACGGCGAGATGGTCATCGCGCTGGTGGACGGCGCCGGGGCCACGGTCAAGCGGTACTACCGCGAGCGTGATGGGCGGATTCGCCTGCAGCCGGCCAACGTGACGATGAGTCCGCTGTTCATCCACGAGGACGACGTGCGCATCCAGGGGATCGTGGTCGGGGTGCTGCGCCGCTACTGAGCGCGACCTTGGGGGCCAGCCTTCGGCGCGTCAGGGGGGCGGTGGGGGGGCGAACCGCTGGGTGGCGGCGCGCAGTCGCGCCAGCGCCTCGCTGCCCACGCCGTCCTTGAGGGCGGCGCGCACCTGCGGCACAGCCGCCGCGTAGCTCTCCGCCTGCCCCGCCACGTACACGGCCGCCGCCGCGTTGAGCAGGACCGCGGCCTGTGCCCCTGGCGCGCCCCGTCCCGCCAGCACCTCCTCGATGATCTGCGCGTTGTGCGCCGGCGTCTCCCCGGCCAGTGCCGCGGGGTCCACCACGCCGATGCCGTGCTCCCCGGGATCGATCGCCCACGCGTGCAGCCCGCCGTCCCGCACCTCCATCACCGTCGTGGCCCCCAGCGGCGAGATCTCGTCCATCCCGGGCGCGCCGTGCACCACCAGGGCATGCACCGAGCCCAGCGCCAGCAGCGCCTCGGCCAGCAGGGGGACCCGCGCCGCCTCCGCCACGCCCACCACCTGCCGCCCCGCACGCGCGGGGTTGGCCAGCGGGCCCACCATGTTCATCACGGTGGGGATGCCCAGCTCCCGACGCACGGGCCCCACATGCCGCAGCGCGGGGTGCATCAGCGGGGCGTACATGAACACCACGCCCGCCTCCGCCAGCACCTGCGCCATGGCGGCCGGGGGCATCTCGATGCGCACCCCCAGCGCCTCCAGCACGTCGGCGCTCCCTGACCGGGACGTGAAGGAGCGGTTGCCGTGCTTGGCCACCCGCACCCCCATGCCGGCCGCCACCAGCGCCGCGGCCGTGGAGATGTTGAACGTGGTCACGCTGCCGCCACCGGTCCCGCAGGTGTCCACCAAGGCCGCCGGGTCGGGGACCGGCAACGCCACCATTGCCCGTCGCAGCGCTTCCACCACGCCGGCCACCTCCTGCGGCGACTCGCCCCGCACCCGCAACCCCACCAGCAGCGCAGCCAGCTGCGCGGGGCTCCCCTCGCCACGCATGATCACCCCGAACGCCTCGGTCACCGCCGCCGCGTCGAGGGGCTCCCGTGCGCCCAGGCGACGGATGGCGGCCGCCAGCGGATCAGGGACCATGCAGCGCCTCGTACAGGCGGGCCGGCAGGTCATGCCGCGTGATGATGAGCGCCAGCAACATCGCCAGCACGCGCACCCGTTCCACGTCGGCGGCCGTATAGCTCCCGCGCTGCGCCTTGTTGGTGAGGTTGAGCACGCCCACCAGGTCGCCCCGATATACCAGTGGCAGGCTCATGAAGCTGCCCGTGGTGAAATACTGGTCATGCAGGAGCGGGTGCTGCGTGGCCTCCCGGACATCCTGCACCAGCAGGGGCTCGCGGGTGGCGGCCACGCGACCGGCCACCCCCTCGCCAATCCGGATGAGCCGCCCCTCCACCACCCCGCCGCTCACCCCGCGAGCCGCGGCCAGGTAGAGGTGATCCGGGTCCGGAGCCCGCAGCATGAGCGAACAGCGCTGCGTCTCCATGTCATCACCCAGCATCGTGAGCAACCCGTCCACCAGCTGCCGGGAATCCCGGGTGCCGACGTCCAGCGACAGTGCCCGATCCATGAGGTCGAGGGTGCGCTGCTGTTGGCGCAGTGCTTCGCTCCGTCGGTGCAGCTCCAGGTGCACCTGCTCCAGCTGCCCCACGGCCGCCGTGAGCTGCTGGTCGGCCACCTCGGCGCGACGCAGCATCCGGCGGGCCTCTTCCGCCTCGCGCGCCGCCTCGGCCTGCCACCGTCCCGACACATCGGCCTGGGGCGCCACCGCGGGAGCCGCCTCCCGCTCGCGGAGGGCGGACTCGAGCGCCGCCAGCTTGCGGACATACTCCCCGTGCACCCGCTGGGTGACATCCTCCAGCGTCCGGACCGCCTCCACCCGCGCGTCCCGCTCGGCGAGGCGGCTGTAGGCCAGGTCGAACAGGGCAACCGCCGGGGCCAGCCGTTCCGTGGTGCGGGTGCCGAAGATCTTGCGCGGCTCGTACAGGGCCAGCACCGCGTCCAGGAGCCCCTCCACCCGCAGCCCCTGCAGCGCCAGCACGCCGCCATCCAGGAACTGCCGAAACCCGAACAGCCGCGCGTAGTCGGCCGTCCGGTCGGTGAGGTCCACGAACGGGGAGCCCGCGGCCAGCTGCGACCGGATCCCCTCCGGGAGATGGTCCATGGTGGTCTCCAGCGCCGAGCGCTCCACCTGCGGGCCCACGGGGACCAGTCGCTCCCGCAGCATCACGCGCCGGGCGTCGTACCGCACCAACGCCAGCGCCGCCCCCCGATCCAACTCGGCCAGGGTGTCGCCCAGCGCCACAAGCGCCCCCTCAAGGTCGGGGGCCGCGGCCAGGGCATGGGCCAGGGTGGCAAGCGAGCGGGGCGGCATGGCTTCCTAGACAAAACGTCGCCACCGCCCGTCGCGCAATGGCTGCGCCGAGTTGAAGCGCGCCCCCGGACGCCCTAGAATCCTCGGTCTATGGAACCGGGCCCCATCCTGCTGGTCACGCAGTACGACGGTCGCGGGTTTGCTGGCTGGCAGCGGCAGCCCGGGCAGCGCACGGTCCAGGGGGAGGTGGAGCGGGTGCTGGCGCGGCTGTGCGGCGCCCCCGTGGCGGCCGTGGCGGCGGGGCGCACCGACGCGGGCGTCCACGCCCATGGCCAGGGGGTCGGAGTCCAGCCGGGGGGGCGTTGGGACCCGCCGGGCTTGCGGCGGGCCCTGAACGCCCTGCTGCCGGACGACATCTGGGTCGCGGAGGCGCACCGCATGGTGCCGGGGTTCCACCCCCGGTTCAGCGCCACCGCCCGCCGCTATCGTTATCTTGTGGGGACCGACGAGGGGGCGCGTTCGCCCTTCCGGCGGCACCTCGAATGGGGCGTCCGTCCCGCGCTGGCGGCGGAGGCGCTGCATGCGGAGGCGGCGAGCCTCCTCGGGGAGCATGTCTTCCGGGCCTTTGCCGTGGCGCACACGGCCCCGGCCCATGACCATCACCGCTGCATCATCCACCAGGCGCGCTGGGTTCCGCGCGACGGCGGGTGGTGCTTTGAGGTTGCGGCCAACCGGTTCCTGCATCACATGGTGCGATTTCTTGTGGGGACGATGGTGGAGGTGGCTGCCGGACGGCGTCCGGCGGGCACCGTGGCGCGGCTGCTGACGGCCGCGGACAATCGGGACACGGCGCCCCCCGCCCCGCCGCACGGCCTGTCGCTGCGGGCGGTCACGTACCCGGTCGCGAGCTATGCCGCGAGCTTTGCCGCGGGGGCGCCGCCCGCCGCCTGGGCGCCGGAGGGAGCCGATGCGTCCCCGACCTGACCGGCGCCGCGGCGCGCCGCTCCCGGGCGGCCTGCTGGCCGCCCTGCTGCTGCTCGGATGCGAAGGGGGGAATCCCACCCCGTCGGCCGCCCAGACGCGCACCCTCCCCCCCCCGCCACCGGCGGCGGCGCTGCCGGCCCAGAGCCTGGCGGCGTCGCGCCGCACGGCGCTCACCACGGCCGTGGAACGGGTGGCCCCGGCGGTGGTGACGGTGCAGACCGAGACGGTCCAGCGCGTGCCCGTGGACGTCTTCGAGTATTTCATGGGCGGGCGCTCGGGGGAGCGCCGGAACGCGGGGATCGGGTCCGGATTCGTGGTGCGCGCGGACGGCGTGATCGTCACCAACGCGCATGTGGTGGCGGGGGCCACCTCGGTGTCCATCGCCATGCGCGACGGCACCACCTACCAGGCCACCGTAGTGGGGCTGGACGAAACCAACGACCTGGCGGTGCTCCGCATCAAGGCCACCGGGCTGCCGGTGGCCCCCCTGGGCACCTCCGCCGACCTGCTCGTGGGGGAGTGGGCCATCGCCATCGGCAACCCCTTCGGCTTCGTGCTGGGGAACACCGAGCCGAGCGTCTCGGTGGGGGTGATCAGCGCGGTGGGGCGCAACCTGGCGGGCCGGGGCGACGGCAGCGGCGTGTACGTGGATATGGTCCAGACCGACGCGGCCATCAATCCGGGCAACTCCGGGGGGCCGCTGGTGAACGGGGCCGGCGAGGTGATCGGGGTGAACAGCTCCATCTATTCCCCGAGCGGCGGGTCGGTGGGGCTGGGCTTTGCCATCCCCATCGACCGCACCAAGCGCATCGTGGAGGACCTGCTGGAGCATGGGGCGGTGCGGCAGCCGTGGGTGGGAATCCGCCTGCGCACCCCCGATGCCCAGAGCGCCCGCGAAGTGGCCGCGGCGGGCGCAATCGTGGCGCGGGTCGTCCCCGGCTCGCCGGCGGAACGCGCGGGCGTGGCACCGGGGGACCAGATCGTGGGCGCCGGAACGCGCCCGGTGCGGAATCCGTTCGACTGGGAAGCTCGGCTGCTGGACCTCCGCGTGGGGGAGGCGCTGACCATCACGGTGCGGCGGGGGCGGGGTGAGCGGCCGGTGACGATGCGCGTGGCCGACGCCCCCGAGGTGAGCGCCCCCAAGGTGACGGTGCTGCGGGAGCTGCAGCTGGTGACGCTCACCGACGCCATCCGGCAGGAGCGCGGGATCGCCTCGTCCAACGGGGCGCTGGTGTACCGGGCGTCGGAGCGGATCCGCGAGGAGGTGGGGCTGCAGGACGGCGATGTGATCGTGCAGGTGGGACGGCAGCGCGTGGGCACGGCGGAGGCGGCCTCGGGCGCCATCGACCAGGTGGGCGCGCGCGGCCCGGTGTTCGTGGTGTTCGAGCGCAATCGGCAGTACCTCCAGACCCAGTTTTCCCTGCGGTGACGTGACCCTTCCCGACCGGACTTCCTATTCGTCGCCGCTCGCCGAGCGGTATGCCTCGCAGGCGATGCTGCGCACCTGGAGCCCCCAGGCGCGCCACGGCCTGTGGCGGCGCCTGTGGCTGGCGCTGGCCGAGGCGCAGCAGGCGCTGGGCGTCCCCATTCCCGATGCGGCCCTCGCCGCGATGGCCGCGCACCTGGATGACATCGATTTCGACGCCGTGGCGGCGTACGAGCGGCGCTTCCGGCACGATGTCATGGCTCACGTGCACGCCTTCGGCGACGTGGCCCCGGAGGCCCGGAAGTACATCCACCTGGGCGCCACCAGCTGCTTCGTCACCGACAATGCCGACCTGATCCTGATGCGCCAGGCCCTGGGGCTGCTGCGGGACAAGGTGCTGGAGGTGGTGGCGGCGCTGGACGCGTTCGCGCGGCAGTGGCGCGACCTCCCCACCCTGGGCTACACGCACCTCCAGCCCGCGCAGCTCACCACCGTGGGGAAGCGCGCGACGTTGTGGATCCAGGACCTGCTGCTCGACCTCGAGGACCTCACCCACCGCATCGCCACCCTCCCCTTCCGGGGCGTCAAGGGCACCACGGGGACGCAGGCCAGCTTCCTGACGCTGTTTGACGGGGACCACGGGAAGGTCCGGGAACTCGACCGGCGGGTGACCGCCGCCATGGGGTTTGCCCAGGCGATGCCGGTCACCGGGCAGACCTACTCGCGCAAGGTCGATGCGCAGGTGCTGGGCGTGGTGGCGGGCGTGGCGGCGTCGGCGTCCAAGTTCTCGGGGGATATCCGGATGCTGCAGGCGTTCGGGGAGCTGGAGGAGCCGTTCGAGGCGCAGCAGATCGGGTCGTCGGCCATGGCGTACAAGCGCAACCCGATGCGCTCCGAGCGCATCGCCGCGCTGGCGCGCTTCGTGCTCTCGCTGGAGCCCAACGCCAACCAGACGCACGCCGTGCAGTACTTCGAGCGCACGCTGGACGACAGTGCCAACCGGCGGCTGGCCATCCCCGAGTCGTTCCTGGCCACCGACGCCATCCTGGGGCTGATGCACAACGTGGCGCGCGGCCTGGAGGTGCACCCGGCGCGCATCCGGCGGCGGCTGGACGAGGAGCTGCCCTTCATGGCCACCGAGGAGCTCATCGTGCGCTTCGTGCGCGCCGGTGGCGACCGGCAGGAGGCGCACGAGCTGATCCGGGGGCACAGCATCGCGGCGGCGCGCGCCGTGAAGGACGGCGCCCCGCACAACGACCTGCTGGAACGGCTGGCGGCCGACCCCGCGTTCGGGCTCCCGCTGGAGGACCTGCGCGCGGCGGCCGACGCCCATCGCTTCACCGGCCGCGCACCGGAGCAGGTGGACGAGTTCCTCGCGGAGGTCGTGGCCCCGTGGCTCTCGGCCCCCCGGGCCGAGGTGGTGCATGACGAGGTGCGGGTCTGATGGCCGCGGGCGTCCCGCTGCCCACGGTGGTGCGCACCGACCTCCCGCTCCCCCTGGTGCGGCGCGGCAAGGTGCGCGACGTGTACGCCGTGGGGGAGGACCAGTTGCTGTTGGTCGCCTCCGACCGGGTGAGCGCCTTTGACGTGGTCATGGCGGAGCCCATCCCCGCCAAGGGGATCGTGCTCACCCAGCTGTCGGCCTGGTGGTTCGCGCGGGTGGCGTCCCTGGTGCCGCACCACCTCCTGACCGCCGACGTGGACGCCATCGTGGCGGCCGTGCCCGTGCTGGCGCCCCATCGTGACCTGCTGGCCGGGCGCAGCATGCTCTGTCACCGCACCGATCCGGTGCCCGTGGAGTGCGTGGTGCGCGGGTACCTCTCCGGCTCGGCGTGGAAGGAGTACCAGGGCGCGGGGACGCTGGCGGGAGAGGCCCTCCCCGGCGGCCTGCTCGAGAGCGACCGCCTGGAGCCCCCGCTGTTCAGCCCGGCCACCAAGGCCGAGACGGGGCATGACGAGAACATCACGCGCGCCACGATGGCGGCGGTCGTGGGCGTGGAGACGGCCGAGACGCTGGAAGCGCTGTCGCGCGCGGTGTACGCGCTGGGGCGCGACACCGCCGCCGCGCGGGGGATCATCGTGGCCGACACCAAGTTCGAGTTCGGGTGGCACGACGGCCGCCTGATGCTCATCGACGAAGTCCTCACCCCCGACAGCTCCCGGTTCTGGCCGGCCGACCAGTACGCGCCCGGGCGCGGACAGCCGAGCTTTGACAAGCAGCCGTTGCGCGACTGGCTGGATGTCGAGCGGCGCGCCGGGCGGTGGAACGGCGAGCCGCCCCCGCCCGCGCTCCCCGACGACGTGGTGGTCGCCACCAGTCGCCGGTATCGCGACGCCTACGCCCGGATCACCGGGTCCCCCCTGCCCCTGGCTTCGCTGGGGTTCCTGGAGTTGCCCACCTGATGTTTGCCCGCGAAGGGGTGCCGTTCATCACCGGGGCGCTGGCCCTCGCGCTCGCCGCGCTGGCGGGTGCGCTGCGGCTGCGCGTGTGGCCGCTGTGGGTCCTGGCGGTGGTGCTGCTGGTGGTGGCGCTGTGGGTGGCGTGGTTCTTCCGGGACCCCGTGCGCACGGGCGAGCGGGGGCCGGACGTGGTGGTGGCGCCCGCCGACGGGCGCGTGGTGCTCATCACCCCGATCCATGAGGACACATTCGTGCATGGGCCCACGGTGCGCGTGTCGATCTTCATGAACGTCTTCGACGTGCACGTGAACCGGTATCCGGTGGATGGGCTGGTGGCGTTCGTCGAGCGGCGGCCAGGGAAGTTCCTGAATGCGGTCACCGAGGCCTCCAGCGTGGAGAACGAGCAGAATGCGGTGGGGATCGTCAGCGGCGCGCACCGCATCCTGATGCGGCAGATCGCGGGGCTGGTGGCCCGGCGGATCATCACCGACTCGGTGCCGGGCGCGGTGGCCCGGCAGGGGGAGCGGTTCGGGCTCATTCGCTTCGGCTCGCGCGTGGACCTCTTCCTCCCGCCCGACGCACGCTTGCGGGTGCGGGTGGGTGACCGCACGCAGGCCGGGGCCACGGTGGTGGCCGACCTGCCGGCGGCGTGACCACCACGCCGGGGTGCCGGGGCGCCGGCCGGGAGAGGCGATGACCGAGGCCGGAGGACCGGCGCGGCGCCAGCGCCCGCGCGCCGTGGTGGCACTGCCCAACGGCTTCACGCTCGCCAACCTCTTCTTCGGGATCTTCGCGATCGTCTCGGCGTCACGCGGGGAATTCGACGCGGCCGCCAGGTACATCGTTTTCGGCGCCATCGCCGACACGCTCGACGGCCGCATCGCCCGCGCCACCCGGTCGGGATCGCGCTTCGGCGAGGAGCTCGACTCCCTGGTGGATGCCATCAGCTTCGGGACGGCACCGGCGCTGATCATGTACTTCGCCGTGTTCCAGGACGGCCGCTGGGACTGGCTGGTGTGCTTCTTCTTCACCGCCTGCGCGGTGATGCGCCTGGCCCGGTTCAATGTGGAGCAGGCCGGCCGGTCCAAGACCCACTTCACCGGGCTCCCCAGCCCGGCGGCCGGGGGCACGCTGGCCACCTATTACTGGTTCAGCCAGACGCCGCTGTACACCGAGACCATGATCGCCGACCTGCCGTGGCACCAGATGCTGCGGTTCGTGATGCTCGGGCTCGGCATGCTGATGATCAGCAACGTGAAGTACGCCGCCATGCCCACCGTGAACTTCCGGAGCGTGAAGGGCGTGCTGGGGTTCCTGCTGGTGCTCGGCACCTTCGCCGGGGTCATCTTCCTGCCGCGCCAGTTCTTCTTCCCCGCCGGGATGGCCTACGTGCTGTACGGCATCGGGCAGACCGTCTTCCTGGGGCTGCTCGACCGGCTGCCGGGCCCCCAGGCGGGGGATGACGAGGACGCCGAATCGACCGCGCTGCCAGCGGAGGGGCGGCGGCGTCGCCGGCGCCGTCGCGCCCCCCGCCCTTCCCCCGGGCCCGTCGCGGGCCCACCCACCGCCCCCCCCGCGGGGGCCGAGGACCGACCTGCATGAGCCGCTTTCGCTGTGCCGTCCATATTGTCCCGCGCCGTGGCATCCTGGATCCCCAGGGGAAGGCCGTCGCCGGCGCCCTGCAGTCGCTTGGGTTCGCCGGGACCGGCGAGGTGCGGGTCGGGCGCTTCCTCGTGATCGAGGTCGAGGCCCCCGACGCCGATGCCGCCCGGCGTGACGTGACCGCGATGTGCGAGCGCCTCCTGGCCAACCCGGTCACCGAGGACTTCGCGCTCGCGGCGGTGGAGCCCGCATGAAGGCCGGCATCGTCCGCTTCCCCGGCTCCAACTGCGACGAGGACGCCTTCCGCGCCGTGACCGAGGGGGTGGGCGGCGACGCCGTCTACCTCTGGCACAAGGAGCACGACCTGCAGGGGGTGGACTTCATCATCCTCCCGGGCGGCTTCAGCTACGGCGACTACCTGCGCGCCGGCGCGATTGCGCGCTTCAGCCCCATCATGCAGGAGGTGGTCGCCTTCGCGCGTCGCGGCGGCCCGGTGCTGGGCATCTGCAACGGCTTCCAGATCGCCTGCGAAGCCGGCCTGCTCCCGGGCGCCCTGCTCCGCAACGTGAGCCTGCGTTTCGTGAGCGCGCCGGTGCACCTGCGCGTGGAGACCATCGCCAGCCGCTTCACCAGCCGGTACCATCTCGGGGAACGGCTCGTGATCCCGGTGGCCCACGGGGACGGCCGCTACACCGCCGACGGGGACACGCTGGAGCGCCTGGAGGGGGAGGGACGCGTGGCGTTCCGCTATGTGGACGACCAGGGGGAGGCGACGCCGGCGGGCAACCCCAACGGGTCCCTGCGCAACATCGCCGGAATCCTGAGCGCCGAAGGGAACGTGCTGGGGATGATGCCCCACCCCGAGCGGGCGATGGACGCGCGCCTCGGCTCCACTGACGGCCTCGATCTCTTCCGCAGCGTGGTGGAGTCGCTGGCCGCGGCGGTGGGCGCATGAGCACCCCCGCCTCGGCCGTTGCCCCCCGTCCGGGCGACCCCGCGATCACGCCGGCCCTGGTCGCCGAGCACGGCATCAAGCCCAACGAGTACGACCGGCTGGTGGCGATGCTCGGGCGCACCCCCACGTTCACCGAGCTGGGGATCGTGAGCGCCCTGTGGAGCGAGCACTGCTCGTACAAGCACTCCCGCCCGCTCCTCCGGACGCTCCCCACCAAGGCCCCGTGGGTGCTGCAGGGCCCCGGGGAGAACGCCGGGGTGATCAGCGTGGGCGACGGGCTCGCCATCGCCTTCAAGATCGAGTCGCACAACCACCCGTCGGCCGTCGAGCCCTACCAGGGGGCGGCCACCGGGGTGGGCGGGATCCTGCGCGACGTGTTCACCATGGGCGCGCGCCCCATCGCCCTCCTCAACTCGCTGCGCTTCGGCCCGCTGGCATCGCCGCGGGTGCGCTACCTGTTCGCCGGGGTGGTCAAGGGGATCGGCGACTACGGCAACTGCGTGGGGGTCCCCACCGTGGGGGGCGAGGTCGTGTTCGACCCGTCCTACGAAGGGAACCCGCTGGTCAACGCCATGTGCGTGGGGCTCATGCGCGAGGAGGAGCTCATCCGCGCCGTGGCCTCCGGGGTGGGCAACCCCATCATGGCGGTGGGCGCGCGCACGGGGCGCGATGGCATCCACGGCGCGTCGTTCGCGTCGGAGGACCTCTCCGAGCAGAGCGAGGCCAAGCGCCCCATGGTGCAGGTGGGCGATCCCTTCACCGAGAAGCTGCTGCTGGAGGCGTCGCTCGAGCTCATCCGCAGCGGGCACATCGTGGCCATCCAGGACATGGGGGCCGCCGGGCTGACGTCGTCCTCGGCGGAGATGGCGGAGCGCGGCGACGTGGGCGTCACCATCGACGTGACCCAGGTCCCCGTGCGCGAGGCCGGGATGACGCCCTACGAGATCCTGTTGTCGGAGTCGCAGGAGCGCATGCTGGTGGTGGCCCGCCAGGGCCACGAGGAGGCGGTGCGGGGGATCCTCGCCAAGTGGGACCTGGAGGCGGCCGTCATCGGGGAGGTGATCGCCGAGCCGGTGTATCGCGTGACGGAGGGGGACCGGGTGGTGGCGGAGTTCCCGGGCTCGCGCCTGGTCACCGAGTGTCCGCAGTATCGGTTGGAGCCGCAGGAGAGCGCGGCGGTGGCGGCGGCGCGCGCGCGCGACCCGCACGCGGTCCCCCCGCGCCCCGAGGAGCGCGACCACGCCTGGACGCTGGAGCGGCTGCTGGCCTCGCCCACGATTGCCAGCAAGCGCTGGGTGTGGCAGCAGTACGACTCGACCGTGCGCGCGGGGACGGTGGTCGGCCCCGGCAGCGATGCCGCGGTGGTGCGCCTCCCCGGCACCAACAAGGGGGTCGCCCTGTGCATCGACGGGAACGGCCGGCACGTCGCCCTGGACCCGCGCAACGGCGGGCGCGCCGCGGTGTGTGAGGCGGCGCGCAACGTGGCGTGCACGGGCGCCCGCCCGCTCGCCATCACCAACAACCTGAACTTCGGCAACCCGACCCGCCCCGACGTGTACTTCCAGCTCAGCGAGGCGATTGCGGGCATGGGCGAGGCGTGCGCGGCGCTGGTCACCCCCGTCACCGGGGGGAACGTGTCGCTCTACAACGAGAATCCGCGCGGGGCCATCCATCCCACCCCCACCATCGGCATGGTGGGGCTGGTGGAATCGCTGGACCACGTGACCCCCTCGGCGTTCCGCGTGGCGGGCGATGCCATCGTGCTGCTGGGAGAGCCCACCGACGAACTCGGCGCCAGCGAATATCTCCTCGCCATCCACGGCGAGGCCATCGGGGCGCCGCCGTACTGCGACCCGGGCACCGAGCGCACGCTCATCGACGCCCTCCTCGAGGCGATTCGCGCCGGGGTGGTGCGCTCGGCCCACGACTGCAGCGACGGGGGCCTGGCCGTGGCGCTGGCCGAATGCGCCATCCTGCATCGGGACGCTCTTCTGGGGTTCACCGTGGATCTCTCCCCGTGGGCCACCCTGCCCCACCGCGCACTGCTGTTCGGCGAGGCGCAGGCCCGGGTCGTACTCTCCACGCCCGCCCCGCAGGCGGTGCTGGACATTGCCGCGCGCCACGGCGTGCCGGCGCGGGTCATCGGCGCCGTCACCGCCGCCTCGGACGGCGCCCGCTTCACCATCGAGGACGACAGCTTCGCGGCCCCGGTGG
>JBILKP010000138.1:0-7266 GCA_044376625.1 Gemmatimonas sp. | reverse complement strand
GGCGATGGTTGCCGCGAGCAGGGCCACGCCCACCCCCTCCACGAGCCACAGGGTGCGCCAGAGGCGGATGACGGCTGGCTCGAGGGGGCGCCACGCGGGCGGCGCCGTGGACGGGTCAGGCGTGCCAAGCATGCCGAATCAATACACTCCCGTCCGTTGCTCGGGGGACCCCCCTCAGGCGAGGTCGTCCAGCAGGTCCCCCTGGACCTTGAGGCAGAAGCTCCGCCGGTGGTGCGCCGTGAGCCCCAGCATGGCCAGCGCCTCGCGATGCTGCGCGGTGCCGTAGCCGCTGTTGCGCGCCCAGCCGTAACCCTGGTGGCGGGCGTCCAGGGCGGTCATGAGGCGGTCCCGCGTGACCTTGGCCACGATGGAGGCGCAGGCAATGGCGTAGCACTTGGCATCGCCCTTCACCACGGCCGTGTGCGGGACGCCCAGCGTGCGCAGCGGGAGCCCATCCACCAGCACGTGGTGCGGGCCCTCACCCGCCCGGAGCTGCAACTCCCGCGTCAGGCGGGCCAGGGCACGCTGCATGGCCAGCACGGTGGCGCGGGCGATGTTGCGGGCATCCACCTCGCGGGCGCTGGCGGCGCCCAGCGCCACGGCCAGCGCCTCCTCGCGGATGCGGGCGGCCAGGCGCTGTCGGGTGTCGGGATCCAGCCGCTTGGAGTCGTCCACCCCGGCAATGGCACGGCGGTCTGGCGGCATGACCACGGCGCATGCGACAACGGGGCCCGCCAAGGGGCCCCGTCCGACTTCGTCCACCCCGGCCAGCAGCGGGCCATGGGCGGCGCGCGCCTGCCGCTCGATGGCGCTCCAGCGCGCCACGACCAGCCGGCGCGCGGCGCTTACTTGGCGGCCGAGGCCGCCGGGCGCACCGTCTTGCGCTCCTTGATGCGGGCGGCCTTGCCCGTCACGTCGCGCAGGTAGTACAGCTTGGCGCGGCGCACCACGCCACGGCGCACCACGGCGATGTCGGCCACCATGGGGCTGTGCAGCGGGAAGATGCGCTCCACGCCCACCCCGTTCGACATCTTGCGCACGGTGAAGGTCTCGCTGACCCCGCCGCCGCGACGCGCGATGCACACCCCTTCGAAGGCCTGGAGGCGCTCCTTGTCCCCTTCCTTCACGCGCACGCTCACGCGCACGGTGTCACCCGGGCGGAACGGGGGGATGTTGTCCTTCAGCCACTCCTTCTGGGTCTCGATGAACGGGTGCATGATCACTCCTCGGGGAAGGGCGCCAGCCACCGAGTCCTCGGGAGGCGCCAGAGCCTTGAAAGGTAACCGGACGCCGCCCGCCCGCGCCAGTAGCCCCCCACGCCCATGGGCCGGTTACCGGACCCGCTCCAGCTCCGCCTGGGTGTACGGACCCGTCCGCCCCGCCGTCGCCTTGCGGACCCGGGCCACCTCCGCCTCGGACACCGGCGACGCGGCATTCCCCCAACTGGAACGAATGTGCGTCACCACCGCCGCCACCTCCGTGTCCGACATCGGCACCCCGGTCCCGTACGCCATCATGGCGTTGGTGTAGGTCACCCCCTTCACCGTCACGGCCCCCTGCAGTCCGTGCAGCACCACGGCGATGGGGCGCGCCGCCGGCCCCGTGACCCACTCGCTGCCCGCCAGCGGCGGGAAGATGTTGGGGACCCCTTCCCCCGTGGCGGTATGGCACACCACGCACCGCCCGTACGCCACCGCCCCCGCCGAGGCGGGCGCCGACGGGGTGGCGGTGCTGGCGGCAGCGGTGGAGGGGACGGCCCCCTCCACCACCGGTTCCGGCGCCTTGCGGTCGCCGCCGCACCCCAGCAGCAGCGCCCCGGCCACCGGCAGCGGGACCAGCACCCGGCGCGCACGAGACGGGACGGCTCGACTGCACACACCAGCAACCACATTCACGAGCACCGAACGGGACACGCGCATGACCAGGCTCCAGGCGAGAGGGTGATCCCCGCCGGGGCGCACGTTGCGTGCCGTGCGCGCGCCCTGCCCCGCCTACCGCACCGGGAAGGGACGCGGCGGCGGCAGCTGCTCGGCAAAGCGCCACGGCGCCACCCCGTCCCGCGAGAGCGCCATCGTCCCCAGCCGCGCCCGCACCATGGCGATGGGCATGGGGCCCCCCTGCAGCACCGCGTCGTGGAACTGCCGGTCGGTCATCCGTCCCCCCGTCACCAGCTCGCGGTGCAGCGCCCGCAGCTGCAGCCCCCCCAGCATGTACGCCGCCTGGTAGATGGGCGGATAGCTGCCGTTGAACGACCGCCGCACCTCCGCCTCCGAGTTCGCCTTCTCGAACGGGACCTTGTCCACCAGGTAGTCGATGCACTGCTGCGCCGTCATCCGCCCCAGGTGGAAGCTGAGCGAGAAGACGATGCGTGCGCTGCGGTGCATCCGCCACGCCAGCGCCCCCAGCCGGTCTTCGGGGGTCACGTGAAAGTCCCGGTCCCACAGGAACATCTCCCAGTACAGCGACTGCCCCTCGTTCCAGAAGGGGGTGCCGAAGAGCCGCCGCTGCGGGTGGTGGCGCGCCGTCATGAACCCCTGCAGGTGGTGCCCGGGGTTGAGCTCGTGGAACACCACGGCGCGCGAGAAGTGCGGGTTGTTGCCACGCAGGCTCATCCGCTTCTCGTCGTCGGTCATCTCGGCGGTGGGGTACGAAACCAGGATGCTCTCCCCCCCCAGGAAGAAGGGGCTCACCCGCTGCCGCTCCGGGGAGAGCATCTCCATGCGCCAGTCCTCGCGCGCGAGCGCGGGGATCGTCACCCAATCGTGCTTGTCAAAGAACGCCTCGGCCTCGTTGGCCAGGTCGCGGATGAGCCCGGGCTGCGCTCCCGGCTCCACGTACGCGTCCTTCACCTTCTCCATCGCCGCCTTCCAGTCGTCGCCCAGCCCCATCTGGCGCGCGGCCTTCTTCGCCTCGGCCTCGCTGAAGGCGTACTCGCGCTCGGCGATGGCGATGAGCTCCTCCGCCGAGTAGGGGATCATGGCGTGGCGCAGGTCGGCGGCCAGCCCCGCCGCGCCGATGGGATCGCCGATGATGGGCTCGTTCGCGGCGGCGGCGTTGCGGGCGTTCCCCTCACCGCGCCCCCCGCCGGCCGGCGCGCCGCTCGGCGCGGGGGCGGGCCCCTGCGCCACCACCGCGATCCCCACCAGCCGCTGCCGGATCGCCTGCGCGTAGCGCCGCAGCGCCTCGTCCAGCTGCTGCCACGGGGAGGTCATCCACCAGGTGAACACCGGGTCGTACCCCGCGGCATAGCGGTACCACCCGCCCATGGTGCCGCGCAGCTGGTCCAGCTGCTCGGCCGCCCGGTTGGCCACCGTGCGCGAGAGCGCCGGAAGGGCGGGGCGCGCGGGGCGGGGCGTGCTGTCGCCGGCAGTGCGCGACGGGGCGGGCTCCAGCAGCGCCCGCAGGCTGTCCACCTGCTTCGTGATGGCGGCCAGCTGGCGGGCGGTGGCCCCCGGGGCCAGCGTCTCCAGGTTGCGGCGCGCGTCGTGCAGCGCCAGCAGCGCATCGGCAAAGGGCATCAGCGGGGCCGTCTCGCGCCGCTGCGCCTCGCGCCGCTCCAGCAGCGCCAGCTGGTACTGCAGGTGGTTGTCGAGCAGGAGGTAGTCCACCTGCCCCTCGCGGGAGAGCCGGCCGAACTCCAGCGCCCGCAGCTGCGCGCGCCACCCCTCCAGGAAGGGGCGCATGCGCCGGCGCTGGTCGGGGGAGTCGGCGCCGTCGTAGCGGCGCGCCATGGATTGCTGGTCGGCGCTGAACCGTTCCACCACGCCGGCCAGCTCGCTGCCGCGGGTGGCCACCAGCGGGGCCAGCTCGGGGGCGGCCCCCAAGGGCGCGACCGGAAACTGCTGGCGCGTGGTGGCCGGGGGAAGCGGGGTGGGCTGCGGGGTGGGCTGCGCCAGGACATGCGCCAGAGGCGCGGCGGCCAGCAGGGGGAGCACCAGGGCGGCCCGCACCATGGGCCGCAACGAAACCGACGTCATGCACACTCCGGAAACGACGCGAAGGAAGGGAACCGCCCTGCCACAAGAGTGCATGGCGCGCGCGCATCCGGCCAGCGATCGCGCGGCCCCCGTCGCGGGGGCCGCACGGGGGCGACCTCCGCTACCCCGCGGCGGCGATCTCCTCCAGCGCCTCCCAGCGCGCCAGCAGCTGCGGCAATCGCGCCTCCAGCTCGGCCAGCGTGGCCGTGTGCTGCGCGGCCGCCCGGCCGTCGCGCAGCACCGCGGGGTCGGCCAGCGCCGCGTAGCAGGCGGCAATGCCCTGCTCCGCCGCCTCGATGGCCTCGGGGAGCCCGGCCAGCTCCTCCTTCTCCTTGAACGTCAGCCGGCGCGCCCGGGGGCGCTCGGCCGAGGCCGGCCGCGCGGGCTCGGCGCGCGGCGCCGCCGGCCCGACGGACGCCGCGGCGGGGACGGGGCGCTGCCGCTGCCAGTCGGTGTAGCCCCCCGCGTACTCGCGCACCACCCCGGGCGCGTCAAAAGCCAGGGTGCTGGTGGCCACCGCGTCCAGGAAGGCGCGGTCATGCGACACCAGCAGCACGGTGCCGGCAAAGTCCGCCAGCAGCTGCTCCAGCAGGTCGAGCGTCTCCAAGTCCAGGTCGTTGGTGGGCTCGTCCAGCACCAGCACGTTGCACGGGCGGGTGAACAGGCGCGCCAGCAGCAGCCGGTTGCGCTCGCCGCCGCTGAGCGCGCGCACCGGGGTGCGGGCCCGCTCGGGGGGGAAGAGGAAGTCCTGCAGGTAGCCATGCACATGCCGCCGCTGCCCGCCCACCATCACGAACTCGGCGCCGTCGGCGATGCTGTCAAACAGCGTGCGGTCCGGGTCCAGCTGCTCGCGCCGCTGGTCGAAGTACGCCACCTCCAGGTTGGTGCCGTGGCGCACCGTCCCCGCGTCGGGGGGCAGCGTCCCCAGCAGCAGCCGCAACAGCGTGGTCTTGCCGCTGCCGTTGGGGCCCAGGAGCCCCACGCGGTCGCCGCGCATGATGGTGGCGTCCAGCCCGCGCACCACGGGGGTGTCGCCGTGGGCGAAGGTGAGCCCCCGCGCCTCCAGCACCAGCCGCCCCGAGCGCTCCCCCTCCTCCAGCGCCATCCGCGCGCCTCCCACCCGCTCGCGGCGTGCCGCCCGCTCGCGCCGCAGCGCCTCCAGGGCGCGCACGCGCCCCTCGTTGCGGGTGCGCCGCGCCTGGATGCCGGTGCGGATCCACACCTCTTCCCTGGCCAGCTTGCGGTCGAACTCCGCGTTCGCCGACGCCTCGGCAGCCAGCTCCGCGTCCTTGCGTGCCAGGTAGTCGTCGTAGCTGCCGCCGAAGTCGGCCAGCCGGCCGCGGTCGAGCTCCACGATGCGCGTGGCCACGCGCCGCAGGAAGGCGCGGTCGTGCGTGACGAACACCAGCGTGAGCGGCGTGTCCAGCAGGTGCTGCTCCAGCCACGCAATGGCGTCCACGTCCAGGTGGTTGGTGGGCTCGTCCAGCAGCAGCACGTCGGGGGCGCGCACGAGGGCCCGCGCCAGGAGGGCCTGCCGCGCGCGCCCACCGGAGGCCTGCTCCATGCGCCCCTCCGGGTCGAGCCCCAGCTGCTGCAGCACCACGCTCACCCGCTGCTGGGCCCCCCAGCCGTCGGCGGCGTCCACGGCCCGGTGCAGGCGATCCAGCTCGGCCAGCGCCTGCGGGGTGGCCGCCTCGGCCGCGCGACGCGCGGCGGCGTGGTAGCGCGCCACGAGCTCGCCGGCGGGGCCGATCCCCTGCGCCGCCACCTCGAACAGCGTGCCGGTGAGTCCCTCGGGGAGCGCCTGCTCCAGCCGCGCCACCGAGGCCTGCCCCTGCCGCACCACGGTGCCGGCATCCGGGCGCTGCGCCCCCTCCAGCACCTGCAGCAGGGTGCTCTTGCCGGCGCCGTTGCGCCCCAGCACGCACACGCGCTCCCCCCGCTCGATGGCGAGGTGCGCGCCGTCCAGCACGGGCGCCCCGCCAAAGGCCACGGTGACCCCCTGGAGGCTCAGCAGGGCCATGCGGGGCGCGGGCGACGGTGGGGGGGGAGCGGGGCCAGGCGGCGCATGCCCGGAGGGTAACGGCTCCGCCCCCGTGGCTGCACCCCGGGGGACGGGGGCGTATGTTCAGCCGGTCGCGCCGTTGCATCCCTACGGCCTCCGTGAGGTATCCGTGACCCTGCCCTTCCCCGAGTACGACACCCTGGACGGGGTGGCGCTGGCCGACCTGGTGCGCCGCCGCGAGGTAACCGCCGCCGAGGTGACCGAGGCGGCGCTGGCGCGCATCGCCGCCCGCAACCCCGCGCTCAACGCGGTGGTGCGCCCGCTCCCCGAGCTGGCGCGCCAGATGGCGGCGCAGCTGCCCGCCGACGCGCCGCTGGCCGGGGTGCCGGTGCTGATCAAGGACCTCATGGCCACCGTGGCCGGTGTCCCCACCAGCCACGGCACCCGCGTGCTGCAACAGCTGGTCCCCGAGGCCGACTCGGCGCTGATTGCCCGCTACCGCCGCGCCGGCGCGGTGTTCGTGGGGAAGGGGAACACCCCCGAGCTGGGGCTCACCCCCACCACGGAGAGCCAGGCGCTGGGCCCGGCGCGCAATCCCTGGGACCCGACCCGCACCACGGGCGGCTCCAGCGGCGGCGCGGGGGCGGCGGTGGCCGCGCGCATGGTGCCGGTGGCCCACGGGGGCGATGGGGGCGGCTCCATCCGCATCCCGGCGTCCGCGTGCGGCGTGTTCGGGCTCAAGCCGTCGCGCGGGCGCACCCCCACGGGGCCGGTGCTGGGCGACGTGTGGCACGGCTTCGTGCAGGAGCACGTGCTCTCCCGGTCGGTGCGCGACTCGGCGGCGTTCCTGGACGCGTCGGCGGGGCTGGACCCCGGGGCGCCGGTGGCGTGCCCCCCGCAGGCGCGCCCGTACGTCGAGGAGGTGACGCGCGACCCCGGTCGGCTCAGGATCGCCGTGACGGCGTCCCCCTTCTTCGGGCGCACCGTGCACCCCGACTGCGTGGCGGCGCTGGACGATGCGGCCGCGCTGCTGGCCTCGCTGGGGCATGCGGTGCGGCAGGACGCGCCCGTGCTGGACGGTGCGGGGCTGGCGCGTGACTTCGTGACCGTGGTGGCGGTGGAGGCGCGGGGGGAGATCGCGTTCCTGGGGGAGCAGCTGCGCCGCCCGCTTCGGCGCGCGGAGCTGGAGCCGGCCACGTGGGCGCTGGCCACGGTGGGGGCGGCCATCCGCGGCGCCGACTACGTGGGTGCGGTGCGCCGCCTGCAGCAGGCGGCGCGCACGGT
>JBILKP010000137.1:0-7411 GCA_044376625.1 Gemmatimonas sp. | reverse complement strand
GATGGCGGCGTCCGAGGACGCGGTGGAGGCGGCGCCCGCCGAGGTGGAGGCCGCCCCGGCGGCGCCCGCGCCGGCGGCACCTGCACCGGCGGCACCTGCGCCGGTGGTGGCCGCGCCGGTGGTGGCCGCGCCGGTGACGGCGGCCCCGGTGCGTGCGCCGGAGCCGGTGGCCGTGGCCGACCAGATCGGGGCCAGCGGCGAGCGCCTCACGCGCGCCGATGCCTTCGACCTGGTGCGCCGGGCGGTGGAGTCGCTGGTGGAGGGGGAGACGTCGATCAGCGGGAGCGCGGTGCGCCAGCGGGCCTTCGAGCTGCTGGGGCGCAACAGCGAGTCGCTGGCGTCGCGCTTCTTCGAGCGCATCCTGCAGGACGCGCACGATGCGGGGATGATCGACCTGCGCCGCCGCGGGCACGACTGGGAGGTGTCGCGTGCCGCGGAGGCGGCGTCGATTGCCGACCAGTTGAAGGAGGTGGAGGCGGCGCAGAAGGCGGCGGCCGCGGCGGCGGCGGTGCCGGCCCCGCGTGGCATGAGCGCGCGCGGCATTGGCGGCCGCGGGAAGGGGCCGGCGGCGCCGCCCCCGGAGCTGCTGATGGTGGGGGTGGTGGGCGCCTCGCGTCCGGTGGCGGCACCGGCTGCGCCGGTCCCGACGCCTACCCCGGCCCCCACGCCCACGCCCACGCCCACGCCGGCTCCGGCTCCGGCGGCCCCCGCCTCGGCAGCACCCCAGCCGGTCGCGACGCCGGCCGCGGAGCCCGCGGCGGCCCCGGCCAAGGGCGGCCGTGGGCGCGGCGGGAAGGGAGGGCAGGGCGGCGTCACGCCGTCCGCCACGGCGGCGGCCAAGGCACCCGTGAAGGCGCCGGAAAAGGCCCCGGAAAAGGCGCCGGAAAAGGCGCCGGCCAAGGCACCGGCCAAGGAGGCTCCCAAGGCGCCCGCCAAGGCGCCGGCCAAGACCCCCGCCAAGGCTCCGGCCAAGGCGCCCGCGAAGGCGGCCAAGGCGCCCGCCAAGGCCCCGGCCAAGGCGCCCGCCAAGGCTCCGGCCAGGAAGGCGCCGGCCAAGAAGGCGGCGCCGCGGAAGTAAGCGTCGCCGGCGGTCTGAACACGAAGGGCCGGGGGCACTGCCCCCGGCCCTTCGCGTTGGCCCCGCCCGGAGCGGAGGGTTACACCAGCCCCGCCACCCGTCCCGCGTCTCGGAACGCCGCCACCACCGCGTCCAGGTCGTCGCGCGTGTGCGCGGCGCTGATCTGGCAGCGCAGTCGCGCCTCCCCCTTGGGGACCACCGGGAAGCCGAATCCGGTCACGAACACGCCGCGGTCCAGCAGCAGGTCGCTCATGCGGATCGCCAGCGCGGTGTCCCCCACGATGATGGGGACGATGGGCGTCTCGCCGGGGAGCGGTGCAAACCCCGCCTCCTCGATGGCCGCGCGGAAGTAGCGCGCGTTCTCCTGCAGGCGGCGCACCCGCTCGGGGTGCGCCAGCGTCAGCTCCACCGCCGCCAGCGAGCTGGCGGCCACCGTGGGGGGGAGCGCGTTGGAGAACAGCTGCGGCCGCGAGCGCTGCGTGAGGATGTCGCACAGCGCCGCCGACCCGGCGATGAAGCCGCCGGCCGCGCCCCCCAGCGCCTTGCCGAGGGTGCTGGTGATGATGTCCACCTCCCCCAGCACCCCGAAGTGCTCCGCCGTGCCGCGCCCCGTGGCCCCCAGCACCCCCGAGGCGTGCGAGTCATCCATCACCACCGTCGCCCCCTCGTCCCGCGCGATCTGCAGGATCTCGGGGAGCTTGGCAATGGCGCCTTCCATGGAAAAGACGCCGTCGGTCCAGATGAGCTTGCGCGGGGCGCTCCGGTGCGCGCGCAGCAGCTCGCGGAGGTGGTCCAGGTCCGCGTGCCGATACACCGCCGTGGTGCACCGGGTGGCCCCCTTGGCCAGGCGGATGGAATCGATGATGGAGGCGTGGTTGAGGGCGTCGGAGATGACGACGTCCCCCTCGCGCATGAGGGAGGGGGTGAGCGCCTCGTTGGCGTTCCACGCGGAGACGTAGCTGAGCGCGGCCTCGGTGCCGACGAAGCGGGCCAGCGCGGCCTCGAGCTCGCGGTGCACGGTGAAGGTGCCGCAGATGAAGCGCACCGACGCGGTGCCGGCGCCGTAGCGCCGGAGGGCGTCGATCCCCGCCTCGACCACCGCGGGCTCGTTGGCGAGGCCGAGGTAGTTGTTGGAGGAGAGGACGATGACCTCGCCGCGCCCTTCCATGGTGACGCGCGCCCCCTGGGGGGAGGCGAGGTGGTTGAGGCGCTTGTAGGTGCCGGCGGCGCGGAGCGCGTCCAGCTCGGCCTGCAGTTCCGCGGTGAGGGAAGAGGCGGGGGACATGGGGGCGGTGGGCGTCAGAGCTCGAAGATGATCTTGCCGGCCTCGCCGGAGCGGATGAGCGCCATGGCCTCGTCGACCGCCTCGAGGGGGAGGCGGTGGGTGATGACGGGGCGCGGGTCGAAGTTCCCCGACCGGAGGAAGCGGGTCATCTGGTGCCAGGTGTCGTACATGCGGCGGCCGACGACGCCGTAGATGGTGAGCCCCTTGAAGATGATCTCGCTGGCGAAGTCGACGTCGATGGAGGCGGCGGGGATGCCGAGCATGTTGACGCGACCGCCGGGGCGGGCGAGGGCGAAGGCCTGGTGGACGGCGCTGGGGACGCCGGACATCTCGAGGACGACGTCGGCGCCCAGCCCATTGGAGGCGGTGCGGACGGCCTCGGCGGCCTGGTCGGGGGTGACGGCCGCGTGGGCGCCCATGGTGCGGGCGAGGGCGAGGCGGGTGGGATTGACGTCGGTGGCGACGATGCGGGCGGCGCCGGCGGCCCTGGCGATGCCCACGGCGAAGGCGCCGATGGGGCCGCAGCCGGTGACGAGGACCACGGCGCCGGCGAGGTCGGCAGCCAGCGCGGTATGGAAGGCGTTGCCCATGGGGTCGTGGATGCCGCCGATGTCGTAGTCGATGCTGGGATCCAGCGGCCACACATTGGCGGCGGGCATGGCGATGTACTCGGCGAAGCAGCCGTCGCGGTCCACGCCGATGATGCGGGTGGCCGGGTCCACGTGGGCCTGGCCGGTGCGGCTGAAGAGGGAGTGCTCGTCGACGATGTGCCCCTCGGCGGTGACGCGGTCGCCGACGGCGATGGAGGTGACGAGGGCGCCCACGGCGGCGACGTCGCCGGCGAACTCGTGGCCGACGATGAAGGGGGGGCGGCAGCGCGAGGCGGCCCAGCGGTCCCAGGTGTAGATGTGCACGTCGGTGCCACAGACGCCGGCGGCACGGACGCGGATGAGGACTTCGTCGTCGCGGATGGCCGGGACGGGGACGTCGCAGAGCGTCATGCCGGGGCCCGCGACGGTCTTGACGAGCGCTTTCATGGGGGCGTGCGGAGAGGGGAGGGCACGTCGCGGCGGCGAGGTCGCGCGTCGTGCCGGGAGGAGGAAACTCGCACGGTGCGACGGGTGCGGCAACCGACGGCGCGGTGTGCGGCGGCGTGCGGTGGCGTGCCGCACGAGGGGCGGCGGCGTGCGGCATGCGTGCGCGTGCGACGACCATGGCGCGCGCGTCTCGTCATATCGCGCGCGTTCTTTATACGCGCTATTGCGCGCGGGAGTTATCCACGCGTATATTCGCGGCCAGTCAACGACTTGCGCGCGCTGTCCACATCATGGCTTCCCCGATTTCCCTTCGTGCGTTGTCGGGGCGCGCGGTCCCAGTCGGTCCAGTGTGGCGCCAGCCTCACCTGCGCTGTTCCCTCGCGTTTGTCACGCCGGATGGTCGGCGTCCCCGCGCGCGCTTCTCCTTCGGGAGGACGCGTAGCGCCTGGGCGTCGGCCTGCGGGCCGTGTCCGGGTGCGGCTCACCTTTCCACCGGGGGAAAGGGAGCGTGAACCACCTCCTCGAGAGGAGCTGTCACGATGGCTGCTGCGAAGAAGGCTGCGAAGAAGCCGGCCAAGAAGGCCGCGAAGAAGCCGGCGAAGAAGGTCGCCAAGAAGGCCGTGAAGAAGGCCGCCAAGAAGGTCGTGAAGAAGGCGGCGAAGAAGGCGGCCAAGAAGGTCGTGCGGAAGGCCGCGAAGAAGGTCGCCAAGAAGCCGGCGAAGAAGGCGGCGAAGAAGGTCGCCAAGAAGCCGGCGAAGAAGGCGGCGAAGAAGGCGGCGAAGAAGACCGCGAAGAAGGCGGCCAAGCGCAGCAAGAAGGCGGCGCCGGCGCCGGCTCCCGCGCCCGCCGCGGCGTAACCGTCTCGACGCCTCCCCGTCCCGATCGCTTCACGATCGGTCGGGGAGTGCCGCGGGACCTGTTCCACGCGCAAAGGCGCCGGCATGTCTGCCGGCGCCTTTCACGCGTTCCCCCTGACCGTCCGGTGCGTGAGGCTAGGCCAACACCAGCGCCTCATGCCCCGCCTCATGCCCCGCCTCATGCCCCGCCTCATGCCCCGCGTCCTGCCGCGCCTGATCCGCCGTCGGCAGGGCCACCGCCTCGCTGTCCAGCTCCTCGTCGGGGACAGGCCCCCAGACAAAGGCGGAGAAGCGCGGCGCCCGGTCGCCAGGGCCCCCGTCGGCGATCACGATGCCGATGGGATCGCGCGAAGGGTCCGACAGGAAGGCCGCCTGTGCGGCGTTCGTGGTGCTGCGACGCATGACTCGGTCCTGCACCCAGGGGGTGCGCGTACGGCGTGACACAACAGGGGCGGCGGCGGGGCCCCACCGGCAGGCGCGCCACCAACAATGGCCAAGGAGAGAGCAGGAATGGTGCCATTGCGGAGCACGCATGCAACCCATTGGTTCACAACGGGTTACGAAACTGTTGCCGCTGCCGGTCGTGTGTGGGTCGTGTCATCTCGACACGAGGTGCGCGGGAGCGCGTGTCAGCGGGACACGCGCTGGCTCTGCGACCGCTGCGCGCTGGCTACGCGCTGGCTACGCGACGGCCGCGACCTTTCGGGCGAGGAACGCGTCGCGGCGCCCGGCACGTCGCTCGATGGAGATGCTCCAGCCGCGATAGCGCGCGGTGAGCTCCTCCAGGGCCACCACCCCGCTGCCCTCCGCGCCGTCCCCCTCGCGCGCATCCACGCCGGCGGCCAGCGTCTCCACCAGGTGCACGCCGCCGTCCACCGTGGCGCCCTGCAGTACCGCAATCACGCGGGCCCGATCCAGCTCCGACAGCCCGGCCAGCGCCGCCGGGGTGCACACCACCGCGTGCAACGCCACATCGGGGGCCCAGCCGTCCAGCGGCGTGCACTGCGTGCGCACCCGCTCGGTCAGCCCGGCGGCCTCCGCGGCCCGGGTCATGCGGGCCACGGCCTCTGCTGCCGGCTCCAACGCCGTCACCGCGCACCCCCGCGCCGCCAGGAACAGCGCCGGTCCTTCCTGCGAGGCGGCCGCCACCAGCACATGGCGGTCGGCGCTGTCGGCCAGCACGCGCACCAGCGCGGCGTCCGGCTCGATCCCCCAATGCTCCGGCGTGCGGTACACCTCCAACGCCTTGAGCCGCTTGCGCTTCCAGCGACCGAACGTGGGCAGCCGCAGCCGCCGCGCGATGATCCGGTCCACCTCCTCCCACACCAGCAGCTCGGTCAGCCCGATCTGGTCGGCCCCCTGGAGCGCCGCCACCGCCTCATCCCCGATCTTGAGCAGCACGGTGCGGGAAATCGAGTCCTTGTAGTCCTCGATTTCCCGCTGGACGAACAGTTCGTACTCGTGCTGGAGGCTGACTTGGGAGAAGATACGCGGCCTCGGAGGTGTGGAAGGAATGTGGATAACATAGGAGGCGGAGAAGATTCCGCAAGAGTGCTTTTGTGATGTACCCTTGTGCAACTACAATCGTCTGAAAGGATTTGGAAGATTTCCACATTCCCATGCCCGTCCCCGCCGCCCGACACAGCCTGCCGCATGCCTGAGCTTCCTGAGGTGGAACACGCGGCCGCCCGCCTGCGGCAGGTGGCGCTGGGCGCCGTCATCACCGGCACCCGGGTGCGCCACCCGGCGCTGGCGCGGGCCTTTCCCCCCGACGCGCAGGGGGCCGTGGCTGGCGAGGCCATCATCCAGGTGGCTCGGCGCGGCAAGGTCCAACTGGTGACCCTGTCCGGGGGCGGGACGCTGGAGGTGCACTTCCGGTTGGCGGGCGATTGGGCCTTCGGGGTGGGGGAGGACCCCCCGGCCCCCCATGAGCGGGTCCGGCTGGAGCTGGACGGTGGGCGCTGGGTGGCGCTGACGGACCCGCGGGCGCTCAGCGTGGTGCGCTATCACGCCCCTGGCGCCCTCCCCCCCTCCGCTCTGGGGCCGGAGCCGCTGGAGCCCGGGTTCACGGTGGAGGGGCTGCTGGCGGCGCTGGGACGGCGGCGCGTGGCCATCAAGGTGGCGCTGCTGGATCAGCGCGTGGTGGCCGGGGTGGGGAACATCTATGCGGCCGAGGCGCTGTGGGAGGCCCGGATTCACCCCGGGGCCGTGGCGAGCCGTCTGGCCCGCGTGCGCGTGGCGCGGCTGCACGCGGCCATCCGGGAGGTGCTCCGCACGGCCCCGGAAGGCCGCTACCACGCCCCGGACGGGGTGCGGGAAGGGTGGCGGGTGTACGGCCGCGAGGGGGCGCCCTGCGGGCGCTGCGGCGCCGCCGTCCGCCGCCTGGTGCAGGGCGCCCGGAGCAGCTACTTCTGTCCGCGCTGTCAGGCGCGCTGAGCCGCCACCGCGTCAAACACCGCCATCGTCTCCGCGGCCGTTCGCGCCCAGGAGAACCGGGCCGCCTGCGCCGGCCCCCCCGCCGCCAGCGCTGCGCCCACCGCCGGATCGGTCAGCAGCCGGCGCAGCTGCGCCGTCAGCGCGTCCACGTCGTCCCACGGGAAGGTCAGCGCCGCGTCGCCGCACACCTCCGGCAGCGAACTGGCCGCGGCGCACACCACCCGCCCGCCGGCCGCCATCGCCTCCAGCACCGGCAGCCCGAACCCTTCGTAGCGCGAGGGGAACACCAGCGCGGTGGCGCGGCGGTACAGCGTGATCAGCTCCGCGTCGCTCACGAACCCCACGTGGCGCAGCCAGGGGGCGCGCCCGGCCAGCGCGCGGGTGTCCGGCCCCAGCCCCGGGCCGCATTGCACCAGCGGCACCGCCAGCCCTTCGGCGTGCAGCCGCGCCATCGCCGCATACAGGGTGCGGAGGTTCTTGCGCCCTTCCTGCCCCCCGACGGTCAGGAAGAAGGGCGCCTGCTCGGCGACCCCCGCACGCACCAGCGGGGCGGGGGCGTCGGGGAGCGCCAGCGGGAGGTCGTCGGCGGCCAGCAGCGTCACGTGCACGCGGCGCGGGTCGGCGCCCAGTTCGCGCAGGATCTCGGCGCGGCTGAACGCGGAGAGCGTGAGCACCGCGTCGGCTCGGCGCACGGTGTGCCGGAAGCGCCACCGGTACT
>JBILKP010000136.1:0-7466 GCA_044376625.1 Gemmatimonas sp. | reverse complement strand
CGGCCGGTCCCGTGCTGGTGGAGCGCGATACCATCGTGCAGGCGTTCACGCGCCTCGCCGGGCCGTGCGCCATTGGCGCGTCGTGCGTGGTCACGGCGGACCGGATTGGCGGGAGCGCGATCGGGCCACAGTGTCGGGTGCACGGCGAGCTGTCCGCCTCCATCCTGCTGGGGCACGCCAACAAGGCGCATGCCGGCTTCGTGGGGCACAGCGTGCTGGGGCGGTGGGTGAACCTGGGCGCCGGCACCACCACCAGCAACCTGCGGCACAGCTATGGGCCGGTGCCGTTATGGACCCCGGGGGGGCGGCGTTCCAGCGGGCTGCAATTCCTGGGGAGCTTCCTCGGGGACCACGTGAAGACGGGGATCGGGCTGTGCCTGCAGACCGGCACGGTGATCGGGGCGGGCTCCAGCCTGCACGGCGCCATGCCCCCGTCGGTGGTGCCCCCGTTCCGATGGGGGGGCGGCGTGCCGTACGAGGCGCACGCCCCGGCGGCGTTCGTGGCAACCGCGGAGCGGGCGATGGCCCGGCGGCAGGTGACGTGGTCCGCCGAGGCCAGGGCGTGGTGGGCCGGTATGGCCGCGGCGTGGGGGGAGACGGGCGCCGGGGCGTCCTGGGGGCGCGCCTAGCGGCGCCGCGGGGGCGCCCTACGGGGTGGCGCGCCTCCCCGTAGGGCGCGGCGCGACGATGGGGTCCCCCGAACGCACGACGGGCGCCCCGCAGGGCGCCCGTCGGCACAACAGGGAGCGCTGGGCTCAGTACATCCCGCCCATGCCGGGGCCGCCCGCGGGGGCTGCCGGCTTGTCTTCCTTCTTCTCGACGATCAGCGCCTCGGTGGTGAGGAGCAGGCCGGCGATGGACGCCGAGTTCTGCAGGGCGGTGCGGGTGACCTTGGTCGGGTCGATGACGCCGGCCTGCACCAGGTCCTCGTAGGTGTCGGTCAGCGCATTGTAGCCGAAGCTGGTCTCCTTGGCCGTGCGGATCTTCTCGACGACGATGGACCCCTCGCCGCCGGCGTTCTGCACGATCATGCGGAGCGGCTCCTCGATGGCGCGGCGGACGATGTCCACGCCGATCTGCTCGTCGCGCTCGGCGACCTTGACGTCCTTCAGCGCGCCCTGGGCGCGGATGAGGGCGACGCCGCCGCCGGGGACGATCCCCTCCTCCACGGCCGCGCGGGTGGCGTGCAGCGCGTCCTCGACGCGGGCCTTCTTCTCCTTCATCTCGGCCTCGGTGGCCGCGCCCACGTTGATCACCGCGACGCCGCCGGCGAGCTTGGCGAGGCGCTCCTGGAGCTTCTCGCGGTCGTAATCCGAGGAGCTCTTCTCGATGGCGGAGCGGATCTCCTTGACGCGCCCCTCGATGTCCTTCTGGTCGCCGGCGCCGTCGATGATGGTGGTGTTGTCCTTGTCCACCACGATGCGCTTGGCCGAGCCGAGGTCGGTGAGGACCGCGTTCTCGAGCTTGAAGCCGACCTCGTCGGAGATCACCTGGCCCTTGGTCAGGGTGGCGATGTCCTGCAGCATCGCCTTGCGGCGGTCGCCGAAGCCCGGGGCCTTGACGGCGCAGATGCGGAGGGTGCCGCGGAGCTTGTTGACGACGAGCGTGGCCAGGGCCTCGCCCTCGACGTCCTCGGCGATGATCAGGAGGGGGCGGCCCATCTGGGCGACCTTCTCGAGGACCGGGAGGAGGTCCTTCATCGCGGAGATCTTCTTGTCATGGATGAGGATGAGGGCGTTCTCGAGGATCGCCTCCATCTTGTCGGAATCCGTGACGAAGTAGGGGGAGAGGTAGCCGCGGTCGAACTGCATGCCGTCGACGGTCTCGAGGGTGGTCTCGAGCCCCTTGGCCTCTTCGACGGTGATGACGCCGTCCTTGCCGACCTTCTCCATCGCCTCGGCGATCAGGTTGCCGATCTCGGGGTCATTGTTGGCCGAGATGGTGCCGACCTGGGCGATCTCCTTCTTGCCGCTGGTGGGGACGGAGATCTTCTTGAGCTCCTCGACGATCGACGCGACGGCCTTGTCGATGCCGCGCTTGAGCGCCATCGGGTTGGAGCCGGCGGTGACGTTCTTGAGCCCCTCGCGGTAGATGGCCTGGGCGAGGACGGTGGCGGTGGTGGTGCCGTCGCCGGCGAGGTCGGAGGTCTTGGTGGCGACCTCCTTGACCATCTGGGCGCCCATGTTCTCGATGGGATCGGCGAGCTCGATCTCCTTGGCGACGGTGACGCCGTCCTTGGTGACCGTGGGGGCGCCGAACTTCTTGTCAATGACGACGTTGCGGCCCTTCGGCCCGAGGGTGACCTTCACCGCCTCGGCGAGCTGGTCGACGCCGCGCTTGAGCGCCGCGCGGGCGTCCGTGCTGAAATGGAGTTCCTTGGCAGCCATGGATGGATGTCCTATGAGCAGTGGGAGGGACGACTCAGTTGATCACGGCGAGGACGTCGGCCTCGCGCAGGATGAGCAGCTGCTCGCCGTCGATGGTGACTTCGGTGCCGCTGTACTTCCCGTAGAGGACCTTGTCGCCGACCTTCACGTCCATGGGGACGCGGGCGTCCTTCTCGAAGCGGCCGGGGCCGACGGCCACGACCTGGCCCTGCTGCGGCTTTTCCTTGGCGGTGTCGGGGATGTACAGCCCGCCACGCATCTGCTCCGCCTCCTCGAGCGGCTTGACGACGACGCGGTCGGCCAGGGGCGCGACCTTGGGGGTGCTCATGGTTGGTCTCCTGCGAGGTTGACAGGGAATGCCACGTGAACGTGATCGGACGGTCGTGCTAGCACTCATGCCATCTGAGTGCTAACGGTCGTAGGCTAGCGCCCCCGACGGTCCCCTGTCAAGTGGGGGATACCCTTAACTCCAACAATGACAACACCTTACACGCAAGTCATTTCGGCAGCTTGCCTGCCATACCGACGCAATGACCTGTCATTCTTGCAGCGGCGCCGATGCCAGCCGCACACTGCCCTGCACCGCCGGCACGATCGCCCCGGACGCCGTGCGCACCAGGAGTGCCCCCGACGCCGACACCCCGGTCACCTCGCCGGCCACCGGGGCCTCCACCTGTCGCCCCTGTAACGCATCCCGCGCATGCCACGCCGTCAATTCGGTGGGGGTCAGCGCGCCGGTGGCGGCGCACGCCGCGCGCATGGCCGGGAGCATCGCCGTCAGCAGCGTGGCGCGCGACACCTCCGGGCGGACCGCCGCCGACGGCACGGCCACCGCGTCCGGCAGGCGCCGGTTGACCCCCACGCCCAGTGCGACCCACTCCACATGGGGCCCGCGCCAGCGCGCCTCCACGAGGATGCCCGCGAGCTTGCCGCCGGCGACCAGCAGGTCGTTGGGCCACTTCACCTGCACCGGCCCCGCCGTGTAGGGCGCCAGGGCCTCGGCGAGCGCCAGCCCGAGCCGCAGCGACAGCACCCCCAGCGCCGCCGCCTCCGCCGGGCGCTCCAGCAGCGTCACCCACACCCCGGCCCCCGCCGCGGACGACCACGCGCGGCCGCCACGCCCCCGTCCCTGCTGCTGCCGGTCCGCCACCACCACCGTGCCCGCCGGCGCGCCGGCGTGTGCCAGGCGATGCGCCTCATCCATCGTGGAATCCAGCACCGCGTGCCACCGCACCGCCGCCACGCCTGCGCCCGCCGCAAAGGCGGGGGCCTGCAGCGCGGCGGCCTCCTCGGCCCCGTCGCCCGGCCCGGCCGCCGGCACCCCACCCGCCACCGCCGTCACCCGCGCACGGCCACGACCCACAGCACCGCCGCCGCCAGCACCACGCGGTACGCGGCAAACACGCCGAAGCTGTGCTTGCTCACGTAGCGCAGCAGCACCTCGATCGCCACCCAGCTGCTCACGGCGGCCGCGGCCACCCCCGCCAGCAGCGGCAGCGACACCCCATGCGTGCGCACCGCCTCCGGCACCTTGAGCACCACGGCGGCCAGCGTGATCGGCATGCTCATCAGGAAGCTGAAGCGGGCCGCGCTCGGCCGGTCCAACCGCAACAGGCGGCCGGCCGTAATGGTCGACCCGGAGCGCGACACCCCGGGAATGAGCGCCAGCACCTGCGCGCACCCCACCAGCACCGCATCACGCAGCGTCACGTCCTCCAGCGCGCGGGCCCGGACACTCCAGCGATCGGCCGCCCACAGCGCCCCCCCCATCACGGCCAGCGCCACGGCGATCACCACCGGCGACCGGAACACGGTCTCCGCCAAGTCCTGCAGCACCAGCCCCCCGATCCCTGCCGGGATGGTCGCCGCCACAAGGTACAGGAACCGCCGCTCGTGCACGCCGCCCGCGTTGCGGGTGCGCACCAGGCGCACCGCGCTGCGCGCCATCTCCGCCCAATCGCGGCGGAAGTACCACAGCAGGGCCAGCAGCGTCCCCAGGTGCAACGCCACGTCCACGGCCAGCCCCGGATCGGTCCAGCCGAACAGGTACGGGGTGAGTGCGAGGTGCGCGGAGCTCGAGATGGGGAGCAGCTCGGTGAGCCCCTGCACGAGGCCCAACAGGATGGCGTGGGTCAGCGTCACGTCGACGGTGGCTGGGTGATGGGGAGGACGGGCCGCGCGTCAGGGCGCCGGCGCGGCGGCCAGGGCCCGGTCGTACAGGGCTTCGTACCGGGCGACCACCGGATCCTCGGCAAAGCGGGCGCGCGCATCGGTGGCGGCGCGGGCGCTCATGGCCGCCCAGTGGGCCGGATTGTCCAGCAGGGCGAGACAGCGCCGTGCCATCGCGTCCACATCACCCACCGCCTCCAGGTACCCGGTCATCTCATGCGTCACCACCTCGGGGAGCCCGCCGGCCCGTGCCCCGATCACCGGCACGCCGGTGGCCAGCGCCTCGAGCGCACTGAGGCCGAAGGACTCCGCGTCGGTGGGGAGCAGGAACAGCGACGCCCCGGCCAGCAGTGGTGCCACCGCGTCGATCTTGCCCAGGAACAGGATGTCCTCCGCCACGCCGAGCGCGCGCGCCTCCGCCTCCGCCTCCACCCGCTCCGGGCCGTCCCCGATCATCACCAGCAGCGCCGGCGCCGACGCCCGCACCCGGGCAAAGGTGGCCACCACGTCGCGCACCCGCTTGACCGCGCGGAAGTTGGAGATGTGCATCAGCACGGGGCGCCCGCGCACCACCTCCTCGGGGATCGGGAAGCGGTGCCGAGCCCGGTCATACAGCGCGGGATCGATGAAGTTGGGGATCACCTGCACGTCGCACCCCGCGCAGCCGAACGCCCGGTACGTCTCGTCACGCAGGAAGGCCGACACGGCCGTCACCGCGTCGGAGCGCTCGATCGAGAAGCGGGTGATGGTGTGGAACGAGCGCTCCTGTCCCACGATGGTGATGTCGGTGCCGTGCAGCGTGGTGACCACCCGGACATCGCCCCCCTCGCGCCGCAGCATCTCCCGCGCAATCCACGCGCTGGTGGCGTGCGGAATGGCGTAGTGGCAGTGCAGCACCTCCAGCCCGTGGTCGCGCACCACCTCGTGCATCCGGGCGGCCAGCGCCAGGTCGTACGGCGGATACTCGAACAGCGGATAGCGCCCCACGTCCACCTCGTGGAACCAGACCCGGGGGAGGAAGCTGGGGAGGCGGAACGGCTGCTGGTACGTGATGAAGTGCACCTCGTGGCCGCGCGCCGCCAGCGCAATCCCGAGCTCGGTGGCCAGCGCTCCCGAGCCACCATAGGTGGGATAGCAGGTGATCCCGATGCGCATCAGCTCACGCCTCCACGCCGGCGTCCCACCACGCCAGCGCCTCGTCCAGGGCGCCGGGCGCCAGCGGGTCCACGCGGGTGACCGCCTCGCCGGGCAGCTGGTGCCGGAACCAGGTGCGCTGTCGCTTGGCGTACTGCCGGGTCTCGATCACCACGCGTTCCACCGCCGCCTCCAGGGAGAGGGTTCCCGCCACGTGGTCCCGCAGGACCCCGTACCCGCTGGCCTTCCACGCGGGCGCATCCTGGGGCACACGGGCGGCCAAGGCCCGCACCTCCTCCAGCCAGCCCGCCGCCAGCATGGCCCGCACCCGGGCCTCGAGGCGACTGGCCAGCGCAGGACCCGGGTCCAGCAGAAGATACCGCACCGAACTGGGAGGGACAGCCGGGGCCGCCGCAGTCAAATGCTCCGACAGCCTCGCCCCGGTCAGGAGGGCCGTCTCCACCGCCCGCAGCCACTGCGTGCGCCCCAGCGACGCGCGCGCGGGATCGAGGCGCCGACACCACCGGTGCAGCGCCTCGGCCGGGAGCGTCTCCATCCAGGCTGCCAGCCGCGCCCGACGCCCCTCCTCCAGCGGCGGCACATCCGCCAGCGGCTGCACGAGCGCCCGGACGTACAACCCCGTGCCCCCAACCACCAGCGGCGGGGTGCCGGCCTGCGCGGCCGCCCTGGCCCACTGGCGCGCCCAGTCGGCCCACTGGTGGGCCGACGCGCGGGCCGTCGGGTCCACCACGTCGAGGCCGTAGTGCGGGACCGCGCGCTGCTCCGCCCGGGTCGGCTTGGCCGTGCCGATGTCGAAGCCGCGGTAGAGTTGGCGGGAGTCGGCGCTGACGAGCGCGAGGCCGCGCGCCGCCGCCAGGGCAAGCGCCAGCGCCGACTTGCCAGCGCCCGTGGGCCCCACGACCACCGACCACGGGCGTTGCGGCACCGGCGGCTGCGGCGCGTCGGTCATGCGCGCCCGAAGCGGCGGTCGAGCTCGTCCCAGCCCAGGCGCACGATGGTGGCACGTCCGTGCACGTCATGCGCGGGGAGCGTGGTGGTGGCCAGGGCCACGTACAGCGCGCGCATCTCGCCGGGGGACAGCTGCTCCCCCGCCTTGATGGCCGCCTTGCACGCGACGGTGGCGGCCAACCGCTCGTGGCGCGCGGCGGCGGCCGCGTGCCGGTCCCCGGCCAGCGCGGCCAGCGTCTCGCGCAGGCACCGTTCGGCGTCAAAGCGTGGATGCGGCATGGGGACGGCGTGCACCAGCAGCGCATGCCCGCCAAACGGCTCCATCTCGAAGCCCAACCGCGCAAAGTGCGCCCGATGCGCCTCATAGGCGTCGGCCTCGCGCCCGCCCACGTGGAGGGTGAGCGGAAACAGGAGGCGCTGCGCCGGCGCCTCTCCGCGCTCGAGGACCCCCAGGAACCGCTCGTAGAGGACGCGCTCGTGCGCGCTGTGCTGGTCGATGAGCACCACGCCGTCGTCGTGCTCGAACATCAGGTACATCCGGCGCAGCTGCAGGAGCGGCGGGACCACGATCGGCTCGGCCGCCGGCTCCGCGGACGGCGCGCCAGGGGACACACCGGTCTGGGTCGCCGCCGGCGACGGGCCGCCACCCGCCGTGGCTGCGGCGTCCGTCCCGATGACGGATGCGGGTTGCGAGGGCCATGCATCTTCCCGCGTGACCGCGTCCGGCGCGAACAGCCCCGGCAGCGCCGGCGCCGACGTCGGCAAGGTCACGAACGGGTCGGCCTCCGGAGCCTCGAGACGAGCGGG
>JBILKP010000022.1:0-21204 GCA_044376625.1 Gemmatimonas sp. | reverse complement strand
CGCCACGAGGAAGGGGCGCGCGCCCACGGCGGTGGCGCCGGCGGTGGGGTGCAGCTCGGCGGGGCCGAAGTCCGGGTGCCGCGCCGGGGTGGTGCGCACCTCCTCGCGCAGCCCCTCGAACTCGCCACGGCGCACCTCGGCCAGGTTCTCCCGCGCGGGCGAGGTGGCCGCGCGCTCGTACAGGTACACCGGGATCCCCAGCTCCTCCGCGGCGCGGGCGCCCAGCGTGCGCGCCAGCGCGATGCAGTCGTCCATGGTGGCGCCTTCGAGGGGGATGAAGGGGACGACGTCGGTGGCCCCGATGCGCGGGTGCTCCCCCTGGTGGCGGGTGAGGTCGATGCGGTCGCGGGCGACGCGCATGGCGGCCAGCGCGGCGGGGACCGCGGCCTCGGCGGTGGCCACGAAGGTGATGACGGTGCGGTGGTGCGACGGGTCGCTGGACACGTCCAGCACGTGGGCGCCCGGGGTGGCGGCAATGGCGTCGCGGAGGGCGGCGATGACCACGGGGTCACGCCCCTCGGAGAAGTTGGGGACGCACTCGACGAGCATGGCAGGCGGGGTGGGAACGGGAGACGGGCGCGGGGCTCAGGGCCCTGCGAGGATGTCCAGAAACCAGGGGTGCAGCAGGCGGTTGCTGGCGACGATGGGTCCCGGGGCCAGCGGGGCCTCGCGCCCGGCCAGGTCGGTCACGCGCCCGCCCGCCTCACGCACGAGCAGGAGGCCGGCGGCGTGGTCCCACACGTTGAGGTGGAGCTCCCAGAAGGCCTCGAAGCGGCCGCGGGCCACGTCGGCCAGGTCCAGCGCGGCGGAGCCGGCGCGCCGCATCCCCGACGTGAGGGGCATGAGGCGGCGCATCTGCGCCAGGTAGCGGTCGGCGTCGGCCACGTCCTTGAACGGGAAGCCGGTGCCGATGAGGGCGCGCGCCGGGCGGTCGATGGCTGACACGGCCAGCCGCACCCCATCCACGAACGCCCCGTCGCCCAGCGTGGCCGCGTAGACGCCGCCGCGCGCCACGTCGTGCACCACCGCGGCCTGCGGCACGCCGTCCAGCGCGATGGCGATGGACACGCCGTAGGCGGGGACGCCGTGGAGGAAGTTGGTGGTGCCGTCGAGGGGATCGACGATGGCCGTGAACCCCTCGTCGGGATGGCCGTCGGCGCCGAGCTCCTCCCCCACGATGCGCACCCCCGGCAGGGCGCGCGCCAGGTGATCGCGGATGCGCTCCTCGGCGCCGATGTCCACGCGGCTCACGAAGTCGGTGGTCCCCTTCTCCTCCCACCGCAGCGCGTGCCGCTGCGCCGACTCGCGGGCGATGAAGGCGGCGGCCTCGGCGGCCGCGTGGAGGGCGGCGTCTCGCCAGGCGTGGCGCTGCGGATGGGGAATGGGTGTCATGGGGGCGGGAGCGCGTTGCCGGGGGGACGCTGGACCGGTAGGTTGGAAGGATGGCACGGATCTTCAGCGGCATCCAGCCGTCGGGCGAACTCCACATCGGGAACTACCTGGGGGCGGTGCGGAACTGGGTGCAACTCCAGCACCAGCACCCCGGGGCGACCTTCTGCGTGGTGGACTACCACGCCATCACCGGGCGCTACGACCCCGCGGTGCTGCGGGCACGGCGGTGGGGGATGGCGGCCTCGCTGCTGGCGGCGGGGATCGACCCGGCGCAGGCCACGCTGTTCATGCAGAGCGACGTCCCCGAGCACACCGAGCTGTCGTGGATCTTCACCACGCTCACGCCACTGGGGGAGCTGGAGCGGCAGGTGCAGTTCAAGGACAAGGCGTCACGCGAGGAGAGCATCCCGGCCGGCCTGCTGATGTACCCCGTGCTGCAGGCCGCGGACATCCTGCTCTACCGAGCGGACGCGGTGCCGGTGGGGGAGGACCAGGTGCAGCACCTCGAGCTGGCGCGCGACACGGCGCGGCGCTTCAACGCGAAGTTCGGCGTGCCGTACTTCCCGGAGCCGCAGCCGATGCTGACCCCCACGCGGCGCATCCTGGGGCTGGACGGGCAGGCGAAGATGTCCAAGTCGCTGGGGAACACCGTGGGGCTGCTGGAGGACGACGACGCGATCTGGGGGAAGCTGCGCCCGGCGGTCACGGACCCGCAGCGGGTGCGCAAGAGCGACCCGGGGCGCCCGGAGGTGTGCAACGTGTACCAGCTGCACCGCGCCTTCTCGGCGCCGGCGGTGGTGGAGGAGGTGGCGGTCAACTGCCGCAGCGCCGGGTGGGGGTGCATGGACTGCAAGAAGGCGCTGCATGGGGCGATGGTGGCGGAGCTGACGCCCATTCGCGAGCGGGCGGCGGAGCTGCAGGCGGAGCCCGGGCGGGTGCTGGAGGTGCTGGGCGATGGCGCGGCGCGGGCGCGGGCGGTGGCGCGCGAGACGGTGCGGGAGGTGCGCGCGCTCATGGGGCTGGACCCGCTCACCGTGGCGGCGGCGGCGCTGCCGGGCGACGCCCCGGTGTCCGCCGAGGGGTGACGACGGCGTCCGGCGGCGCGGCGGCGCCGCGCCGGATGGTGGTGGACCTCCAGAGCAGCGCGCCGCACATGCGGCTCCCCGACTGGGGGATGGCGCGCCTCCGGGCGGCGATGCCCGCCGGGTGGACGGTGGTGGCCGTGACGGCCCCCTCCACGTCGCTGGGCACGGGGACCAACGTCCCCAGCGCCGAAGCGCTGGCGGCGGTGCGTGAGGCGGAGGCGTATTTCTCCTACGGGGTGGACCCGGCGGTGCTGGCCGCCGCCCCCGGGTTGCGGTGGGTGCACAGCGCTTCCGCGGGGGTGGGCCCGTCGCTCACGCCGGCGCTGCGCGCGCACGGGGCGGTGTTCACCAATTCGGCCGGGGTGTACGGCGAGGCGATGGCCGACTCGGTGCTGGCCGGGGTGCTGCACTTCGTGCGGGGGCTGGACGTGTGCGTGCGCCAGCAGGCGGCGCGGGTGTGGGACCAGCGACCGTTCATGGCGGGGGCGCGCGCCAACCGCGAGCTGACGGACTGCCGGGTGCTGGTGGTGGGGGCGGGAGGGGTGGGGCAGGCCATCGCCCGCCGCTTTCAGGCGCTGGGGTGTGCCGTGACGGGGACACGGCGGCGCCCGGCGCTGGGGGTGCCGCCCGGGTGCGACCGCGTGGTGGGGGGCGAGGCGCTCGACGGCGAGCTCCCTGGGGCGGACGTCGTGGTGCTGGCGGCGCCGGCCACCGCGGCCACCGCGGGGGTGCTGGACGCCCGGCGGCTGGCGCTGCTGCCGCCGGGCGCCGTGGTGGTGAACGTGGCGCGGGCGGCGCTGCTGGACGGCGCGGCGCTGCTGGCGGCGCTGGACGCCGGCGCGCTGCGCGGGGCGGTGCTGGACGTGTTCCCGCAGGAGCCGCTCCCCCCGGAAAGCCCGTTCTGGGGGCATCCCGGCGTGCTGGTGATCCCGCACGCCTCGCCCATCTCGCCCGCGCGGCAGTGGGAGCGGGTGCTGGCGCTGTTCGCCGCCAACTGGGCGGCCTGGGACCGGGGCGCGCCGCTGCGCAACGTGGTGGACCAGGACGCCGGGTACTGACGCGCGGGCGGCGGCCCGCCGCCCTCACGCGCCGTGCGCCCGGGTCGGCTAGATTGCGCGCATGCCTTCAACACCCCTGGGCGGGCTCATGGTCCCCGCCGTCTCGACCTTCACGCCCGCCGGCGATCTGGATGGCGCGGCCTTCACCGCCAACCTGCAGGCACACCTGGCGCAGGGCGCCGACGGGGTGCTGGTGGCGGGATCCAGCGGCGAATCGGCGCTGCTGGACGACGACGACCGCCGCCAGCTGCTGGCGTGGGCGCGCGCGGCGGTGCCCGCCGACCGCTGGCTGATTGCCGGCGTGGGGAGCGAGAGCACGCGGCAGACCATCCGCCGCGCGCACGATGCCAGGGAGGCCGGTGCCGACGCCGTGCTGGTGATTTCGCCGCACTATTTCCTCAAGCGCATGACCGAGGAGGCGCTGCTGGCGCACTTCCGCGCGGTGGCCGACGCCAGCCCGCTGCCGGTGCTGCTGTACAACATGCCGGCGTACGCGCACCTGGTGCTGAGCCCCGACTTCGTGCACGCGATGGCGCAGCACGGGAACGTGGTGGGGATGAAGGACAGCGCCGGGAACCTGCCGGTGCTGGCGCAGTACCTGGAGGCGCAGGGGCCCGCGTTCCGCGTGCTCACGGGGAACGGCGGCACGGCGTGCCAGGCGCTGCAGGCGGGGGTGTCGGGGGCGATCCTGGCGATCGCGCTGTACGCCGGCCCGCTGGTGCACGCGATGGTGGCGGCGTTCCGCGACGGGCGCATGGCGGAGGCGCAGGCGCTGCAGGCGCGGCTCACGCCGCTGGCCACGGACATCGCCGGGGCCATGGGGCCGGCCGGCATCAAGGCCGCCATGACCCTGGTGGGGCTGGCCGGCGGGACGCCCCGCTCGCCGCTGCTGCCGGTGTCGGCGGCGGAACTGGACATCGTGCGGGCGCGCCTGGCTGCGGCCGGGCTGCTGGCCGGCTGAGGAGACGGACCCATGTTTGACGCGAAGACGCGGGCGCTGGTGGTGGTGGGCGCCCAGTGGGGGGACGAGGGGAAGGGGAAGCTGGTGGACGTGCTGGCCGAGCGCGCCGACTGGGTGGTGCGCTACCAGGGGGGCGCCAACGCCGGACACACGGTGCACATCGGCGACACGTCGTACATCCTGCACCAGGTCCCCAGCGGGATCCTGCACCCCGGGGTGCGGTGCGCCATCGGCAACGGCGTGGTGATGGACCCCGAGACGCTGTTCGTGGAGATCGACAAGCTGGTGGCGGGCGGCGTGGACGTGGAGGGGCGGCTGTACGTGAGCGAGCGCACCCACCTGGTGATGCCGTACCACAAGCAGGTGGACAGCACGAGCGCCAGCAGCAAGGCGATCGGCACCACGGGGCGCGGGATCGGGCCGGCGTACGAGGACAAGGTGGCGCGGCGCGGCGTGCGCGTGCTGGACCTGCGCGACCCGGCGCGGCTGCGGACGCTGGTGGAGGCGGGGGTGGCGCGCGCCAACGCGCAGCTGGCCCTCCAGGGGGCGGAGGCGCGGGCCTCGGTGGAGGACACGATGGCCGCGCTGGAGCGGTTGGCACCGCGGCTGCTGGCGCTGGCGGAGGATGTGGGGTTGTGCGTGCACCGGGCGCTCAAGAGCGGCGCGGCGGTGCTGCTGGAAGGAGCGCAGGGGTCGCTGCTGGACATCGACCACGGCACCTACCCGTTCGTGACCTCCAGCAACACCACGGTGGGAGGGGCGGCCACCGGGGCGGGGATCTCCCCCATGGCGCTGGATGCGGCGCTGGGGGTGGTGAAGGCGTACACCACGCGCGTGGGGAACGGCCCGCTCCCTACCGAGCTGGCCGAGCCGCTGCAGACGCAGGTGCGCACGCTGGGGCACGAGTTCGGCGCCACCACGGGGCGTCCGCGCCGCTGCGGGTGGTTTGACGGCGTGGTGGTGCGGTACGCGGCGCGGGTGAACGGGCTGACCGGGCTGGCCATCACCAAGCTGGACGTGCTGGACACGCTCCCCGAGCTGGCGGTGTGCACCGGGTACCGGGTGGACGGCGAGGTGGTGACGGAGTTCCCCGCCGACCTGGCGCTGCTGGCGCGGGCGGAGCCGGTGTACGAGTGGTTCCCGGGGTGGCAGGCGTCCACGCAGGGGGCGCGCACGCTGGCGGAGCTGCCGGCCAGGGCGCGCGCGTACCTGGACCGCCTGGAGGCGCTGTGCGAGACGCCGGTGGCGTACGTGAGCGTGGGGACGCGGCGCGACCAGATCATCGGTGTCCACGCCGGGGGCTGATCCCGCCCCCGACGCCACCGTGGCGCTGGCGATCGTTGGGGCGGGGCCCTGCGGGCTGGCGGTGGCGGTGGCCGCGCAGGCGGCCGGGGTATCGGCGGTCACGTTCGACCGCGGGTGCCTGGTGAGCGGGATCGCGCAGTACCCGCCGTACATGCAGTTCTTCTCCACGGCGGAGCGTCTGGAGGTCGGCGGGGTGCCGTTCGTGGTGGCGGCGGAGAAGCCCACGCGCCGGGACGCGCTGGCGTACTACCGCCTGGTGGCCACGCGGCACCGCCTGGCGCTGCGGCTGTACGAGGGGGTGGAGCGACTGGCGCCGGCGGCGGGGGGCGGGTGGCTGGTGCACAGCCGCACGCGGCACGGCGCGGCGCGCGTGACGCGCGCGGGGGGCGTGGTGCTGGCCACGGGCTACTTTGGCCGTCCCAGCCGGCTGGGGGTTCCCGGGGAGACGCTGCCGCACGTGCGCCATGGCTACACCGAGGGGCACGAGGCGTGGGGCGCCGAGGTGGTGGTGGTGGGCGGCGGCAACTCGGCGGTGGACGCGGCGCTGGACATGTGGCGCGCGGGCGGGCGGGTGACGCTGGTGCACGTTGGCGACGCGCTGGACGCCGGGGTGAAGCCGTGGGTGCGCCCGGAGATCGAGGCGCGGATCCGCGACGGGAGCATTGCGGCGCGCTTCGGGAGTCGCGTGGTGGCCATCGAGCCCGACGGGGTGGTGCTGGAGGGGCCGGACGGGCGCGCGCGCGTGGCCGCGTCGCAGGTGCACACCATGACCGGCTACCTCCCCGAGACGGCGCTGCTGGCGGCGGCGGGGGTGCCCGTGGACCCGGAGACGGGGATCCCCGCGCATGATCCGGCCACCATGGCGACGCCGGTCGAAGGGCTCTACCTTGCGGGGGTCATCGCCTCGGGCAACCGCGCCAACCGGATCTTCATCGAAACCGGGCGCGACCATGGCGCCGCCATCGTGTCGCACTGGCGCTCCCGGGCCCCCGTCCACTCCCCGTCCCCGGTTCCCTGATGTCCGAGCAGCCCTCCGCGCACCCCGACGTGATGGACCGGCTCGTGTCGCTGTGCAAGCGGCGCGGCTTCATCTTCCAGAGCTCCGAGATCTATGGCGGGGCGGGCTCGGTGTGGGACTACGGGCCGCTGGGGGTGGAGCTCAAGCGCAACCTGAAGGAGCGCTGGTGGCACGCGATGGTGCGCACCCGGGACGACATCGAGGGGCTGGACGCGGCCATCCTGATGCACCCGCGCACCTGGGAGGCGAGCGGCCACGTGGCCGGCTTCACCGACCCGCTGGTGGACTGCAAGGCGTGCAAGGGGCGCTTCCGGGCCGACAAGCTGGAGGACGCGCGGTGCCCGCAGAAGCCCAGCCGGCACCCGGGGCAGCACGAGGCGTGCGCGCTGACCGAGGCGCGCAGCTTCAACCTCATGTTCAAGACGCACATGGGGGCGCTGGAGGAGAGCGCCAGCGTGGCGTACCTGCGCCCGGAGACGGCGCAGGGGATCTTCGTGAACTTCCTGAACGTGCAGCAGGCGATGCGGCAGAAGGTGCCGTTCGGGATCGCGCAGGTGGGGAAGGCGTTCCGCAACGAGATCACCCCCGGGAACTTCATCTTCCGCACGCGCGAGTTCGAGCAGATGGAGATGCAGTTCTTCGTGGAGCCCGGCACCGACATGGACTGGTTCGCGCACTGGAAGCAGGCGCGGATGGACTGGCACCTGGGGCTGGGGCTCTCGCGCGACCGGCTGCTGTTCCACCAGCACGACGACCGGGAGCTGGCCCACTACGCGCGGGCGGCGTTCGACGTGCAGTTCGACTTCGGCGGCACGCTGGGGTTCCAGGAGGTCGAGGGGATCCACAACCGGGGGGACTTCGACCTGTCGCAGCACCAGCAGTTCTCGGGGAAGAAGCTGGAGTACTTCGACCAGGTCGGGAACAAGCGGTACGTGCCGTACGTGATCGAGACGTCGGTGGGGGCCGACCGGGTGACGCTGGCGGTGCTGGTGAATGCGTACCGGGAGGAGGCGGTCCCCGGGGAGGCGGAGGGGCGCGTGGTGCTGGGGATCCACCCGGCGCTGGCGCCCATCAAGGCGGCGGTGTTCCCGCTGACCAAGAAGGACGGGCAGCCGGAGATGGCGCGCCGCCTGGTGGCCGAGCTGCGGGGGGCGTTCGCGGTGGACCTGGACGAGACGGGGTCCATCGGGAAGCGCTACCGCCGGCAGGACGAGGTGGGGACGCCGTTCTGCGTGACGGTGGACGGGCAGTCCACGGCCGACGGCACGGTGACGGTGCGCGACCGGGACACGCTGCAGCAGGACCGGGTGGACGCCACCCAGCTCAAGGGCTACCTGGCGGCCAAGCTGGCGGGGTAACCGGTCCCGCGGCGAGGGACCCTCTGGGGGGCCGGGCGATGCCGGCTGGTTGCCCCGGGGCGTTCCGGGGCGCAACGTAGACGAGGCCGCCCGGGCACGGGCGGCCTCGTGCCGCATGGGGCGCCTGGTTGGCGGCGTGCCGTGCGGCGTTCCCCACCGCCCTCCCCGCCCCATGCTCTCGCTGCGTTCGCTCGTGCTGGTGGCCCTGCCGGCCACCGTGGTGCCCGCCGTCCTTGCGCCCACGGCGCCCGTGACGCCCCCGCCCCGCTCCGTCTCCGCACCGTTGCGGTGGCAGCCGGCGGGGAACGTGGTGCTCGACTCCGCCTTCCTGCGCCAGTTCCGGTGGCGCAACATCGGCCCCGACCGCGGCGGACGCTCCATCGCCGCCAGCGGCGTGAAGGGGCGCCCCAGGGAGGCGTACTTCGGCGCCACCGGCGGCGGGCTGTGGAAGACCACCGACGGCGGGGACACCTGGACGCCGGTGACGGATGGACAGATCACCAGCGCCTCGGTGGGCGCGGTGGCGGTGAGCGAGTCGCACCCCGACGTGGTGTACATCGGCACCGGCGAGTCGGCGATCCGCGGCAACATCATGCCCGGGGACGGCATCTACAAGAGCACCGATGCGGGGAAGACGTGGCGCCACGCGGGGTTCCGCGCCGTGGACGCCATCTCGAAGATCCGCGTCCACCCGACCAACCCCGACGTCGTCTACGCCGCGGTGTTCGGCAAGTACAGCGTCCCCAGCGAGGAGCGGGGGGTGTACAAGAGCACCGATGGCGGGAAGAGCTGGCGGCGCGTGCTGTTCCGCGATGCGAAGAGCGGGGCGGTGGACATCGCCATCGACCGCACCAACCCGCAGGTGCTGTACGCGGCGCTGTGGGAGGCGTACCGCAAGGAATACCAGATGTCCAGCGGCGGCCCCGGGTCGGGGCTGTTCAAGAGCACGGACGGCGGCGAGACGTGGACCGAGATCACGCGCAACCGGGGGCTCCCCTCGGGGCTGGTGGGGAAGATCGGGGTGGCCGTCACCGCGGCCGACCCGAACCGGGTGTACGCCCTGGTGGAGAACGAGAACGGCGGGCTGTTCCGCAGCGATGACGCCGGGGCCACGTGGACGCTGGTGAACGCCGACCGGAACATCCGGCAGCGGGCGTTCTACTACACGCACCTGTTCGCCGACCATCGCAACGCCGACCTCGTGTACCTCCAGAACGTGTCGTTCTTCCGGTCCGCCGACGGCGGCAAGACGCTCACCAGCATCGGCAACGGCAGCCACGGGGACTGGCACGACCTGTGGATCGACCCGGACGATCCGGCGCACCTGGTGGCGGGGAACGACGGCGGCGGCACGGTGACCTACACCACCGGCGGGCGCTACAGCGAGCAGGACTTCCCCACCGAGCAGTGGTACCACGTGATCACCACGAAGCACGTGCCGTTCCATGTGTGCGGGTCGCAGCAGGACAACAGCACGCTGTGCACGCCGTCCGCGTGGAACCTGGGGCGCGCGGGTGCAGCGGCCGGCCAGGAGGCGCAGGGGGGGATGGCGGTGTCGTACCAGGTGGGGGGTGGGGAGCCCGGCTACATCGCCCCCGATCCGCTGGACCCGGACATCTTCTACGCGGGGACCAACAACGGCGGGTACGTCGACAAGTTCAACCGGAAGACCGGGCTGTCGCGCGAGGTGAACCCGTACCCGTGGTTCTACTCCGGCGAGCCGTCGAAGGAGATCCGGGAGCGGTGGCAGTGGACGTTCCCCATCCTCTTCTCGCCGGTGAACCCGAAGATGCTGTTCACCTCGTCGCAGCGGCTGTGGCGGACGCTGGACGGCGGGCGCACGTGGAAGGTGCTGAGCCCCGACCTCACGCGGCACGCGCCGGAGACGCAGGAGAAGTCGGGCGGCCCCATCACCGGCGACATGAACGGCCCCGAGGTGTACGGGACGATCTTCGCCGTGGGCCCCGGCAAGACCGACGCCAACATCATCTGGACCGGCTCGGACGACGGGCTGGTGCATGTGACGCGCAACGGCGGGCTGTCGTGGAGCAACGTCACGCCGAAGGAGATGCCCGAGTTCGGGCGGGTGTCGCAGATCGACGCGTCGCGCTTCGACCCGGCCACGGTGTACCTCTCGGTGCGGCGCCCGCTGCTGAACGACCGCGCGCCGTACATCTTCCGCAGCACCGACTTCGGGAAGACGTGGACGCGGATCACCGCCGGGCTGGGGGCGGAGGACTATGTGCACGCGGTGCGCGAGGACCCCACGCGCCGCGGGCTGCTGTACGCGGCCACGCAGCATGGCGTGCGCATCTCGTACGATGACGGCGGCAGCTGGCAGAACCTCAACCTCAACCTCCCCGACGTGCCGGTGGCCGACCTGGTGGTCGAGCACGACGAACTGGTGATCGGGACGCACGGGCGCGGCTTCTGGGTGCTGGACAACCTGGGGCCGCTGCGGCAGGCCACGGCGGCGGTGCTGGCCGCCGACGCGCACCTGTTCACGCCGGCAGCGGGGCGCCGCTCCTCGCCGGGGACCACGCTGGCGTGGCGCTTCGGCACGGCGCCGCGCCGGGCCACGCTGGCCATCCTGGACAGCGCGGGGGCGGTGCTGCGGGAGTTCGCCGGCGACACCACGCCGGCCGGGGCCGGCGCGGGGATGGGACGCCGCCGCGGCAGCGCCACCACCTTCCCGCTGGCCGCCGGGCTCACGCGCTTCACGTACGACCTGCGGGCGCAGGGGATCGAGAGCTTCCCGGGGATGATCCTGTGGGGGGCCGGGACCGCCGGCCCGGCGCTCCCGCCGGGGCGCTATACGGTGCGGCTCACCGCTGACGGGCGGGTGCTCACCGCGCCGCTGCGCATCGTGCGCAGCCCGCTGCTCCCCGAGGTCACGGACGCCGACCTGCGGGCGCAGTACGCCTTCGGCGTGAAGGTGCGTGACAAGGCCACCGAGGCCAACCGCGGGGTGATCGACATCCGCAGCGTGAAGGCGCAGCTGGACAACCGGCTGGGACGGAGCGAGGACGGGGCGCTCAAGGCCGCGGGCGGCACGTTGCGTACCAACGCCTCCGCCGTGGAGGTGAAGCTCTACCAGGTGAAGAACCAGAGCGGGCAGGACCCGCTCAACTTCCCCATCAAGGTCAACAACCGCCTGGCCAACCTGCTCTCGATGGCCGAGCGCGGCGACGGCCCGCCGGGGACCTACATGCCGGAGATCCTGGGAATCCTGTCGAAGGAGCTGGCCGGCTACACGGCGGAGCTGGCGGCGGTGTGGGCCCGTGACCTGGCGGCGGTGAACGCCGAACTCACGCGGCTGCAGCTTCCCCCCATCGACCCGAAGTGCCGGGAGGTGGCGGGGTGCGCGGTGCGGCCGTGAGACGCCGGCGGCTGGTCCGCCCGGCGCTCGGCACCCTGGCGTTGTCCGCCGGGGTGCTGGCCGGCTGCGGCGAGGGGCTGACGGCGCGCGTGGAGCGCGCTATGGACGCCTGCCTGGCGGTGCGCAACCCGGCCTTCGTGCGCGGGGAGGGGGAGGCGGCGGTGGCCCAGTCCCTCCCCGACAGCATCCTGGCGCTGGGGGACCGCACGGCGTACCAGGCCGGGCTGGAGCAGTACCAGGCCATCGGGGGGGAGGCGGCCACGCAGGCCGTCCTCACCTGCGCCATGGAGCTGGGGGCGCGCTACCGGCACCCCGACACGAAGGGGTGGCTGGGCACCTTTGCCCGCCACCCCAACGCGCCGGTTGCGCGGTTGGCTGCGCGGCTCGTGGCCGCGCAGCCGTGAGCCCGGCTCAGAAGTCGAACTTGAACCCGGTCTGGATGCGCCGGCCGTAGAACTCGTCCTGCGCCAGCCGGCCGCGGGTGCCCTGGAAGTAGCGCAGCGGCCGGTTGTTCAGGTTGTTGGCCTCCAGGAAGAAGCGGCTCCGGCTGGTCAGCTGGACGGTGGCGTTGGCATCCACGTCTGTGCGGCGGTCGGCCCACCGGTCGAAGAAGGCGTCCTCGTTGTACCCGCCCTCGCCGGCGTCCAGCGACTCGCTCTGGTAGTTCATGGCCACACGGGCCGTGATGCGGCGGCCGTCGTACGATAGCGACAGGTTGCCGCTGTGGCGGGCCGTCCCAAGCAGGGGAAGCACCTCGGTCTCACGCCCTTCGATGTCCAGCCCCGACACCTCGGAGCTGTTGAAGGTGTAGTTGGCATACACCCCCAGGTTGCGCAGCAGCCCCGGGAGGAAGTCCAGCTGGCGCTGGAACGCCACCTCGGCGCCGGTGAGCGTGGCCGAGGGGCCGTTGCGCGGCTGCGAGATCTGCGAGAAGGTCTGCCCGGTGACCGGGTCCACCGCCTGGAAGCGGGTAAAGTTGAAGATGAAGTCGGTGATCCGCTTGTGGAACAGCCCCGCGGAGACCAGGCCCACATTCTCGAAGTAGCGCTCCCCCATCAGGTCCAGGTTCATCGACCGGGTGGGGTTGAGGCCGGGGTTGCCGGTGGACAGCTCGTTGTCCTCGAGGCTGATCTCGCGGTAGGGGACCAGGTCGAAGTAGTTGGGGCGCGCCAGCGTGTTCGTCCACGCCGCCCGTACCACGGTGCGCCGGTCCACGTCCCAGCGGGCGTTCAGGCTGGGGAGGATGTCGGTGTACGATTGCGTGCCAGCGGTCGGCGTGATGCTGTTGTTGTCGAGGTTGAACTGGAAGCCGTTGTAGTCGACGTTGGTGGCTTCCACCCGCACGCCCCCCACCAGGCTCACCGAGGTGCCCAGCTGCTGCTGCAGCTGCGCGTAGCCGCCGGTGATCCGCTCGGTGGCGTCGAAGTTGCCGGCGGCATACTCCCCCGGCTGGTCGGCCAGGGTGAAGGCCGCCGCGTTGAACAGGTCCAGCCCGGAGAGGAAGGCCGGCGTGGAGAACGTGCCGTACTGGTAGTTGCCGGCCAGATTGGACGCCACGGAGAAGTCCTCCGCGCCCGCGGCCGCCAGGTTGGTGAAGGCGGTCTTCGGGGTGGCGAAGTTGTAGCTGTTGTCGCGCAGCTTGGACTTGCCGCGGTAGCGGCCGCCCACCTTCACCGTCGACGCGAAGTCTCCCTCGGTCAGGGGCACCAGCAGGTCGATGCGGGCGTTCCGGTCCTCATCCTTGGTGAAGCTTTCCAGCTGCTCGATGCGCCGGAAGGTGAAGGCCGTGGGAAGCACCTGCGATGGCGTGGTGGCCGTGAACTGCGGGTTCTGGAGGTCGCTGTAGTCGGGGCGGATGGCCACGTTGCGGGCGCGCCAATCGATGTAGCGCTCGTCGGGACGCGTCTCGGAGGCCCGGGAGGCGCTGGCCGACCAGGTCAGCGTGGCCTTCCCCGCCAGTAGGTGCTCGCCGGCGAGCTGGCTGGTCCACATCCGCTGGTCCTCGAGGCGCGCATCCTTGACGCGGTCGTCGGGGCCGCCCCCCTTGGTCTGCCGGCGGATCTCCGTGGTCTGCAGCCCGGTGGTGGCATTGGGGGCGCCCAGGATGTACCGGGCGCGGAAGCGGTTCTCCCAGTCGTCGCGGCTGTTGTAGATGGTGCGCAGCGTGACGCTGTTGGCCTCGTTGAAGCGGTAGTCCATGGAGAGGGAGGCCGACCGGCGGGTGCGCTGCACGTCGTAGCGGCGGAGGTCGAACTGGTTCATGTAGGTGGCACCCGTGGCCGACTTGGTCCAGGTGCCCTCCTTGTTGTCCGACCCGTACTGCTGATCGTAGTACGACGCGCTGGCGATGATGCCCAGGCGGTTGTCCAGGAAGCGGTTCCCCGCCACCAGCCCGCCCACCAGCACGGGCTTGTTGCGGATGAAGTTGTAGCCGGAGCCGGCGGTGGTGGAGAGGCGGAAGCCGGCCGGGGCCGCGCGCGTGACCACGTTCACCGAGCCGCCGATGGCGTCGGCGTCCATTTCAGGGGTGAGCGTCTTGTTGACCTCGACCTGCTGCACCATATCGGCCGGGATCAGGTCGAGCTGGACCTCGCGCACCTCGGCCTCGGCGGAGGGGATGCGCTCCCCGTTGACCATCACCGTGTTGAAGCGGGGCTCGGTGCCCCGGATGGAGCCAAAACGTGCCTCGCCCTGGTCGAGCGCCACGGTCACCCCGGGCACCCGCTTGAGGGCGTCACCCAGGTTGGCATCGGGGAAGCGGCCGATCTGGTCGGCGGCCACCACGTTGGACACGGTGGCGGCGGCCTTCTGCTGGTTGAGCGCGGCCGCCTGCCCGGACCGGGTGGCGGTGACCACCAGCGCGCCGAGCTGGGTGGTGGCCGAGGCGAGGCGGAAGGTGACGGTGGCGGTGGCGCCGCTGGTGACAGTCACCGAGCGGCTAGCAGCCATGTAGCCGATATACCGAGTGGCCAGCGTCTGGGACCCGGCCGGGACGGCGGTGAGGAGGAACCGGCCGGTGCGGTCGGAGATCACCTCGCGGCGCAGGGCCTCGATGCGAACGGTGGCGCCGGCGATGGCCAGCCCGGAGGCGCTGTCCACCACGAGGCCGGAGATGATGCCCTGCGCCTGCAGCGGCGCGTTCGGGGCGGCGGCGCACAGCGCCGCCAGCACCAGGGGGCGGATCCAGGAACGGAACATGGGAGGGGGCTTCAAGGGGACGTGTCGATCAGGCCGGTTGCCGGCCCCCCAACGATCCCCTCCCTGGCTGTCGCCCTCGTGACAATCGTGTAACGGACCCGTCACGGCGCCCGTCCCCTCCTCCGCGGTCCGCTGGATATACTTGGGAGGTCTCCCCCAACCCTTGCAACCGCATGCACCAGCAGTCGTCCCGTCAGATGCAGGAGCGGGTCACCGCCCTCCCGGTATCGGAGGTCCTGGCGTCCGCCGAGCAGTTCTTCTCGCGCCGTGGCGGCGTGTACACCGCCTTCGTGGAGCGGCGCGGCCCCGGTCACCTGGTCCTGCGGGGCCAGGGGAACGAGGAGGTGGTGATCGGCGCCCGGGCCACCGAGGCCGGGACCGTGGTCACGGGCTCCACGTACTTCTTCGACCAGCAGGTGGCGCGCTTCCTGGACGGCCTGCCGCCCGCCCCGCCGCCATCCCCCGCGCCCGAGGCGCTCCCCGCGGGCGCCGCCCCGGAGGCGGCGTGAACGGCGCGCCCTTCGTGACCGGACTGCGCACGCCGGCCGAGCCGCTGGTGGTCCCCGCTCCACCCGGCGCCCCCACCTGGACGCTGCGCGTGCAGGCGGCGGAGGCGTGGGACGCGGTGAAGGTGGTGTGCGCCCCCGAGGCGACGGTGGCGGCGGTCAAGGCGGCTGCCATGGCGGCGCTCTACCCGACCGACCAGGTGCCCGCCGAGGTGGTGGTCAAGCTGCGCGGTGCGGAAGTGGGCGACGAGGCACAGGGGGTGCGCGCGGCGGGCGCGCTGGACGGGTCCACGCTGTTCCTGGCCCTGCGCCGGCGCCGACCGGTCCGGTGACCGCGCCCCACGCCGCGCCCTCGACCGCGCCGGACCCGGCGGCGCTGGTGGCCACGCTGGGCCGCGTGCGCGCTGCCGTGGCGCAGCGGGTGGTGGGGCAGGAGGCGGTGGTGGAGGAGGTGCTGCTGGCCATGGCGGCCGGGGGGCACGCGCTGCTGGTGGGGGTGCCGGGGCTGGCCAAGACGCTGCTGATCCGGTCGGTGGCCGATGCCATGGCGCTCTCCTTCCGGCGGATCCAGTTCACCCCCGATCTCGTGCCCAGCGACATCACCGGCACGGAGATCCTGGAGGAGGGCGCCGGGGGGGCGCGCGCCTTTCGCTTCGTGCCCGGGCCCGTGTTCGCCAGCATTGTGCTGGCGGACGAGATCAACCGCGCGCCGCCGCGCACGCAGGCCGCGCTGCTGGAGGCGATGCAGGAGCACAGCGTGACGGCGGCGGGCACCACGATGCCGCTGCCCGCGCCGTTCTTCGTGCTGGCCACGCAGAACCCCATCGAGCAGGAGGGGACGTACCCCCTCCCCGAGGCGCAGCTGGACCGGTTCCTGTTCGACATCCGCGTGGGGTACCCAAGCGAGGGGGACGAGGTGGCGATCCTGCGGGCCACCACCGGCCGGGCGATGCCGCCCATCACCCCGGTGCTGGACGGCGCGGCGTTGCTGGCGGTGCAGCAGGCGGTACGGGAGACCCCGTGCAGCGACCTGCTGTTGCAGTACGCGGCGCGGCTGGTGCGTGCGTCACGCCCGCAGGAGGCAGGGGGGCCGGCGCTGGTGCGGCAGTACGTGCGCTGGGGGGCGGGGCCGCGCGCTGGCCAGGCGCTGGTGCTGGGGGCCAAGGCGGCGGCGTTTTTGGCGGGGCGCGCGGCCGTGGCCCCGACCGACCTGCGTCGGGTGGCGCGCCCGGTGCTGCGGCACCGCATCCTCCCCAACTTCGCGGCCGAGGCCGATGGCGTGACCGCCGAGTCGCTGATCGACGCGCTGCTGGCGCACGTGCCCCCGCCGGCCAGCGCGCCCGGCGCCTGAGCGCGCTCGTGGTTGGCCGGTACGGGTCCCTCGTGGACGCGCTGCACGGCGTCCGCTGGCCGGCGCAGCGCCCCGGGTCCACGGGGGTGCCCGGGGCCCATCGGGCGCGTCAGCGGGGCCCCGCGGGGGACTTCACCGAGGTCCGCCCCTATCGGCAGGGGGACGATCCGCGGCAGTTGGACTGGCGGCTGCTGGCGCGCAGCGACCGCGCGTACGTGCGCCTCAAGGACGACCGGATCGTGCGCCCCACGTGGCTGGTGCTCGATGCGTCGGCCAGCATGGCGTTCCCCACGGCGGACGCCGCCGACGGCAAGTGGGGGATGGCACGCGCGCTGGCCGTGGGGCTGGCGTGGGTGGCGGTGGCCGGCGGGGACCCGGTGGGGGTGGTGGCGGGGCACGCCGCAGGGGTGCTGCGCCTCCCTCCGCGCGCCCGGCGCGGTCTGGTGGGGGAGGTGGCCACTCGGCTGGACGCCCTGCGGTGCGGCGGCAGCACGCCGCTGGGCGCTGCGCTGTCGGTGCTGCCGGCCGGTGCCCGCGTGGTCGTGTGCGCCGATGGACTGGGGGACGTGGCCGACCAGCTGCGGGCGGCCGGGGCGCTGGTGGCGGCCGGCGCCGAGGTGACCTGCGTGCACCTGGTGGCGCCCGCCGAGCTGGCCGAGCCCGCGCAGGCCGAGACGGCGCGCGACCCCGAGGGCGCGCTGCCGGACCAGTTGCGCGACGCGTCGGGGTGGGCGGCGTTCCGGGCGCGCTTTGACGATTTTCGGGCGGCGCAGGGCGCGGCGTGGCGCCAGGCCGGGGCGCGCTGGCTGGAGGCGCGCACCGACGCGCCGCCCGCGCAGGTGGTGCGCCGCGTGGTGCTGGGCGCCTAGGAGGTCGCGATGCCGGCGTGGCTCCCCACCTTTGCGTTCCCCTGGGTGTTTGCGGGGGCGATGCTGGCCGCCGTGGCGGTGACGGCGCTGCACCTGCTGGCGGTGGATCGCCCGCCCGTGGCGCCGTTCCCCCCCGCCCGCTTCCTGGAAGGCGCGCCGGCGCGGGCCGTGGCTCGGCAGCGCTGGCCGCGCGACCTGCCGCTGCTGGCGTGTCGCGTGCTGCTGCTGCTGGCTGCCGGGGCGGCACTGGCGGGGGTACGATGGGACCCCGCCGGTCGGCAGACGTTGCAACTGGTGGTGGCCGACCGCGCGGCGCAGGGCGCGGCGCCGGCGTGGGCACGGGAGGCAGCGCGGGCCGGGGATCGGGTGGTGTGGGTGGCCGGGCTGTCCAGCGATCCCGGGCGGGCGCTGGCGGCGGCGCACCGGGTGGCGGCCGAGGTGGTCACGGCGCATCCGCGCACGGAGCGGGTGCGGCTTGAGGTGCGCCTCCCCGCGCGGGTGCGCGACCTGGCAGGGTGGGAGAGCTGGCGCGCCCTGTGGCCCGGCCCGGTGACGGTGTTGCCGATGGCGGAGGGGACGTGGCCCGCGCAGGTGGGCGACGACGGCGACTCGGCGGCGCTGCTGACGTGGCCGCGCGACGGGGTGCCGACGGGGTGGACGCGGCTGGCGCGCCCGGATTCGGTGGGGGCGGTGGCGGGATTCGGGGTGGTGCTGGTGGGGCCGTGGGCCCGGGCGGCGCATTGGGCGCCCACCGCGGCGGATACGGGGGCCATCCCGGTGGCGTGGTGGAGCGACGGCGCCGTGGCCGCGGTGGAGCAGGGGGGCGCCGCCGGCGGCTGTACGCGCACGGTGGCCATCCCCTCCCCCGAGGGGAGCGACCTGCTGGCCGATCCGGCGGCCCTGGCCTTTCGCGCCGCCCTGGGCGGCCCGTGCGGCGGGCGCGTGGTGACGCAGGCGGTGGCCGACGCGATGGCCGCAGGGGTGGGGGGCGCGGGGGAGACCGGGGCCCAGGGGGCCCCCGCCTCGGCCTTCGTGGTGACGGAGGGACGATCCACGCGCCCGTGGCCGGCGTGGGTGGGCACCGTCCTGTGGGCCGCCGTGCTGGCTGCCCTCGCGGGGGAGGCGGTGCTGCGGATCGTGATGGGTCGGCGGGCCAGGGAGCGTTTGGCATGACGGCGGGCGCTGGCGCGGGTGGGATGGCGGGGCGCCCGGGCACGGACGCGATGGCTGCCGCGCTCGCACACTGGCGGCGGCGCCTGCTGCTGCTGTGGTGGGTGCGCACGGGGCTGGTGGCGGCGGTGGGCGCGCTGCTGGGGGGGCTCGGCGCGCGGCTGGCGCTGGGCGGGGGTGGCACGGCGGCACACCTGGCGGGGGTGGTGGCGGCCGGGGGGCTGGGGGCCGTGGCGCTGCTGGCCCTGTGGGGGCCGCTGGGACGCCGTGGGCACCGGTGGGGCGCCGTGGTGCGGCCGGCCGGCGGGGTGGTGGACGCGGCGGTGTGGGTGGAAACCGGCGTGCTGCCGTGGCATCGTGGCGATGCCTCGCCCGCCACCCGCGCGGCGTTGGAGTCGGCCAGCTACGCCCTGATTACCTGGGCGGAGGCGCGGGTGGCGGGGGGGTCCGGTGCGGAGGGCGCTAATGGGGGGGCACCGCGGCTTGCGGCGGCGGGGCGTGCGCTGCTGCTGGGGGATGGGGCGCCTGGGGCATTGGCGGCCCGCTGGCGCCGTCAGGCGGCCCAGGCGCTCCGGACCCCTGTCCTGCTGGTGTTTGTGGCCGCTGGCGGGCTCTGGTGGGGCGGGCGCCCCCTTCGGACAGCGGTCTGGGCGCCCGCCAGGCGTGTGGCCAGCGACACCGGGACTCCCGCCGGGCAGGCACCCCCAGTGGGTGAGTGGCGCGTGACGGTCCGTCCACCGGCGTACGCGGGGCTGCCGGTGCGCCAGCTGGGGGACACCGGCGGGGTGACCGCCCTGGTGGGGAGCGTGGTGGAGCTGCGTGGCAACGGACCGCCGCCGCAGGCGGAGCGCCGCCCGTCCGGTGACGGCGCCGTGGCACGGGTGGCGCCGGTGGACGTGGAGGGGGCGGGGTGGCGGGTACGGCTGGTGGCGGCTGGGGGCGCCACCCCGTTGGTGCTCACCCGCGGGGGGCGCCGCCGCCTGTTTGTGCTGGAGGGGGTACCCGACTCGCTCCCCGAGGTGACGCTGGAGCTGCCCGCACGCGACACCGTGCTGGCGGCGCCCGTGGGGGTGCTGCCCGTGCGGGCGCGCGTGCGCGACGACCTGGGGGTACGTGAGGCGCACGTGGAGGTGGTCGTCAGCGCGGGGGAGGGGGAGCGCTACACCGCCACCGTGCGCACGGTGGGGGCGCGTGCGGGGCGCGGGGCGCGGGCGCTGCGGCTGGACACCGCCCTGACGTTGGGGGCGATGGGGCTTGCCCCTGGCGACGTGGTGCACCTGCGCGCGGTGGCGCGCGATGGGCACCCGGCGGCCGATCGCGAGCTGGGGAGCAGCGAGACGCGGCGGTTCCGCATTGCCCGGCGTGGTGAACGCGACAGCCTGGCGGTGGAGGGAGCGCCGCCGCCGGCGGTGGACACGTCGGCGTTGAGCCAGCGCATGCTGCTGCAGCTGGCCACGGCGCTGGCGCGCCAACGGGTGCGGCTGGCGCCCGCCGCGCTGCGGGCGGAAAGCGGCCGCCTGGCGCGTGACCAGGCGCGGCTGCGGCAGGTGGTGGGGGACGTGGTGTTCCAGCGGATGAGCGGGGAGAGCAGCGGCGAGCACACCCACTTCGCCGGTGACGGCCATGAGCACGGCGTGGAGCTGGTGGAGAACAAGCTGGCGCTGGCGGAGGGGAACGACGGGCCGGTGGTGGCGATCAACCGGCCGCTGCTGGAGGCGTACAATCACATGTGGGACGCAGGGCGGGCGCTGGAGCAGGCGAACCCGGAGGGGGCGTTGGCGCCAATGCGACGGGCCCTGGCGGCCATCGAACAGGCGCGGGCGGCCGAGCGGCTGTACCTGCGTGGGCGCCCGCCCACGGTGATCGTGGACGTGGCGCGCGCCCGCCTCGCGGGGCGCGACACCGGGCGCACCGCGCCGCGCCCCCCGCGCGAGGGGCTTCCGCCGGTGGCGGCGCGGCGCGCGGCGCGGCTGGCGGCGGCGGCGCGCCTGGCGGCCGTGGATGCCGGCGCGGCGCGTGACTCGGTGCGGCTGCTGCGGCTGGAGGTGCTGGCCGACGCCCCGGCGCTGGCCGCGGCGCTGGAGGCGGTGGCGCTGGCCTTGGGGCCGGGAGCGGTGCCGGGCGCATCGCCGGCCGTGGATGCGGCCTTCACCCGGGCGCGGCGTGTGCTGGAGAGCGTGGTGCGGGTGCCCACGGCCGGGTGGTCGCGGGGGCTGCCGGGCACGGGCGCTCGCGCAGGAGCGCATCCGTGAGTGCGTCCGTGAGTGCGTCCGTAATCGCCCCGCGACGCGGGCCCTTCGTGTTCGCCACGGCGCAGTACGAGTCGGGCGACTGGGACTCGGCGCCGCTGGTGCCGGCCAACCTCATCGATTCGGTGGCGCGCTACACCGGCATCCCCGTGGCACCCGAGGGGGTGGTGGTGCCCCTCGCGTCGGAGGCGGCCCTCGAGCACCCGCTGCTGTTCCTCACCGGCCACCTCCCCGTGCGCTTCACCGCGCGCGAGGCCGACGTGCTGCGCCGCTATGTCGCGCGCGGCGGGCTGCTGTTCGTGGAT
>JBILKP010000135.1:0-7565 GCA_044376625.1 Gemmatimonas sp. | reverse complement strand
GCATCGCCCAGGCGCATGGGCTGCGCAGCGTGGTGGCCTGCCCCATCCCGGGCTCGGGGCCGGCCGACACCGCCGTGGCGTTCTACGCCGGCGCCCCGGCGTTCTTCACCGCGGAGCTGGTGGCCCTGCTGGAGGAGGTCACCCGCTTCGTGGGGCTCGTGCTCACCACCCTCGAGGCGCGCGCCCGCCAGCGCGACGAGGAGGAGCGCCGCCGCCGCAGCGAGGCGGCGGAACGCCTCATCTTCGAGGAGTCGCCGCTGGCGATGGGGATCCTCGACCTGCACACCCAGCGCGTGGTGCGCCTCAACCGCGCCTTCACCGCCCTGTTCGGCTACACCCTGGGCGACGCGCGCGACGCCGACACGCAGCTCGCCGCCTTCTTCCCCGACGCGCCCTACCGCGAGGAGGTGCGCGAGCTCCTGGCCCGGGAGATCGCCGCCCTCACCCGCGAGGCCCCCTCCCGCCGCTCCCCCGACCTCACCGTCACCGGCAAGGACGGGCTCCAGCGCTACATCACGCCGTTCCTCACGCGCATCGGCGGCGAGGTGGTGTTCGCCTGGGTCGACTTCACCGACGTGGTCCGCACCACCCGCGAGCTGGAGGCGTACAAGGCGCACCTCGAGGAGCTCGTCGCCGCCCGCACCGACGAGCTGGCCCGCGCCGTGGAGGAGGCCCAGGCCGCCAACCGCGCCAAGTCCACCTTCCTCGCCATGATGAGCCACGAGATCCGCACCCCGCTCAACGGGGTGATCGGCATGGCCGAGATCGTGGCGGAGGCCGACCTCCCCGAGCGCGAGCGCGACGCGGTGCGCACCATCCAGCAGTCGGGGAAGGGGCTGCTGGCCGTCATCGACGACATCCTCGACGTCTCCAAGATCGAGGCCGGGCACCTCACCTTCGACGTCCAGGACCACGCCCTGGCCCCCCTGGTGGAGGAGGTGTGCGCCACCCTCGCGCCGGTGGCAGTGGTCAAGGAGGTCGACCTCGCGGTGTACCTGGCCCCCGAGCTCCCGCCACGGGTGGCCTGCGACGCCATGCGCCTGCGCCAGGTCCTGTACAACGTCATCGGCAACGCCATCAAGTTCAGCAGCGGACGCGCCACCCGCCGCGGGCACGTGGCCGTGCGCCTCGAGTCCGCGGGCGGGGGGCCGGCGCACCTGGTGCTGCGGGTGGCCGACAACGGCATCGGGATGACCCCCGACGTGCAGGCGCGCCTCTTCCAGGCGTTCGGCCAGGGGGAGGCCTCCACCACGCGCCGCTTCGGCGGCACCGGGCTGGGGCTGTTCATCACGCGCCACCTGGTGGAGCGCATGGGGGGCACCATCACGGTGCACAGCACGCCGGACGTGGGCTCCACCTTCACCATCACCCTCCCGCTGGAGCCGGCGGCGGCGCCGGCCCCTGTGCCCCCCCTGTCGCTGGCCGGGGTGACGGTCATCCTGGCGCTCCCCCCGTCCCCCCGCTGCGATCCGCGCGACCTGGCCCACCTCCTGGCCCACGCCGGCGCCCGCACGGTGGCGGTCGCCACCCTGCGGGAGGCCGCCGAGCGGGCCCGGGAGGCGGGGCCGTGCGTGATCCTCCGCCCCCCCCCGCCCGACCCTCGCGGGGAGGACGCCGCCGTGGAGGGGCTCCCCGAGGTGCGCCAGCTGGCGCTCCTCATGGGCGACCAGCCGCAGCTGCGCATCGTCGGCCCCGCCTTCGTGACGCTGGCGCTGGACTTCCTCCGCGCCGGCCGGCTGGTGGAGGCGGTGGCCGTGGCCGCCGGGCGCGCCTCCCCCGGCGTGGCCCCCCGCGGCCCCGAGGAGAGCGTGCGCTTCCCCCTCGCCCAGCGGCTCACGCGGGGCGAGGCGCTGGCGCTGGGGCGGCTGGTGCTGGTGGCCGAGGACGACACCATCAACCAGAAGGTCATCCTCCGGCAGCTGGAGCTGCTGGGGTTCGTGGGGGACGTGGCGGGGAACGGCGCCGAGGCGCTGGCCAAGTGGCGCACCGGGCAGTACGCGCTGCTCCTGACCGACCTGCACATGCCCGGGACCGACGGCTACGCGCTGGCGCGCGCCATCCGCGAGGCGGAGCCGCCGGGGACCCGCCTCCCCATCCTCGCCCTCTCCGCCAACGCCCTGCGCGGCGAGGCCGAGCGCGCCACCGCGGCCGGCATGGACGAGTTCCTGGGGAAGCCGGTGGCGCTGGAACGGCTCAACGAGGCGCTCCAGCGGTGGGCGCCGGCGCTCCGGGGGGGCGGCGCGGCGGCCCGCCCCCTCACGCCGTGGGGCGGGACCCCGCTGGTGGGGGACGCGCCCCTCGAGGTGGCCCTGCTGGAGCGGCTCATCGGCCGCGACCCGGCCGTGGTCCGGGAGTTCCTGCACGAGTTCCGCGCCACCGCCGCACGGCAGGCGCAGGAGATCCGCGACGCCGCCACCCACGGCGACCTGTCGCGCGTCACCTTCGTGGCCCACAAGCTCAAGTCCAACGCCCGCTCGGTGGGTGCCTTGCCCTTCGGGGAGCTGTGCGCCGATCTTGAGCGCGTGGCCAAGCTCGGGGACGGGGCGGGGGTGTTCGCCCGCCTCCCCCGCTTCGACGAGCAGCTCGACCTCCTGCTGGGCGCGGTGGATGCCGCCGTCGCCTGAGCGCCCCCGCCTCCCCGCCGGTCCCGTGAAGATCCTCCTCATCGACGACGAGCCGTTCACCCTGCGGCTCCTGGCGCACCAGCTCAAGGCGCTGGGGCACGAGGACGTCGTGGCCCACGAGGACGCCCGCGACGCCCTCTCCCTGCTGGAGGGGAACCCGGGGGTGGTGGACCTGGTCGTCCTCGACCTCCAGATGCCCGGCATCGACGGCGTCGAGTTCATCCGCCACCTGGCGCGCCTGCGCTTCGCGGGGGGGGTGCTGCTCATCAGCGGCGAGGACGAGCGGATCCTGCAGACGGCGCACAAGCTGGCCCGCGCGCACCAGCTGCGCGTGCTGGGCGCCGTCACCAAGCCGGTGGAGCCGGCGCAGCTGCAGGAGACCCTCGAGGCGATGACCGCCGACGAGGGGCGCAGCCGGCGCGCCACCAAGCGCTACACCCTCGACGAGCTGCGCGAGGGGATCCTCCGCCAGCAGTTCATCAACTGGTACCAGCCCAAGGTGGCGCTCTCCACCGGCGCCGTGGTGGGGGTGGAGACGCTGGTCCGCTGGGAGCACCCCGAGGACGGGATGGTGTTCCCCGACGCCTTCATCGGGCTGGCCGAAGAGGGGGGGATCGTGGACGCGCTCACCCGCCCCACGCTGCAGCGCGCCCTGGCGCAGGCGCGCGCCTGGCGCGACCAGGGGCTGGTGCTGCACGTGGGGGTCAACGTGTCCATGGACGACCTCTTCGACCTCAGCTTCCCCGACTTCGTGGTGGGGGCCATCACCGCCGCCGGCGTCCCCGTGGAGAGCCTGGTCCTCGAGATCACCGAGAGCCGGCTCATGAAGAACGCGCTGGCCTCGCTGGACATCCTCACGCGGCTGCGCCTCAAGCACATCGACCTCTCCATCGACGACTTCGGCACGGGGCACTCGTCGCTGGCGCAGCTGCGCGACATCCCCTTCGACGAGCTCAAGATCGACCGCGGCTTCATCCACGGCGCCAGCACCAACCCCTCCAACCGCGCCATCGTGGAGGCCAGCCTGGGGATGGCGCACCACCTGGGGATGCACTCGGTGGCCGAGGGGGTGGAGGACGTGGACGACTGGACCCTGCTGCGCACGCTGGGGTGCGACTTCGCGCAGGGGTACTTCATCGCGCGCCCCATGCCCGGCGACGCCATCGTGGACTGGGTGCGCACCTGGGAGCCCCGCCGGTTGCAACTCATCCCCGCCTGAGCTGGGCGGGCCCCCGCCCGCCGTTCCCCCATCCCCCCGCCGCCCATGTACTCCCGCCGTGAATGGCTGGCGCTTGCCGCCGGCAGCGCTGCCTCGCTCCGCCTCACCCCGGGGCTGCTGGACGCCCTCCGCCAGGGCGCGCCGATCACCCGCGCCATCCCCAAGGGCGGGGAGAAGCTCCCCGTCATCGGGCTGGGCAGCTCCGCCACCTTCTCGCAGGTGGCCCGCAGCGAGGACGTGACGGCGCTCAAGGAGGTGCTGGCCGCCATGACCGAGCGCGGCGGGCGTGTGTTCGACACGGCCCCCAGCTACGGCGCGTCGGAACAGGTGGCCGCCGGCATCGCCAACGAGCTGGGGATCACCGGGAAGCTGTTCTGGGCCACCAAGGTGAACGTGGCCGGGCGCGGCGCCGGCGCCGCCGACCCCGCCGCCGCGCGCGCGCAGGTGGAGCGGTCGCTGGCGCTGTACCAGCACCCGCTGGACTGCCTGCAGGTGCACAACATGGGCGACCCGGCCACCCAGCTGGCCGTGGCGCGCGAGTTCAAGGCTGCGGGGAAGGTCCGCTACGTCGGCATCACCACCACCTTCGACGGCCAGTACGGGCAGCTGGAGGCGGTCATGAAGGCCGAGCCGCTGGACTTCATCGGCATCGACTACGCCATCGACAACCGCGGTGTGGAAGAGCGCATCCTCCCGCTGGCGCAGGAGAAGGGGATTGCCGTGCTGGCGTACGCCCCCTTCGGGCGCACGTCGCTGTTCCAGCGCGCCGCCGCCGCCGGCCAGCCGCTCCCCGACTGGGCCACGGAGTTCGGTGCCACCACCTGGGCGCAGTTCTTCCTCAAGTTCATCCTCACGCACCCCGCGGTCACCGCCATCACCCCGGCCACCAGCAAGCGCGCCAACCTGCTGGACAACCTGGCGGGGGGCGTGGGCGCCATCCCCGACGCGAAGACGCGTGCGCGGATGATCGCCCTGGTGGACGGCTGGCCCGCCGCCCCCGGACGGGGACGCTGAGCCCCCGGGCGGGGCGGACGCGGCGCGCGCCTGGCACGCCCGCCGGACGCGCGTAGGATGCGCGTCGCCATCGTCGGCGGTCCCGGCATCGGCAAGAGCACCCTGGTGCGGCAGCTGGGGGACCTGTACCACCACGGCTCGTATGGCGAGGGGGAGCAGGGGGTGTGGGACCCGCGCGTCATCGCCGACATCCGCGCCGGGCGCAACCCGGTGGGGGTCACGGCCTACTTCGCGTGGCTGTACGACGCCAACTACCGGCACGCCGCGGCGCACGACGCCCCGGGGCAGGTGATCTTCCTGGAGGGGGCGCGCCTCACGCTGGAGGCGCACATTGCCGAGTACCCGCCGGCGGAGCACGCGGCGCTGCGCGAGGTGCTGGCCGCGGGGGACGCGTGGCGCCCCGACCGCACCATCGTGCTCACCTCCAGCACCGACACCATCGAGAAGCACATCCGCCTGCGCGCGCGCCCGCACGAGGACGTGGAGCACATGGTGCAGCGCTTCCGCCTGATCGACGCCGAGTTCCGGCGGCTGGCGCCGGGGGTGCCCGGGGCGGTGCTGGTGAACCGCGACGGGATGGAGTTCCACCGGCGCGAGGGGCTGGAGGCGATCATCGCCGCGGCGGGGCTGCCGCCGTTCCCGGAGATCCCGTACCTGCAGATGGCGCGCTACCACGCGCCGCACCCGACGTAGCCGCCCATGGCCGTGGAGGAGGCGGGGGGAGGCCACCACGACGTGGTGGTGGTGGGCACCGGGTTCGCGGGGCTGGCCGCCGCCATCCGCCTGCGGCAGGAGGGGCACGACGACGTGCGGCTGCTGGAGCGCGCGCACGACCTGGGGGGCACCTGGCGCGACAACCGCTACCCCGGGTGCGCTTGCGACGTGCCGTCGCGCCTGTATTCGCTGTCCTTCGCGCGCAACCCGGGGTGGAGCCGGCGCTTCGCCCCGGCGGCCGAGATCCACGCGTACCTGCGACAGGTGGCCGAGGCGCATGGCCTGGCGTCGCGCATCACCTACGGCTGCGCGTTCACGGGCGCGCACTGGGACCACGCCGCCGCGCGCTGGCGGCTGGACACCACGCAGGGCGCGCGGTCGGCACGCGTGCTGGTGCTGGCCACGGGGGCGCTCTCCAACCCTGTCATCCCCGACCTCCCGGGGCTGGACACCTTCCGGGGCGCCGCCTTCCACTCCGCGCAGTGGCGCGAGGACGTGCCGCTGGCCGGGCAGCGCGTGGTGGTGGTGGGTACGGGGGCGTCGGCCATCCAGGTGGTCCCCGCCATCCAGCCGGTGGTGGGGCACCTCACGCTGCTGCAGCGCACGCCGGCGTGGATCGTGCCGCGGCACGACCGCCCCGTGTCCCGCGCCGTGCGGCGGCTGTACGCGGCGCTCCCCGCGGTGGAGCGCGCCATGCGCGGCGCCACGTACGCGCTGCGCGAGGCCACCTTCCTGCCGTTCCGCTTTCCCGGGGTGCGGCGCGTCACGTCGCTGGTGGCGCGCGCGCACCTGCGCCGGCAGGTGCGCGACCCGGCGCTGCGCGACCGGCTCACGCCACGCTACGCCATGGGGTGCAAGCGCGTGCTGGTGAGCGACGACTTCTACCCCGCCGTGCAGCAGCCCAACGTGACGCTGGTGTCCGGCGCGCTGGCGCGGGTGGAGCCCGACGCCGTGGTGGCCGCCGACGGCAGCCGGCACCCCTGCGACGTGCTGGTGTTCACCACCGGGTTCATCCCGGGGGGCGTCCCCCCCGTGGCGTGGCATGTGGTGGGGCGGGGCGGCGTGTCGCTGGCGCAGCAATGGGAGCGGGACGGGATGGCGGCCTATGCCAGCACCACCGTGGCCGGCTTCCCCAACCTGTTCGTGATCCCGGGGCCCAACACCGGCATCGGACACACCTCCCTGCTGGTCATGCTGGAGGCGCAGGTGGAGCACCTGGTGCTGGCCCTGCGTCACCTGCGCCGCACGGGGCAGGCGTGGGTGGCGCCGCGCGCCGAGGCCCAGGCGGCCGACCACGCCGCGGTGCAGGCCCGCATGCGCGGGATGGTGTGGGTGGCCGGTGGCTGCCGCAGCTGGTACCTGGACGCCCGGGGGGAGAACCACACCCTCTGGCCCGACTTCACCTTCCGCTTCCGCCGGCGCGTGGCGCGCTGGGTGGCGGACCACTACGAGGGAGGCGTGGCCCATGGCTGAGCGGACGATGCAGGGACGCGTGGTGCTCATCACCGGGGCGGCGCGCGGCATCGGCGCCGCCACCGCGCGCGAGCTGGTGCGCCGCGGCGCGCAGGTGGCGCTGGTGGGGCTGGAGGCGGAGCGGCTGCAGGCGCTGGCCGGGGAGCTGGCGCCGCACGCCAGCTGGCACCATGCCGACGTGACGCAGCAGGCGGCGCTGGAGGCCGCGGTGGCGGCGGCGGTGGCGCGCTTCGGACGGCTGGACGTGGCGGTGACCAACGCCGGCATCGCCGGCATGGGGGCGCTGGTGCACGCCGACATCGAGGCGCACTGCCGTGTGCTGGAGGTGAACCTGGCGGGGACGTTCCGCACGGCAAAGGCGGTGCTCCCCCACCTGATGGCGTCGCGCGGCTACCTGCTGCTGGTGTCCTCGGCGGCGGCGTTCAGCGCCATGCCGGGGATGTCGGGGTACGCCGCGTCCAAGGCGGGGGTGGAGCAGCTGGCGAACGTGCTGCGCCTGGAGCTGGCGCCGCACGGGGTGG
>JBILKP010000134.1:0-7586 GCA_044376625.1 Gemmatimonas sp. | reverse complement strand
CGGCGCGCCTGTCGCCGGAGGGACGCACCCTGCTGGTGCGCGCCGCCGATCGGCTGGGGCTGTCGGCGCGCAGCTACCACCGGGTGCTGCGGGTCGCCCGCACCCTGGCCGACCTGGACCGCAATGATGGCGTGGAGGCGGGGCACATCGGCGAGGCGCTGCGCTACCGGCCCGCCGTGCCGGAGGCGGCGGTCGCGTGAGCCGTCGCGTGCGCCGTCGCGTGCGCCGTCGCGTGCGCCGTCGCTACCCGGCAGCCAGCCGACGCACCGCCGCCACCAGGCGGTCCACCTCCTCCACGGTCGTGAAGACGTTGGGGGTCACCCGCACCCCCTCCCACTCCCCTGGCACAAAGCGGGGACGCACATGGATGCGGTCACGCCGCAGCAACGCCTCCGTCACGGCGGCGGCGCCCATCCCCTCCAGCGCAAAGGCGCCCAGCGCGCACGCCTGCGCCGGATCGTACGAGGTGAGCAGTCGCACCCCCTTCACCCCCTCGATGCCCCGCATCCACCGCTCCCGCAGGAACCGGAACCGCGCCGCCTTGCGCTCCGCCCCCAGCGCCTGATGAAAGGTGAGGGCGTCGGTCACGGCCGTGCGCACCGCGACGGGATACGTCCCGATCTGCTCGAACTTGCGGATGTCGGCGTCCTGCGAGGCCGGCGCCGCGAACAACGGCCAGATCTCCGGGATCCGCTCGCGCCGCACCGCCAGGAAGCCGTTGCCCACCGGCGCGGTGAGCCACTTGTGCAGGCTGGTGCCGTACACGTCGCACCCCAGCTCCCGCCAGGTGAAGGGGAACTGGGCGAAGGTGTGCCCCCCGTCCACCACCGACCAGATCCCCCGCGCCCGGGCCCGCTGGGCCAGCTCCCGCACCGGGACGATCTGCCCCGCGGTGTAGGTCATGTGCGAGACGTGCAGCACCCGGGTGCGCGGGGTCACCGCCCCCCAGACCCGCTCCGCCAGCGCCTCCGGGGATGGGGCCGGGGTCGGGATCGTCACGGTCTTCAGCACGATGCCGTCGCGGCGTGCCCGCTGCTCCCACCCGGTGATCATGCGCGGATAGTCCTGCGTGGTGATCAGCACCTCGTCGCCGCGGGACAGCGGCATGCCGAACTGCACGGTCAGCAGCGATTCGCTGGTGTTGCGGGTGAGTGCCAGCTCCTCGGGATCGCAGCCGAACTCGGCCGCCAACCGCTGGCGCACCAGCTCCACTTCGGGGAGCAGGAGCTCGTCCACGTACAGCGACGGGCTCATGTTGGTGAGCGTCCAGTACCGGTCCATCGCCTCCGCCACCACCCGCGGCGCCGGGCTCACCGACCCCGAATTGAGGTTCACCTGGTTGGCGTCGATGGTGAACGCCTGCCGCACCCCCAGCCAGAACGCCTCGTCGTCCGCGGTGGCGTCGGGGGGGGCGTGCGCCACGCGCGCCAGCAGCGGGCGCAGGTGACGCACGGGGGCGGGGCCGGTCAGGGAGGCCGAGCCGGCGAGGGCCAGGGCGTGGACGAAGCGGCGACGGTCCATGGGGACGGGGTGGGGGTGCCGCCAATCTGCCGCGCCGCCGGACCAGCCGATAGTTTCGGGGATCCCCTCACCCGACGCACCCGTGGGCTGCTTCCCTCGCATTGGATGCCTGTTGCTGCTGGTCGCGCTCGGCGCGGCCGGGGCATGGTGGTATGGCGACCGCTTCCCGGCGGTGGCCACGCAGGTGGCGGCCAAGGCCGCCGGCTCCGTGGCCAAGGCGGCGGAGGAGGCCGGGGCGCGCCTGTCGGCCGCGGATTCCGTCCGCACCGCCACCGAGGCCCTCAGGCGCTGGACGCCGCTCCCCGCCAGCGCGCCGCGTCGGGGGGGCGCCCTGGCCCGCCTGGCGCGCCGCGACGGGCCGGCCTACCTGAGCCTGGCCGGGGACTCGCTGGCCACCGTCCTGGGCCCCGCGCTGGTGGCGGTGCTCCCCGCCGACGCCACCGACCCCGCCGTGGCGGTGCAGGGGGAGCGGCTGTACCTCCGCGGCGTGGTGGATCGGCGCGCCCTCATGGGCACCGGCAGGCTGCGGTCGCTGCTGGGGGGGGTGGTGGAGGGGCGCGACACCCTGCTGCTGGACGGCGACCTGGCACTGCTGCGCCAGGGGGTGGCCCGCTTTCGGGTGCGCCGCGTCCAGCTGGGGCGCGTGGCCGTCCCCGACCCGCTACGCCCCGCGCTCCTGGCCCGCCTGCGCCGCGCGGAGGCTGCCCCGGTCGCCGGCTCGGCGGTCCCGGATGACTCCCTCCCCGATGACCTGCTGACCGTGGCGGTCCCCCCCGCGGTGGCCGACGTGCGCATCACCGACGGGCGGGTGGTGTTCTATCGCGCGGTGCCCCGGTGAGCGCCCCCGGTTCCCGTGGCGCGCGCGCGCGGGTCCTGGTGGTGGACGACGAACCCGGGATCCGGCAGGCGCTGGGGCAACTGCTGGAGTACGAGGGCTATGCGGTGCGCACCGCCGCGGGGGGTGAGGAGGGGATCGCCCAGTACGCCGCCTTCCGGCCGCACCTGGTGTTCCTGGACGTCAAGATGGCGCGGGTGGACGGGATGGAGACGCTGGGGCGGCTGCGCCAGCAGGACCCCCAGGCCACGGTGGTGATGATCAGCGGCCACGCCACGCTGCAGACCGCGGTGGAGGCCACCCAGCGCGGGGCGTACGACATCCTCGAAAAGCCGCTGGACACCGACCGGGTGCTGGTGGTGCTGCGCAATGCGCTGGCCAGCCGGGCGCTCACCGAGGAGAACGCGCGGTTGCGCGAGGCCATTGGCGCCCGGCACGCCATCGTGGGGGCGAGCCCCGGGATCCGTGCGCTGCTGGAGCGCATCGACCGCGTGGCCGCCACCTCGGCGCGGGTGCTGATCACCGGGGAGAACGGCACGGGCAAGGAGCTCGTGGCCCGCGCCATCCACCGCGGCTCGCCGCGGGCGGACCGTCCGTTCGTGGAGGTCAACTGCGCGGCGATCCCCGGGGAGCTCATCGAGAGCGAGTTGTTCGGCCACGTGAAGGGGTCCTTCACCGGCGCCGTGGCCGACCGTCGGGGGAAGTTCGAGCAGGCCGACGGGGGGACGCTGTTCCTGGACGAGATCGGGGACATGGCGCTGGCCGCGCAGGCCAAGGTGCTGCGGGTGCTGCAGGACGGGGTGCTCACCCCCATTGGCGGGGCACGCCCCGTGCAGGTGGACGTGCGGGTGCTGGCGGCCACCAACAAGGACCTGGAGGCGGAGATCGCGGCGGGGCGCTTCCGCGAGGACCTGTACTACCGGCTGAACGTGGTGCCCATCACCGTGCCCGCGCTGCGGGAGCGGCGCGAGGACATCGCGCTGCTGGTGGAGCATTTCCTGGAGCAGGGGGCTGCGCGCGATGGCGTGCCGCGGCGCCCGATCACGGTGGCGGCGCTGCGGGCGCTGGAGGCGCGGGACTGGCCCGGCAACGTGCGCGAACTGCGGAACACGGTGGAGCGGCTGCTCATCCTGGCGGCGGGCCCCGCGATTGACGCCACCGATGTGGCGGGGCTGGCGGGCGCCCGGGGCGGGGAGCCGACGGGGGTGGAGGGGTTGCTCGCGTGCCAGACCTTCGAGGAGTTCAAGCAGGCGGCCGAACGGCTGTTCCTGCACGCCAAGTTGCGGGCGCATGACTGGAACGTGGCGGAGACGGCGCGCGCCCTCGACATGCCGCGCTCCAACCTGTACAAGAAGCTGGAACGGCATGCGCTCGCGCGCGAACCGCAGGAGGAGGAGGGAGCGTGACTGACCGGAACTGGGACGCCGAACTGGCGAAGATCGACCGGCAGCTGGCGTCGCTGTCTGACGACGCGCTGCGCGAGGGGACGGAGCGCCAGCCTCGGCCCGCCGGCCCGGCGCCGGCGGCTGCCGTCCCCCGGGGGCGCCCCGTGGCGGGGCCCGCGGGGGGCGCCCTTGGCGCAGCCGGCCCCGCGCCGGCCTGGCACGGGTGGGCGCGCACGGCGGTGGCGGTGGCTGCGGCGGCCGGCCTGTGGTATTGGCCATGGCCCGGGGTCTGCGGCCCCCCCGTGATGGGGTTGGTGGGGGCGGCTGGCGGGGTCATGCTGCTGGGGGGGTGGAGCGCCGCCGGGACCTGGCGGCATCGGCAGGGGGTGCTGCATGTGCTGTCCCTGCTGGCGCTGGTGTGGGGCGGGGTGGTGGCGGCGCGTGACGTGCTGCCGCGCGTGGGCTATGCCATCCCCACGGCCGCGCATCCGGCCACCTGGCAGTGTGAGGTGGCCTCGCCGTCCCCCACCCCTCCCGCCGGTACCCCGCTGGCGCTGGTCCGCTCACTACTTTTCACCGCATGACGACCTTCCAGAACTTCATCGGCGGCCGCTGGGTGGCGCCGTCCACGGGCGCGTACTTCGAGAACCGCAACCCGGCGCACCACGCCGACGTCATCGGCCAGTTCCCGGCCTCCGGCGTGGCCGACGTGGAGGCTGCGGTGGCCAGCGCCCGGCGCGGCTTCGCGCAGTGGAAGGCCACGCCGGCCCCGGCGCGCGGTGACGTGCTCCGGCGCGTGGGCGACCTCCTCGCGGCGCGCAAGGAGGAGTTGGCGGACCTCATGACGCGGGAGATGGGCAAGCCGCTGGCGGAGACGCGCGGTGACGTGCAGGAGGGGATCGACACCGCGTATTACGCCGCCACCGAGGGGCGGCGCCTGTTCGGGCACACCGTCCCCAGCGAGCTGGCCAACAAGTGGGCGATGACCATGCGGCGCCCCATCGGCGTCTGCGGGCTGATCACCCCCTTCAACTTCCCGCTGGCCATCCCCACCTGGAAGGCGTTCCCGGCGCTGCTGTGCGGCAATGCGGTGATCCTCAAGCCCGCCGAGGATGTGCCGCACACCGCCACCGTGCTGGTGGAGATCCTGCTGGAGGCGGGGCTGCCCCCCGAGGTCATCCAGCTGGTGCACGGCATGGGCGAGGTGGTGGGGAAGGCGCTGGTGGAGCATCCCGAGGTGCCGGTGATCTCGTTCACCGGGTCCACCGAGACGGGGCGGTTCGTGGGGGAGACCTGCGGGCGGATGCACAAGCGGCTGTCGCTGGAGATGGGGGGGAAGAACGCGCAGATCGTGCTGGACGACGCCGACCTGGAGCTGGCGCTGGATGGCGTGCTGTGGGGCGCGTTCGGCACCACCGGGCAGCGGTGCACCGCGACCAGCCGGCTGATCCTGCAGGACGGGATCCACGACGCCTTCGTGGACCGGCTGGTGGCGCGGGCCTCGCAGCTGCGGCTGGGAGACGGGCGGGTGGCCGGCACCGAGGTGGGGCCGCTCGTGCATGCGGCGGCGCTGGAGAAGGTGGCGCGCTACGTGGCCATCGGGACCGCCGAGGGGGCGGTGCTTCGCCTCGGGGGCGCCCGGGCCACGGGCGGGGCGCTCGACCACGGGCACTTCTTCCAGCCCACCATCTTCACCGGCGTGGCGGCGGGGTCGCGGCTGGAGCAGGAGGAGATCTTCGGGCCGGTGCTCTCCGTGGTGCGGGTGCACTCGGTGGACGAGGCGTTCGCGGTGAACAACGGCGTGCGCTACGGGCTCTCCTCGTCGGTGTACACGCGCGACGTGAACGTGGCGTTCCGGGCCATCCAGCAGCTGGACAACGGCATCACGTACGTGAACGCGCCCACCATCGGGGCCGAGGCGCACCTGCCCTTCGGCGGGGTGAAGGAGACCGGCAACGGGCACCGCGAGGGCGGGTGGGAGGTGTACGAGTTCTACTCGGAGACCAAGGTGGGGTACGTCGACTATTCGGGGGCGCTGCAGCGCGCCCAGATCGACAACTACTAGCCGTGCGGCACCCGTGACCAAGGGGACATCCGACCTGGAGCCGGGGCGGGAGCCTGGCGAGGAGGAGGCGGAGGCGCCGCCGCCGCCCCGGGCGGTGCGGCGCGCCGCCGGGGGCGGGCGTCGCCGGACCTCGGGGGACGAGGGGTCGCTCGACCTCTACCTGCGGGAGATCAGCGCGTCGCCGCTGATTTCCCGCGAGGAGGAGGCCGAGCTGGCGCGGCGCATCCGGCAGGGGGACGAGGAGGCGCTCGACAAGCTGGTGCGCTCCAACCTGCGCTTCGTGGTGTCGGTGGCCAAGAAGTACCAGAACCAGGGGGTCTCGCTGGCCGACCTCATCAACGAGGGGAACCTCGGCCTCATCCGCGCGGCCCACAAGTTCGACGAGACCAAGGGGATCAAGTTCATCTCCTACGCCGTGTGGTGGATCCGGCAGGCCATCCTGCAGGGGCTCGCGGAGCAGTCGCGCCTGGTGCGCGTGCCGCTCAACCGCGCGGGCACGCTGCACCGCATCGGCAAGCGCGCGAGCCTGCTCCTGCAGGAGCTGGGGCGCGAGGCGACGCACGCCGAGATCGCGGAGGGGATGGACATCTCCGAGGAGGAGGTGGCCAAGACCATGGCCATCACGCAGGTGCACCTCTCCCTCGACGCGCCCATCGTCCCCGGCGAGGACAACCGGCTCCTCGACTACCTGCCGGACACGGTGCACCCCACCCCCGACGAGCAGGCCTTCGAGAAGGCGCTGGTGGAGGCGGTGGCGGCCTCGCTGGACGGCCTCAAGGAGCGCGAGGCGCGCATCCTGCGGCTGTACTTCGGCATCGACGGCCGTGAGCCGATGACGCTGGAGGAGATCGGCGCCCTGCTCGGGATCACCCGCGAGCGGGTGCGCCAGATCAAGGAAAAGGCGCTCTCGCGGCTCCGTCACGTCTCCCGTTCCAAGGCCCTCCAGAGCTTCCTCGGCTGACTCCCATGGCTGGCACCTACTCGTTCGACGTCACCACCGGCTGCGACCTCCAGGAGGTCGACAACGCCGTGAACCAGGCGGCCAAGGAGGTCGCCCAGCGCTTCGACTTCAAGGGCTCCCACGTGCTGGTGGAGTTCAAGCGCGCCGAGAACCTGGTCCACCTCGAGGCCGAGGGGGAGATGCGCAGCGAGGCGCTGCTGGACGTGCTGCGCGGCAAGCTGGTGAAGCGCGGCATCCCGGTGAAGAACCTGGACATCGGCGAGGCGAAGCCCGGGAGCGGCGACCTGCTGCGGCGCGACGTGAAGCTCAAGATGGCGCTGGACGCGGAGACGGCGAAGAAGGTGAGCGCCGCCCTCAAGGAGGCGAAGCTGAAGAAGGTCACCGCCAGCATCCAGGGGGAGCAGGTGCGCGTGTCCGGCCCCGACAAGGACGCGCTGCAGGAGGCGATCGCGCTGCTGCGCCGGGGGGAGTTCGGGGTGGAGCTGCAGTTCGGGAACTTCCGGTAGCGGGCGCCGTCGCGGTTACCGGTCGGCGTTGGCGGCGCTAGCTTCCGCGGATGCTCAAGTTCGGACTGGTCACGCTGGGGTGTGACAAGAACACGGTGGACTCGGAGCGCTACCTGGCGGACCTGGTGGCGCACGGGGGCGAGCCGGTGACGGATCTGGCCGAGGCCGACGTGGTGGTGGTGAACACCTGCGGCTTCATCGACGCGGCCAAGCAGGAGTCGCTGGAGGCGATCCTGGGGGCGGCGCGGCTCAAGGACACCGGGGGCTGCAAGGCGGTGTTCGCCATCGGCTGCATGGTGGAGCGCCACAAGGC
>JBILKP010000021.1:0-21580 GCA_044376625.1 Gemmatimonas sp. | reverse complement strand
CCCCCTCCGACTCCGCCTGCCCCCGCGACGGCCGCTGGCGCCCCTGCTCCCTCGAAGACCGCATCAACAAGGCCGGCCTCGCCTTCAAGCCCGTCGGCGACTCCCTCCGGCTCCCCACCCTCGCCGTCCCCGCCCTCCGCTACCGCCTGGGCAAGTCCGCCACCCTCGCCGCCCTCTTCTACCCCGATTCCGCCGCCGGCGCCGCCAACACCGCCCCCCTGGACCCCGACCGCCTCACCCCTCCCGGCGACTCCCTCGGCGGCTGGCCCACCGTCCCCACCGAGGTCATCCGATCCGCCAACCTGATCGTCGTCCTCCTGGACGCCTCCGAGACCCAGGCCGAACGGGTGCGCCTCGCCCTCCAGGCCGGCGCCCCCGTGCTCCTGCCGCCCCCCTGAAACGCCACGCGGGGGCCCGAAGGCCCCCGCATCGTCCTGCCACCGCCGCCCCGCGCGCCACCCCCCTACCGCAGCCCCCGCGGCATCGGTTCACCGCTCATCTCCCGCGGGTTGGGGAGTGTCCCCGGCGCCGGCGCCCCACGCACCACCCCCCGCAGGTCCCCGCACCGCGACAGCGGCGTGGACGCGCGCGGGTCAATCGTGTCCCGCAACGCCACCCGGTCCGCCAGCAGCGTGTCCGCCGACGTCGTGCTGCGGGCCCACAGGCTGTCGCACCGCGCCCGCTGCACCTCGATGCGCGCCAGCCGCGCGATCCCGGCGTCGCTGGCCGTCCCCAGCCACCGCCACGACATCACCGCCAGCACCACCGCCACCACGACCGTGGCCATCGCCATCCGGCGCGTGGCCGCCGACGGCACCGCCGGCTCCCCCCCGCCACCAGGCACCGGCGCCATCACCGCGCGCCCCGCTCGGCAGCCGCGGCCCCAACGGGGGCACCACCCGCCACCGCCGCCAGGGTGGGCGCCAGCGCCGGCGCGCGCCGCGCCCGCGTGGCCTGCTCAAAGGCGTACCCCAGCGCCAGCAGCCGCCCCTCGCTCCACGCACGGCCGATGAACGACAGCCCCACCGGCAGCCCCGCCACCTCCCCCATCGGCACCGTCAGGCTGGGCACCCCCGCCACCGCCGCCACCGACGAGTTCCCCCCCGTGTAGCGGTCGCCGTTCACCAGGTCGGTGGGCCACGACGGGCCATTGGACGGGGCCACCACCGCGTCCAGCCGCTCCGCCGCCAGCAGCGCCTCCACCCCCTCCGTCCCCGCCAGCCGGCGGCAGGTGGCCAGCGCCTCGCGGTACGCCGGCGCCTCCACCCCCGGCGTCCCCTCGGCGCGCTCCAGCAGCTCCTGCGCAAACCACGGCATCACCCGCGCCGCATTGGCGCGGTTGAAGGCGATCACCTCGGCCAGCGTGCGCACCGCCACCGTGTCCCCGCGGGACGCCAGGTACGCGTTCACCCCCGACTTGAACTCGTGCAGCATCACCGTCAGCTCCGCCTCGTCGTACCGCCCCACATTGGGCACGGTGACCGGGTCCACCACCTCGGCGCCCAGCCGCCGCAGCACTGCCACCGCGGCGTCCATCTGCGCGTCCACCGCGGGGTGGAAGCCGCCCAGGTGACGCGCCACGCCGATGCGGGCCCCCCGCAGGGCGTTGGCGTCCAGCACCGCGGTGTAGTCGGCCAGCGCCTTCCCCGCCCCCGCCGCGGTGGCCTCGTCCTCCGGGTCCACCCCTGCCAGCGCCCCCAACAGCGCCGCCACGTCGGCCACCGTGCGCCCCATGGGGCCCGCCGTGTCCTGCGTGGAGGAGATCGGGATGATCCCGCGGCGGCTCACCAGCCCCACCGTGGGCTTGAGCCCCACCAGCCCGCAGATCGACGATGGGCAGATGATCGACCCGTCCGTCTCCGTCCCCACCCCCACCGCCGCCAGGCTGGCCGCGATGGCCGACCCGGTCCCCGAGGAGGAGCCGCACGGGTTGCGGTCGGTGGCCACAGGATGGCGCACCTGCCCGCCGCGGCTGCTCCACCCGCTGGTGGAGCGCGTGGAGCGGAAGTTGGCCCACTCGCTCAGGTTGGTCTTCCCCAGCAGCACCGCGCCGGCCTCGCGCAGCCGAGCCACCAGGAAGGCGTCGCGCGGCGCCGGCCGCCCCACCAGCGCCAGCGAGCCGGCGGTGGTCTGCATCCGGTCGCCGGTGTCGATGTTGTCCTTGATGAGCACCGGGATCCCGTGCAGCGGGCCACGCACCCGCCCCTGCCGCCGCTCGGCGTCGCGTGCCGCCGCGATGGCCAGCGCCTCGGGGTTCACCTCGATCACGCTGCGCAGCCGCGGCCCCGCCGCATCGATGGCGGCGATGCGCGCCAGGTACGCCTGCGTGAGTGCGCGCGACGTGGTCGTGCCGCGCGTCATCCGGCGCTGCAGCTCGGCCACCCCCACCTCGGCCAGCGCAAACGGGGGGGGCGCCGCCTCCAGCACCTCGGGGAACGCCCACGACGCCGCCGAGGCGGCCGCGGCCGAGGCGGCGGCCGTGAGCGAGGTGGCCAGGAAGTCGCGGCGCGGCACTCGGGAGGACATCGGCACAGGCGGAGAAAGGGTGAGCGGGGCCGCGCGGCGCGGCGCCCGCGGGACCGCGAAGGACGCTAGACCATCGACAGCGCGTGGGCGAGGTCGGCCACCAGGTCGTCGGCGGCCTCCACCCCCACGCTCAATCGCACGAACCCCTCGGACACGGCGTCGCCCCCCCACCGCGCGCGCCGCTCCGCGCTGGTATGCACGCCGCCAAAGCTGGTGGCCTCGCGCACCAGCCGCGCCGCGCCGAAAACGCGCGCCACCGCCGCCGCATCCGGCAGCTCGAAGCTGATCACGCCGCCAAAGCGCCGCATCTGCCGCGCGGCCAGCGCATGCTGCGGGTGCGACGGCAGCCCGGGGTACCGCACCCCCGTCACCTTCGGGTGCGCCGCCAGCCAGGCGGCCAGCCGCTCCGCGCTGTCGCACTGCCGTTGCAGCCGCACATCCAGCGTGGCCAGCGACCGGTGCGCCAGCCACGCCTCCATCGGCCCGGCAATGGCCCCCACCCGCGTGCGCCAGGTGCGCAGCGGCTCCAGCAGCGCCGCGTCGCGCACCGCCACGTGCCCCAGCAACAGGTCGCCGTGCCCGGTCATCGCCTTGGTGTCCGACACCACCGCCACGTCGGCCCCCAGCGCCAGCGGCTGCTGCAGCAGCGGCGTGGCGGTGGTGTTGTCCACCGCCACCCGCGCCCCCGCCGCGCGCGCCAGCGCCGACAGCGCGGCAATGTCGCACACCGCCAGCTCGGGGTTGGTGGGGCTCTCCAGCCACAGCAGGCACGCGCCCTCCAGCAGCGCCGCCGCGTTGGCGCCATCGGGCTCCAGCAGGCGCACGGTCACCCCCTGCGCCTGCATCCACCCGCCGGCAAACGCCTGCGTGGCCAGCACGCGCGTGGTGTAGTAGCTGCCGGCCAGCATCACCACCGTGCCGCCCGGCGGCACCAGCGTGGCCAGCACCGCCGAGGTGGCCGCCATCCCGCTGGGAAACAGCAGGCAGGGGCCCCCCTCCAGCAGCGCCAGCGCCTCCTCGTACGCCTGCCAGGTGGGGTTGTGGAAGCGCCCGTAGGTGAAGGGGGACGCCGCGGGGTCGCCAGGGGCGTGATACGGCGCGGCAAACACGGGCCCCGCCAGATACGGTCCGCCAGGCACCGCGGGAGCCGTGCCGCCGTGCACCACCTGGGTGGCTGGTGCGGCCGCGCGCAGGTCGGGGGCGGTCATGCGGCCGGGTCGGGGGACACCCCACCCCTCGGCGGGTACGCCGCCGCGTCCAGCGCCACCGCCTCGTCGCGCAGCATCACCGGGATGCCGTCGTCCACGCGGTACACCAGCGCGCACGTGCGGCACACCAGCGCCTCGGCGGGGGCGGCATGGTGCTCCAGCGCCCCCTTGCAGGCGGGGCACACCAGGATCTGCAGCAGCTCGGCGGGAATCGTCATGGCCGGCGGGTCAGGGAGTAGGGGAGACAGGCGCGGACGGCGCCCCGGCCTCGCGCCCCGTGGGCGCGTCGGCGGTGCTGGCCAGCCGCGGCCCGCCCAGCAGGCGAATGCACGGCGGCACGGCAGGCCACACGGCCCCCAGGCATTCGGCAATGGCGGCCGGCTTGCCGGGGAGGTTCACGATGAGCGTGGTGCCGCGCGTGCCGGCCACCTGCCGCGACAGGATCGCGGTGGGGACCGTGCGCACCGACACCGCGCGCATCTGCTCGGCAAACCCCGGCAGCAGCCGGTCGCACACCGCCGCCGTGGCCTCGGGGGTCACGTCGCGCGGCGCGGGCCCCGTGCCGCCGGTGGTCACCACCAACGGGCACCCCACCGCGTCGGCCAGCTCGCGCAGCGCCGCCTCAATGGCCGGCTGCTCGTCGGGGACCAGGCGGCGCACCGGGTGCCAGGGCGTGGCCAGCCACGCCCGGCACACGGCCTCGATGGCCGGGCCCGACAGGTCCTCGTACGTCCCCGCCGCCGCACGGTCGGAGACGGTCACGATCCCCACGGGGATGGAGGCCAGCGCGTCAGCCATGGCGGGGCCCGGTAGTGGGAGCGCCGGCGCGCGTCAGCGCGGCACCATGCCGGGGCACGCGCTCGCCCCCGGCGGGTCGGCCGCGCCGTACTGCGCGCGCACCACCACGGCTTGCCCGTCGGCCGAGGCGGAGGGCTGCACCAGGAACAGCGTGGCGTAGCTGGCATCGCACAGGTCGGGGAGGCGCGGCCCGCCCAGCGCCGTGACGATGGCGGGGATGGTGTTGCTGTGCCCCACCACCAGCACCGTCCCCCGCGCGGCGCGCACCGCGCGCGCCACCGCCTGCACATGCCCGGCCCCGCCACCCTCCAGCGACACCACGGTGGGGGTGACGCCGGTGCGCTGCTGCACCACGGCCGCCGTTTCCACGGTGCGACGGCGCGTGCTCACCACGATGGTGGAGGGCGCCAGGTGGGCCAGCGCGCTGTCCAGCGCCGCGGCGCGCGCCTGGCCGGCGGCGGAGAGCGGCGGGTCGTCCCCGGGCACCGGCGCCTTCTCCCCGTGACGCACCAAAATCACCAGCGAGGGGCCGGCGGCGGGCTGCGCGGCACGCGCGCCCGGGACGGCACCGACCGCACCACCCGTGGGGTCGGCGCTGAAGGGCGCATCCGGCGGGGCGGCGGGAAGCGCCGGCAGGCACACCGCCAGCACCTGGTACGACGTCTCCCCCGGCGCCACGCGCAGCGCCTCGTTCACGCGCGCCTCCGCGTCGGTCCCCAGCAGCTGCGCGCCATTCACGTTGAACAGGCAGTCGGCGTCCCCCTGCCGGAAGCGCAGCGATCCCTCGCGCGGCGCGTCCAGCGGGTCGGGGGTGCGCACCCACCCGGCCGCCCGCACCCGCTCGTAGAAGTGCGCCGCCTCCTGCGCCAGCGGCCGCGCACTCCCCCCTGCCGCCGTCACGCGGCACCCCGCCAGCCGGCGGTGGGTGCGCCAGTCGTCCATCGTGTCGGGTTCCACCTCGGCCACCATGCGGCGGTCGTCGCGCAGGAAGGCGGCGGCCCGGGTGCACAGCGCCAAGGCGTCGGTGCGCGACTGCGCACCGAGGGACGGTGACGGGGCGGCGGCATCCGCCGCGGGGCGCCCGGGCGCGTGGGCGGCCAAGGCCAAGGCGAAGGACAGGGCGACGGTCCGGATCATCGCCGAAAGGTAACGCGATTACCATACGGGGCATGACCCCCGTCGACCTCACCACCTCGGCCGTCGGCCTGACGGCGCTGGCGCTCTTCGCGGGCGCCTACCTCATGGTCATCCTGGAGGAGGTGCTGCACCTGCGCAAGTCGGTGCCCATGCTGGTGGCGGCCGGGGGCGTCTGGGGGCTGGTGGGGTGGCACTACGCCGGCGCCGCGGCCGCCGCCACCGACCCCGCCGTGCGCGACGCCCTCACGCACGTGGCCGGGGAGGCGCTGCAGCACGTGCTGCTGGAGTTCGCCGAGCTGATGCTCTTCCTGCTGGCGGCCATGACGTATGTGAACACCATGGAGGAGCGCGGCGTGTTCGACGCGCTGCGCGTGCGCCTGGTGGCGCGCGGCTTCTCGCTGCGCGTCATCTACTGGATCACCGGCGCGCTGGCGTTTTGCATCTCCCCGGTGGCCGACAACCTCACCACCGCACTGGTGATGGGGACCGTGGCGCTCAGCGTGGGCGCCGGGCACCCGCGCTTTGTCACCGTGGCCATGATCAACATCGTCGTGGCCGCCAACGCCGGCGGGGTGTTCTCCCCCTTCGGTGACATCACCACGCTCATGGTATGGCAAAAGGGGAAGGTGCCGGTGGCGGCCTTCCTGGCGCTGTTCCTCCCGGCGCTGGTCAACTGGCTGGTGCCGGCGGCGCTCATGGCCACGGCGGTGCCGGCGGCCCGCCCCACGGTGTCCGGCGAGGCGCTGCGCCTGCAGCGCGGCGCCTGGGGGGTGGTGGCGCTGTTCCTGGCCACCATCGCCGGCACGGTGCTGGTGCACCACCTCCTGCACCTCCCGGCTGTGCTGGGGATGATGACGGGGTTGGGTGCCCTCAAGCTGTACGCGTACTGGCTGGAACGGCGCTCGCACCGCGCCCCGGTCCCCGACGCGATCCGCAGCAGCAATCCCTTCGAGGCCATGTCGCACCCCGGCGCCGAGCGGAAGGCGTTCGACATCTTCCGCCAGCTCGAGCGCGCCGAGTGGGACACGCTGCTGTTCTTCTACGGGGTGGTGCTGTGCGTGGGCGGGCTGGGGACGCTGGGGTACCTGCAACTCGTCTCCACGCACGCCTACGAGGCGTGGGGCGCCACCTCGGCCAATGTCGCGGTGGGGCTCGCCTCGGCGGTGGTGGACAACATCCCGGTCATGTTCGCCGTGCTCACCGCCAACCCGGCCATGGACCTGGGGCAGTGGCTGCTGGTGACGCTCACCGCCGGCGTGGGCGGCTCGCTGCTGTCGGTGGGGAGCGCCGCGGGCGTGGCGCTCATGGGGCAGGCCCGCGGGGTGTACACCTTCGGCTCGCACCTGCGCTGGAGCTGGGCGGTGGCGCTGGGGTTTGCGGCCAGCATCGCCACGCACCTGTGGGTGAACCGCTGGGCGTTCGGCGGCTAGCGGCCGCCCGCACGGCGCGCGCGGCCGCTCAGCGGCGCAGCTGCGCGGCCGCCACCTCCCAGTTGATCCGCCCCAGCAGGGCATCCAGGTAGTCGGCGCGGCGGTTCTGGTACTTCAGGTAGTACGCGTGTTCCCACACGTCGAGCCCCACCACCGGCAGCTCCCCCTCCAGCAGCGGCGAGTCCTGGTTGGGGAGCCCACGCACCGCCAGACGGTTGGTGGCGGTCTTCACCAGCCACGCCCAACCGCTGCCGAACTGCGCCACGCCGGCGGTCTTGAGCGCCGCCTTGCAGGCGTCCACGCTGCCGAAGTCCCGCACGATCCACTCGGCCAGCTGGCCGCTGGGCGCACTGGCCGCACCCCCGGCGGGGGCCAGCAGCTGCCAGAAGAGCGCGTGGTTGGCGTGGCCGCCCCCATGGTTGCGGATGGCCCCCTGCACGGCCGTCGGCCACCGCCGCAGCCCCATGAGCAGCTCCCCCAGCGTGTGCCGGTGGAGGTCGGCGTGGTCCTTGAGGGCGGTGTTGAGGGTGTTCACGTACGCCGCGTGGTGGCGGTCGTGGTGCAGCGACATCGTGGCCGCATCCACCGCGGGCTCCACCGCCGCCGGGGCGTACCCCAGCGGCGGGAGGGTGAACGGGTACCGCTCGTCGTACAGGTCGAACAGCGACCGGGGCATGGGGATTACCGGAGAGGGATCCGTTGCGGCTGGGGCGATGGGCCGGTGTCCCCCGTGCCCGAGCCGCCGGAGGAGGCGGACACCACCGAGGCGATGGTGGCCAGGACGGCGGCCACGCCGGCGGCCAGGAGGGCCGAGCGGCGCCGGGACAGCTCCTGGAGCTCCACCGACGCCAGATCGGTGCGGGGAAATGTCACCTGCGCCCCGCTGCTGGCAAAGCGGTCACGGGGGCCGGTGGCCACCGTGCGGACGGCCAACCACAGCGAGTCGGCGGTGGCCCGGGCCACCACCCCCTCCACTTCCACCACGCCGGCGCCCAGGGTGGGCTCGGCGCGCCGGGTGCCCTGGGGGGTGAGCGTCACCCGTACCGTGCGCCCGGGGGGCTCGGCGGCCCCGCCAGAGGCTGGGGCCACGGGGAGGTAGGCATAGCACCCCACCAGCGACCAGGCGGCGATGGGGCCCAGCAGGATGGCACGAGCGACACGACCGGCCACGGTGCTCCGTGGCCGGTCGGTCGCGCCCCACTGGAGGCGGCGGTGGCTCATGCGCTTACTGGCAGGCGGCCGGGCGATCCTGCGCCGGCTGCGGCGCCAGCAGGTTCTGCTGCCGCTCGTTGTACGAGATCGGGAAGAAGCAGGGGCGCAACCCGCGGGTGGCCACCCACCGGTCGGCACGCTGCTGGAACCGGTAGTGGTCGTGCAGGCGCCGCCCCTGGAGGAACAGCGACGTGCTGCGGGTGTGGATCAGCATGTCGCGCGCCGACGGGGTGCTGGTCGCGGTCCAGGCCGGGAGCGCATCAAGGTCGCGGATGGCGTTGATGCGGGTGGCGAACTCGGCGGTGTTGCCGGTGGCCAGCGCCGCCTCGGCGAGGATGAGGAGCATCTCGCGCCCCGACACCGCCGTCCATCCCACGTTCACCGTGGAGGAGAGGCGGCAGCACTCGTCGATGTTGCGCGCCGTGACCGGGTCGGGCTGCCCCGTGATGGGGTCCACCAGCTTGATGCCGGCGATCCCGTCCAGCGGACGGGTGCGGGCGGCGGTGGGGTTGATGTAGCGGTCGCCGGCGCGGATCTCCAGGCGGGAGTTCATCTCGCCCCCCGTGGAGAACCAGCCGCCGTTGTTCTGCGCCACCACGTCGAAGCGGTAGCGGAACGCGTTGGCCCCCATGGCGGCCAGCGCCGCCGTGGCGTCGGCGTTGGCGCCGGCGTCATTGATGAGCGGGTTGGCCGGGAAACCGCGCGGCGCGCGCAGCGAGGTCCACACCGCCTTCGACCACTTCGCCCGGGCGCGCATCCCCAGGATGCGGGCGCGCAGCGGCTGGTTGTTGAGCGCCGTGGCGATCGTGAGCCCCTTGTCCAGGTGCACCACCGCCGAGTCGAACATGCTGCGCATGTTCGCCTCCCCCACGCCGGCGGTGTTCTTGGTGCGGTCGGAGCCGATCACGAAGTCCTCGTACACCTCGCCGATGAGGGTGTAGATGGTGGCGCCCAGGAAGTACGCCTGCGCCAGGTCGGCCCGGTTCCGCAGCAGCCCCTTCTTGTCGTACTCCTCCAGCTTGGGGATGACATAGTTGGCCATCCACCGCGCCTGACTCACGTACGGGTACTGCCCGTCGGTGTACTCGTTGAGCGGGTCGCCGATGTCGCCGGCGTCCAGCAGGTTCCAGTACTCGCGCGAGCCCACCCACATGAGCTCGTCCGAGGCGGCGCCGATGGTGCCGACGATCTGGTTGCCGGCGGCGTTCACCGCGCCGTACTGCCCCGTCACCAGCGACCCGGCCGCGGCCGCCGCCTCGGCGATCGCGTCCTCCGTCACGGCGTTGGGGTTGTTCACGTCCGTCGAGAAGATCTGGCAGGAGGCGGCGCCCAGCGCGCCCAGCGCCACCAGGGTGGCGGCCAGGCCGCGCCGCGCCGTTCCGCTGATCGGAGATCCGGTCTTCATGGGAAGGGGTCCGGTCAGAAGTTGAGGTTCATGGCGATCGACACGCGACGCGGGATCGGCAGCCCGAAGCCGTCGGTGCTGTTCATGAAGTTGTCGTACAGCCCGCCGCCGCCGCGCCCGCTCTCGTTGGACTCCGGGTCCTGCCCGGGGTACTTCGTCCACACCAGCAGGTTGCGCCCGGCGAAGGTGACGCTCGCGTCACGGAAGCCCATCTTCTTCGCCAGCGACGGGCCAAGGTTGTAGGTGACCGCCAGCTCGCGCAGCCGCAGGAAGTCGCCGTCCTGCGCCTGGTACAGCCCCGGCTCCAGCAGCCGGCGGTAGCCGCGGATGTACGTCTCCGCCGCCGCCACCCGCTGCTCCGGCGTGCTCGCCGGGTTCAGCATCACCGCCTGGATGTCCGAGAACTCCTTGCGGTTCGACCCGATCGACGGGTGCTGCGACGCCCGGAAGCCGTCCGTCAGGTTCTGGATCAGGAAGCCGGTGCGGTACTCCAGCGTGGTCTGCACCTTCCACGCGCGCCCCAGGTTGTACGTGCCGCCGAAGGCGCCGGTCCACACCGGGATCGACGACCCCACCCGCTGCTCGAACAGGATCCCGCTGCCGTCATAGTCCGCCAGCAACGGCTGCAGCGCCGCCTGCACCGCCGAGGTCTGGATGTCGCGCGGCTGCGCGAAGTACGCCAGCAGCTCCTCGCGCGTGGCCGCGGTGCCCCGCCCGTTGAAGCTGATCGGGATCTGCCCCGCGTTGAAGCAGGTGATCGCCTTCCCCGCCGCGTTCGTCGCCGGCACCTGCCCGCACTGCCCGGCCAGCCGCGGCTCGTAGATGGAGCCCAGCGGGTCCCCGTCCTTCAGGTAGATGCGGTAGCGCGCGTAGCCGCCCGACACGCGGATCGGCGGCGCCCCACCCAGGCTGGTCAGCGTCTGCTTCAGGTACGCCGCGTTCGCGAACAGCTCCAGCTTGCTGTCCCCCTTCTGGAACGCCGTCCCCTTCAGGTTCACTTCCATCCCGGTCGCGTCGATCGCGCCGATGTTCGTCAGCTGCGCGTTGCGGAAGCCGCCCGACGTCGCGAACAGCCGCGGCACCAGCGCGTCCGACACCTCGCGCGTCCACGCCGTGAACTCCAGCGCCACGCGGTTGTTGAACAGCCCCGCCTCGAACCCGCCCTCGATCTCCGTGGCGATCTCGGGGCGCAGGTCGGGGTTCCCCAGCGCCGACGGGATGAGCCCCGCGCCCACCGACGTCACCTGCGGCGCGAACGTCGTGAACTGGTCAAACGCGCCCGGCTGCCGCCCCGACTGCCCCCACGCCGCGCGCAGGCGGAAGGTGGAGAGCAGCGTGGAGTTCCACCGCGACAGGTCCGACGGCACCGCCGACAGCGACACCTTGGGGTAGAACACCCCGCCCGCGTTGCGCCCGAACGCGCTGGAGAAGTCGTAGCGCCCCCCCACCGTGCCGAACACCCAGTCCTTCCACCCCACCTGCGACTGCGCGAAGTAGCCGCCGTTCACCGTGGTCAGGAACGACTCGCCCGCGGTGATCTGCTGCCCGCCCGCCCCCACCACCTCGATGCCGGGGCCCGGGAAGAACGCCGACGACCCCGACGACGCCTCCGACCGCGTGTTGAACACCTGCAGCCCCGCCACGCTGCTCGTGCTGAACGGGCCGAAGTCGCGGTTGTACGCCGCCTTCGCGTCCAGCGTCAGCACCCGCTGCCCGCTCGAGAACACCGACCGCGCCCCGTCCGGGTTGTTCGACGTGAACAGGTCCACGTTGTAGCCGAACGGCGAGAAGCCGAAGTCGCGCTGCGACGTGAAGTCGAACCCGAACGTGCTGCTCAGCGACAGCTTCTCCGTCGCCGTGTACGCCGCGTCCAGCGTCCCCACGTACCGCTGCGCCCCCGTCTGGTTGGTCTGCTGCATCGCCTCGCGCACCGTCATGAACGCCTGGTTCCCGAAGGCATTCCCCGCCGCCGAGCACTGCCCGGGGCGCACGAACGTGGACGCGTTGCAGTTGGCCAGCTCCGGGCGCGCCATGTACGCCAGCGAGTTCACCCCGTAGATGTTGTTGTTGTTCTCGGGGACCTCGTTGCGCGTGTTGTAGTACGAGTTGTTGAAGCGCAGCCGCAGCTTCTGCGTGGGCACCAGGCTCAGGTTCGCCGAGCTCTGGATGCGCCGCACCACGTCGCGCGCCGGCCCCAGGTCGACCCCGCCGAAGGGCCCGTTCTCGAAGTAGTACCGCGCGCTGGCAAAGTACGTCACCGCCTGCCCGCCCCCCTGCACCGACGACGACAGCGTGTTCGACCGCCCCGTCTCCGTCAGGTAGTCGCGGAACACCGGCACCTCGAACACCTCGAAGGCCTTGAGCCCCGGCTTGTTCCAGTACTGCGCCAGCGAGTCGGCCCGCGCCTGCGTCCGCGCAAACCCCGAGTTGTGCGCCACCGCGTCGCCATAGCTCGACCCGTCCTGCTGCAGCTGCATCGACCACCGCGGCGCGCCCGTCGACCCGGTCTTCGTGAAGAACTGGATCACGCCGTTGGACGCCTCCGTCCCGTACAGCGTCGCCGCCGCCGCCCCCTTCAGCACCTCCACCCGCTCGATCGTGCTGGGGTCGATGTCGTCCAGGCGCGACGGCGACCCGCCGCCCCCGGTCCCCACCCCGAACCCGGCCCCGCTGTTGATGCGCACGCCGTCCACGAAGATGATCGGCTCATTCGTCTGCGACAGCGACGCGTTCCCGCGGATGCGGATCTTCGCCCCCTCCCCCGACATCCCGCTGCTCACCAGCCCCGTCATCCCGGGCTCGCGCCCCGTCAGCAGGTTGGAGATGTCATTGATGGGCGCATTGGCCGGCGGCTGGATCACCGCCACCGTGTTCCCGAGGCGCTTCACCTCGGTCTTCTGCCCGCTCCCCGTCACGACCACCTGGTTCAGCTGGATCGCCGAGACGGACACCGCCACCTCCACCCGCACCGTCCCCCCGGGCGTCAGCGTCACCGTCCGCGTCTCGCGGTTGTACCCCAGCGCCCGGATCCGGACCACCGCCTGCGCCGAGCCCCCCGCCACCGGCACCCCGGTGATGCGGAAGCTCCCCTGCGCGTTGGTCAGCCCGCCCAGCTGGGTGCCGTCCACCGACACCTGCACGTTCTCGAGGCCCCGGCCGTTGGCGACGTCGGTCACCCGCCCCTCGATCACCGCCGTGGCCCCCTGGGCCGCCGCCATGCCGCCCGGCAGCAGCAGCGCCGCCCCCAGCAGCAGGGCACGAAGCACCCGCGGTATTCCCGTTCCTGACATGAATGCACCCCGATATGGACGTGGAGTCACCCGACCAGCCCGCCGCCGGGCTGACACAGAGCAGCGCGCCAATATCCCGTCATTGGCACGATTGGTCAACAGCCGAGGCCGGGTTTGCGTCACGGCGGGGAAACTGGTGGTCCTCCCCACCCCGCTCACCGTCTCACACGGCCCCCGGTCCATCCCCAACTGCCCCCCCACGCCCCCCTACCGCCCCCCCTCGGCCAGCGCCTCGGCCAGCGCCTCGGCCAGCTTCCCCGCCTCCACATGCCCCGGGTCCAGCGCCAGCGCCCGCCGCACCGACGCCTGCGCCTCCCGCAGCGCCCCCTGCTGCACCAGCGCCAGCGCCAGCTGGAAGTGCCCCACCGCCACCCCGGGGTCCAGCGCCACCCCCTGCCGCAACGCCGTCACCGCCCCGGCCACATCCCCCCCCCGCAGCGCCAGCGTCCCCAGGTTGAGCGCCCCCAGGGCATGGGTGGGGTCGATCCGCGTGGCCTGCGTGTACGCCGCCGCCGCCCCCGCCACATCCCCCAACCGCTCCAGCGCCACCCCCTGGTTCACCGCCGCCATCACCTGCCAGGGGTCCGCCTGCAGCGCCTGCTGATACGTGGCCACCGCCTCGGCCACCGCGCCTCCCTCCGCCTGCGCCAGCCCCAGCGCCCCCAGCAGCGCCCCCTCCCCCGGGAGCACCGCCAGCGCCTTGCGGTAGGCCACCGCCGCCTCCACCGGACGCCCCCCCTCCCGCAACCCGTCACCCATCCCCCCCAACACCAGCGCCCACCGGCGGCGCAGCGCCCCCTGCGGGTCGGGGGCCGTGGCCGCCCGCCTCAGCACCCGACGCACCCGCGGCACCCCCCCGCGCGCGTAATGCAGCGCCGCCAGCGCCACCGCGCGCACCTCCAGCACGGGGTCCTCCGCCAGCGCCAGCAGCCGCCGTTCCGCCTCCGCCGGCATGGCCGCCTGGTCGGGGGTGGCAAAACGCGCCAGCCACTCCCCCACCCCCGCCACCTGCGCCATGGGGTCGCGCACGCCGGGGTGCAGCAGCAGCGGCGCGGCCGCCCCGGGATCCGTCACCCCGCGGGCCGCCAGCACCCCCGCCACCGCCGGCGCGTGCGGCTTGAGCGCCCCCCACCACCCGCGCACCTGCGCCTCCAGTCGCGCCGTGCTCCACCCCGCATGGCAGGTGGCGCACGCCGTCACCACCCCCAGGCTCGAATCCACCGCCGGCCGCGGGATGGCGATGGTATGGTCCGACCGGCCGTACCGGATGGCGGTCCCCAGCTCGGGCTGTTGCAGGTACGGCATGTGGCACCCCACGCACCGGCTCCCCGCCGACCCCGCCGGGTGCCGGGTGTGCGCCGCCACCGCCTCGGCCCCCGCCTTGCTGCCGTGGCAGCTGGTGCACTGCCGGTCGTCGGTGCGCCCGGGTATCGGCACCCCGTCCGCCGTCCGGTACCCCTGGCTGTGGGGGTCGTGGCAGGAGACGCAGGTCATCCCGCCGTTGCGGTAGCAGTCGCTGGCGAAGTGCCCTTCCTGGTAGGCGAAGGTGCGGGTGCGTCCGTCGGGGGTGTACGGCCGCTCCCCCAACTGGCTCAGCAGCAGCGTGTAGTGGGCCCGCGGATCGGCCCCCGCGGGCGTGCGCCCCGGCAGCCGCGCCTTGAGGCTGTGACACCCCAGGCAGTTGCGCACCGACCCCTCGGTGTCCAGGGTGGCCAGCGACGGGAGCCCGATGTCCTGGGGGGTGGCCGCCCCCGACTGCATGAGGGCCACATGGCGGGCGGCGGGCCCGTGGCACGACTCGCAGTTGACCGCCAGCGTCGCCATGCTGGTGCGCCACCGGCGCGACACCGTGTCGAACGCCAATTGCACCTGGCTTCCGTGGCACCCCTGGCAGTTGCTGAACCGCGGGTCGTCCCCCAGCACCCGCGACGGCGGCCAATCGCCGCACTCCCCCAGCCGCAGCGCCGGCGTGATGGGCACCCACCCGGCGTCCCGCCGCGTCCCGGTGTGGCAGAACCACGTCCCCGTCTGCCGGCTCCAGTCAAAGGGAAGGAACCGCACGGTGCCATCCCCCCACCGGGTCACGAACCCCTGCGTCCCGCCCCCCTCCATGTGCCCGCCGCCAATCACCCCGTCCACCGCGTACGCCGTGTCCCGCTCCCCGGCGCGCCGCACCAGGAACTCGTAGCGCCCCCCCACCTGCCGCGGCACCACGGTGGCATCGGCAAAGCGCAGCGGCGCCCCGCCAAAGGGGGCGATCACCCGCACCGGATTGTCGCGGCTCCCCGGCACCCCGCCGGCCCGCCCGTGCGTGGACGACGCCCACGCCGCCATCTGGTCGGTGTGGCACCCCGCACAGGAGGCGCTCCCGGCATACGCCGACGCCGGCGCCGCCAGCGGCATCGCCTCCGCCGCCACCGTCACCAGCGGCGCCACCCCATCGCCTGCCCCCCCCTCACCGCCCCCCTCCCCCACGCACGCCGCCGCGACCACCCCGGCCACCACCAGCCCCGCCACCCCCCCCAGCGCCCGCCGCCGCATCACCGCCCCCCGTCACGCGACCACGACGGCCCCGCACACCGGCACAGCCGACGCAGGTGCGCCACCACCGCCCGGATCTCCCCGGGGGTCAACGTCCCGCCAAAGGCCGGCATCCGCGCGCTCCGCTTCATGATGGCCCCGCCACCATCAATGGTGTCATACAAGACATCGTCGGTTCTCTGCGACATGACCGCGCCATCATTATGACGTGCAGGCGCCACCGGAAGCGATTTGGCATTGGGACCGTCGCCTCCGCCCGCCGCACCATGACACCCCGCACACCACTGCCGGTACAGCGCGGCCCCGTCCGGCGCCGTCCCCGCCGACGCCCCAGCGGACACCCCGACCGGGGCCGCCACCCCCACCGCCGAGACCGCCCCGACCTCCCCCCCCAGATACCGGATCACCAGCGCCCGCTCCGACGCCGACAGCCGCGGACGCGGCATCATCGCCCCGGGCCTCACCCGCTGCGGGTCGGTCACCATCGCCGCGATGTACGCCGGGTCGCGCCGCGTCCGCACCCCGTCCAGCGCCGGGCCCAGGACGCCCCCCGTCCCCCGCAACTGGTGGCACCCCAGGCACGACCACTGCGTGGCCAGCAGCTGCTCCGCCTTTCGCGCCGCAAAGGGCGACAAGGGCTGGGCGTCCACCGCGCCGGCCCCGGCACCGCACAGCGCCAGCACCGCCACCAGGCGGCCACGCCCCCCACCCCGCCACCCCATCCCCTACTTCCCCGGCGGGCGGCGCGCCCCCGACCAGATCACGATCGACCCGCACCCGTTCCGCGTCTGGAACTGGATCGGTGCGGTCGACGCCCGCGGATAGATCTCCACCGCCCGCACGTCGTTCGGCTGCATCACGGTGTCCAGGTTCCCGTCGGCCATCGGGATCAGGAGCCCGTTCAGGAACACCGCCGGCACGCACGACCCGGTCCCCCCGGTGCCGCGCATCATCACCTGCTCCCGCCCCAGCTGCCCCGGCATCGTCATGATCCCCGGCGTGGTCCGGAAAATGTCCGCCATCACCTGCGGTCGCCGGTTCTCCAGCCACTCGGGGTCCAGGAAGTGCCCGAACCCCGACTTCCTCCGCTGCGCAAACTCCGGCGGCACGGCCCACAGGTCGGTGTTCGCCCGCACCCGCATCGTGTCCAGCCGCGGCGTCGCCGTGGCCAGCGTCACCTCCACCGACGCCTCCCGCGTGAGCACCAGGTCCACCGGCACCCGCAGCGGCTCGTACCCCAGCGCCCGCGCCTCCAGCATGTAGCTCCCCGCCGGCAGCCCCTGCAGCACGAACTGCCCCGTGGACGTCGTCGCGCCCCCCTGTCCGCTCCCCACCACCTCCACCCGCGCCGTCGCCATCGGCTTCCCCTGCGCGTCGCGCACCACGCCGCGCAGCCGGGCCTCCCCCGCCAGCCGGGTGCCCGTCTCCCCGCGCGTCGGCGCCGCCACCGCCGCCGGCCCCACCCACAGGTCGCGCACCAGGATCCCGTCCGGCGGGATCCGCACCTCCAGCACCCCGCTGGAATCGCTCCCCGCAAAGCCGCGCACCCGCAGCGGCTGGTCCACCGGCAGCTGGCACACGGCAAAGGCCCCCGTCTCAGTGGCATTCGCAAACCGGTTGGGGGAGCGCCGCTCCATCCGCCCCCCCACCACGGTCACCTCGGTGAACTGCGCCCGCACCCGACCGGCGGCCGGCAGCGACCCCCCGCGCGCCGTGCGCACCACCCCGAGCCACGTCCCCCCCTGATCCCCCGGGCCGCACCGCATCGCCACGATGGTCCGCGCCGACGGCGTGGCCAGCTCCACCTCCACCGTCCCGCCGTCCGTCACCTGCAGCTGCGCCAGCGCCGCCTCCACCCCGAAATCATCCAGCAGCGGGTGCAGGAACCCCAGCAGGTACGTCCCGGCCACCAGCGAATCCACCGCAAAGCGCCCGTCCGCCCCCGTCTGCGCCGACCGGATGCGCGAGGGGTCCCCCGCCGGCACCACCTGCACCACCGCCCCCGCCAGCACCCCGCCCCCCAGGCTGTCGCGCACCACCCCGGTCACCCGCGCCCAGGCGGGCGCGGGTGCTGGCACCGGCGCCGGCGCCGGCGGCCGCGAGGGCGGCTCCCGCCGCGGCGGCGCCCCCTGCGCCCACGCCCCCAACGGCCCCCCGGTCAGCGGCGCCACCACCGTGGCCGCCACCACCGTGGCCACCACCAGGGCGGCCATCCGCGCCCCCCGCCCCGCGCTGCCGTCTCCGCGTCGCCCCATCGCCTCTCCCGTCCGTGCCGCGCCCAGGACCGCCCGCATGGCCATCCTCAATACCGCGCCAGGTACCGCTCCAGCTCCCACGGCGACACCTGCTGGTGGTACTCCCGCCACTCCGCCCGCTTGGCCGCCAGGAACTGCTGCGTCACATGCTCCCCCAGCGCCGCCGTCAGCACCTCGTCCTTCTCCAGCTCGTCGCACGCCTCCTCCAGCGTCGCCGGCAGGTCGTCAATCCGCAGCCGCCGCCGCTCGCGGTGCGACAGCTCCCAGATGTTCGTGTTCACCGGCTCGCGCCAATCGGCCTGCGTGGCCACCCCGTCCAGCCCCGCGGCCAGCATCACCGTGAGCGCCAGGTACGGGTTGGCCGCCGGGTCGGGAGTGCGCAGCTCCACCCGCGTCCCCGCCCCCCGCCGCTCCGGCACCCGGATCATCGGCGACCGGTTGCGCATGCTCCACGCCACGTTCACCGGCGCCTCGTACCCAGGCACCAGCCGCTTGTAGCTGTTCACCAGCGGGTTGGTCACCGCCGTCATCGCGCGCCCGTGGCGCAGCAGCCCGCCGATGTAGTGCAGCGCCACCGGCGACAGCCCCCACTCGCGCGCGGGGTCCCAGAAGGCGTTCTGCGCCGCCCCGCCCTGCCGGGTGAACAGCGACTGGTGCGTGTGCATCCCGCTCCCGGCCTGCCCGGTCACCGGCTTGGGCATGAACGACGCCACCAGCCCGAACTGCCGCGCCACCTGCTTCACCACGAAGCGGAACGTCGCGATGTTGTCCGCCGTGCGCAGCGCCTCCGCATAGCGGAAGTCGATCTCGTGCTGCCCGTGCGCCACCTCGTGGTGCGACGCCTCCACCTCGAACCCCATCTGCTCCAGCGCGTCCACGATCGCGCGGCGCGCGTCCTCCCCCAGGTCCAGCGGCGCGAGGTCGAAGTACCCGCCCACGTCGTGCGTGTCGGTGGTGGGGCGCCCGTCGGCGCCGGGCTTGAACAGGAAGAACTCCGCCTCCATCCCCGCGTTCATCACGTACCCGCGCTCGGCGGCCGCGGCCAGCTGCCGCTTGAGCACCGTGCGCGGGTCCCCCGCAAAGGGGGTCCCGTCGGGCATGGTCACGTCGCAGATGAGCCGCGCCACCCGCGCCGACGGCTCCCCCCAGGGGAACAGCTGGAACGTCGCCAGGTCGGGCTTGAGGAGCATGTCCGACTCCTCCACCCGCACGAACCCCGCAATGCTGGAGCCGTCGAACATGAGGTCCCCGGCAAGCGCCTTGCGGAACTGCGAGGCGGGGACCTCGACGTTCTTGATGACCCCCAGGATGTCGGTGAACTGCAGGCGCAGGAAGCGCACCTGGTGCGCGTCGGCCAGCGCCAGGAGGTCGGCGGGGGTGGCCCCCGCCAGGGAGGCCGGAACGAGCGGACGGCTGGGGGAGGGCACGGGGCGGGCGGAAACGGGGGAGTCCCGACGCCGGATGGGCGGGGCCCCGGAATTGTAGCGGGGCGACTAGCTTTCCCGCAGGATGACTCCCCCCCCTGCCTCGGACTCCGCGCGCCCTGCCGGCGCCGCCTTCTGCGCCGCCTGCGGTTCGCCGCTCGGCGCCGGCGCCCGCTTCTGCCACCGCTGCGGCACGCCGGCGGGACAGGGCGCGCCGCTCCTCCGCCCCCAGGGCGGCACCGCCGCCTCCGCCCTCCCGTGGGCGGTGGCCTTCCTGGCGCTCCTGGTGCTCGTGGCCATGATGGCGGGGAAGAACTTCGGCGCCGCCAAGGGCTCGGGCATCGACGGCTCCGCCAACTCCCTCCCCACCCAGGCGCTGGACGGCGCGGCCCAGCAGGGGCCGCCCCCCGCGGCCGGCGGCGCGGGGCCCGCCCCCAACATCGCCAACCTCTCCCCCAGCGAGCGGGCCAACCGGCTGTACATGCGCATCATGACGTATGCCGAGGCGGGCGCGGTGGACTCGGTGGCCTTCTTCGCCCCCATGGCGATGGCGGCGCACGAGATGCTCCCCACCCCCACGGCCGACGAGCGCTACCACTTCGGGCGCATCGCCGAGGTGGCCAACGTGGCGGAGGTGGCGCGCGCGCAGGCGGACACCATCCTGCGGGGCGAGCCCGCCAACCTGCTGGGGCTGCTGCTGGGGGCCCGCGCCTCCCGCATGACCAACGATGGCACCGCCGCCCGCGGCTTCGACCAGCGCCTGCTGGCCGCGCTGCAGGCGGGGCTGGCCACCGGCCGCGAGGAGTACACCCTGCACCGCGCCGAAATCGACCGCGCCGCCGAGGACGCCCGGAAGGGGAAGTAGGCGCCCCACGCCCCCCCGGAATTCCGGACAACCGGCCCCGCCCGCCTTGACGCGCGGGGCCGGCCGTGCTAGAAAGGCTGGCATGCGCACGGGACTGCGCACGCCCTCGGCGATGGTCCGGGGCCATTTCACGTGCGATCCCCTTTCCGACGGACCAGGAGACGGTCATGCCGCGTGGCGAAGAGACCCCGGACAAGCTGCGGACGGAACTTCAGGCGGAGCGCCACGACGGGCTCCACCTCATGGACGACGACATGGATGACCTGGGGTACGGCTCGTCCTACGAGGACGACGAGGACGAGGACGAGGATGGCTACGGCATCCGGTCGTCCCACGGGGAGTCGTTGTGGGACAGCACCGATGAGGACGACGAGGACGAGGACGAGGACGAGGACGGCTTCGACGACGACCTGATCGACGACGAGGACGACGAGGACGACCTGTTCGGGAGCGCGCCCGTGCGGCGCGGCCCGGGGCGTCCCCCCAAGAACCCGAACGCCCCGCGCCCGGCCCCCAAGCCCAAGGCTCCGGCGCGCCCGGTGGCGGCGCCCGCAGCGCCCGCCCCGGAGCCGGCGCCTGCCCCCGAACCGGCGCCCGCGGCGGCTCCGGTGGCAAAGGCACCGCCCGCGAAGAAGCCCGCCCCGGCCAAGAAGACCGCCCCAGCCAAGCCCGCACCGGCACCGGCCCCCGCGGCCGCCACGGAGACGGCGGTGAAGGCCGCCGCCCCGGTCAAGAAGGCGGCCCCGGCCAAGAAGGCGGCCCCGGCCAAGAAGGCGGCCCCGGCCAAGAAGGCCGCTCCGGCCAAGAAGGCGACCCCGGCCAAGAAGGCGGCCCCGGCCAAGAAGGCCGCCCCGGCCAAGAAGACGGCCCCGGCCAAGAAGACGGCCCCGGCCAAGAAGGCCGCTCCGGCCAAGAAGGCGGCCCCGGCCAAGAAGGCGGCCCCGGCCAAGAAGGCGGCCCCGGCCAAGAAGGCCGTTCCGGCCAGGAAGGCCGCTCCGGCCAAGAAGGCCGCTCCGGCCAGGAAGGCCGCTCCGGCCAAGAAGGCGGCGAAGAAGGGCGCCGGCAAGCGGTGACCATCGCCGCCGAGCAGGCGCCGCCGCTGGCGCGGCGCCTGCTCGATGCCCTCCCCCTCACCATCTGGTCCACCGACCTCGAGGGACGGATCACCGCGGCCAACGCCGGGTGGTCGCGCTTTGCCGCTGACAACGGGGGCGCCGAGCTCGCGCCCGAGGACGCCGTCCTCGGGCGCTCCGTCTTTGAGGGGATCGACCCCGAGGCCCGGGCCCAGATCGAGCGGGCCTTCCACCGCCTCCAGGATCCCGCCGTCCCGGCGGTGCGCTGGGAGTTCCCCTGCAACTCGCCTGACGAGGAGCGGGTCTTCCTCATGCAGGTCTCCGCCGTGCGCGACGGCGCGGTGCTGCTGGGGTACGTCTTCTCCACGGTCGACATCACCCCCAGCCACCGCTCCCGCGAGGCGCTGCTCGCCACC
>JBILKP010000020.1:0-21892 GCA_044376625.1 Gemmatimonas sp. | reverse complement strand
GCCGCATGAGGAAGCGCAGCGCCCCCGCCGCCACCGCCAGCGCCACCATGCGCGCGCCAATCCCCCAGAGCGGGCGGCTCTGTCCCGTGCGGACCAGCGTGTCGATCCCGTCCCGCAGCAGCGCGGGGATCCGCGCGCCGAGCCACGCCGAGGCCACCACGGCCGTCAACCCGAGTGCAACCTGGACGCGGTACGGGTGGTAGTAGGGGAGGAGACGGCGCAGCACGCGGCGGGACGGGGCCCGGGTGGCACCGCCATTGCGTGATGCACGTTGATCCGCCGGCGCGCGACTCGGTGCCGTCACGGCGTCCGTCCGCCGCGCGCGCGTCGCATCCCCCTCTGCGTCATCCCCGCCTCAGCCACGCGTCATCCATGCCTCATCCAGGAGCTACCATGTCGCAATATACCGGACCCCGTGCGCGCCCTGTCCGTGCGCGGGGGCTGCGCCTCACGGTGGGGGTGGCCCTCGGGGTGGCCTTGGCCGCGTGCGGCGGCCAGCCCGAGGTGGCCGCCACGGACTCGACGCCGGTGACGCCGCGCGATGTGGCCCTGTTGAGGCCGGACTCCGCCGCGCCGCCCCAGCTGGCGGATGTCCCGGTTGCCGCCCCCGCTGTTGCGCCCGCTCCCGCTGCGCCGCCGCCCACGCCCCGTCCCGCGCCGGCCAAGCCGGCCGCTCGGCCTGCCCCGCGCCCCACCACGGCCAGCGTCCCCGCGCCCACGCCCGCTCCAACCCCGGCGACGGGCCAGACTGCCAGCAAGGCCGCAGCCCCCGACTCCGCCATCCCACTCTCCGCCACCCTCCCGGTGGGGACCACCCTGCGCTTCACCGCTGCGCGCCAGCAGTGCACCAACACGCTGCGCACCGGGGACCGCCTCACGGCGGCGCTGGCTGCCGCCGTGCCCGCCGGCAACGGCATCGCGCTGCCGGCAGGAGCCACGGGGGTGTTCGAGGTGGTGGAGGCGCGCACCGCCACCTCGTCCGGCGATTCGACCGCCTTGCAGCTGCGGCTGGTGGCGCTGCAAACGGGCGGCAAGTCCTTTGCCGTCAACGCCACCACGCAGGAGGCGGCCATCGTCCGCGTGCGCAGCGCCTCCAAGGGGGAGGACCTCCGCAAGGTGGCCGGGGGGGCGCTGGCCGGCGCCATCGCCGGCAGGCTGCTGGGGAAGAGCACGCGCAGCACGGTGGTGGGCGCGGCGGCTGGCGCGGCGGCCGGCACCGCCGCCGCCGCGGCCACCGGCAACTTCGACAGCTGCCTCCAGGAGGGCGGGACCATCGCCGTCCGCCTGGAGGCTCCGCTCACGGTGTTCGCGCCCGCGGTGTACTAGCCGTCCCCACCTCCGACGCGGCGGTCAGTACCCGACCGCGCCGCCGCTCCGCCGGGGTTCGGGCATCCCCTCCCAGCCGCCGCGCACGCGCATGATGGCGTTCACGTTCACCAGCGCGCGCAGGCGGCGCATGCCGTGCCCCATCCGCGCCAGCGAATCCAGCACCGCCGGGCGCATCCCCCCGTCCTCGTAGGTGAGCGAGTCGGGGAGCGCCTGGTGGTGGATGCGGGGCGCGCGCATGGCGTCGGCCAGCGTCATCCGGTGCTCCAGCACGTTCAGGATCACCTGGCTGGTTCCGGTGATGATCGTCGGCCCCCCGGCCGCCCCCACCACCAGCAGCACCTGCCCCAGCGAGTCCAGCACGATGGTGGGGGACATGGCGCTCAACATCCGCTTCCCCGGCTGGATGGCGTTCTGCTCCCCCTGCACCAGCCCGAACATGTTGGGCATCCCCGGCTGCGCGGCGAAGTCGTCCATCTCGTCATTGAGCATGAACCCCGCCCCCCGCACCCACACGCCCGAGCCCCACGAGTTGTTGAGCGTGGTGGTGGTGGCCACCGCATTGCCCTGGGCGTCCACCACCGAGTAGTGCGTGGTGTGCTCCGGCTCCCGTGCGGCCGCCTCCATGCGCGGCGCCAGGTCGCGGGTGGCGGTGGCGCGCAGCGGGTCGATGGTGGCCCGCAGACGCCCCGCGTAGGCCGGGCTCACCAGCTGCGCCAGTGGCACCGGCACGAAGGCGGGATCGCCGAGCTTGGCGTTGCGGTCGATGAAGGCGCGCTGGTAGGCGCTCCCCACCAGGTGGAACCAGGCGGTGCTCCCGTACGCGGGGAGCACCGGATCGTGCGCCAGGATGTTGAGCGCCTCCGCCATGGTCACCCCGCCGGACGACGAGGGGGGCATGGCCAGCAGCCCGTACTGCCGGAAGCGGGTGCGGATGGGGGTGCGCCAGACCGGGGTATACCGGGACAGGTCGTCGCGCGTGATGATGCCGCCGCCGCGCGTCATCTCCCCCACCAGCGAGTCGGCCACCCACCCTCGGTAGAACGCCGCCGGGCCGCGCGCGGCGATCGCCTCCAGCGTGCGCGCCAGGTCGGGCTGCACCAGCCGCTCCCCCGCCTCCAGCGGCACCCCGGAGGGGAAGTACGGGGTGCTGGGGTGGAACCGGTTCACCAGCGTGCGCGCGCGCGCGATGGAGCCGGCCAGCGCCGTGTCCACCACGAAGCCGTCGCGCGCCAGCCGGATGGCCGGCTGCAGCACCTGCGCCAGCGACAGGGTGCCGTGCCGCTCCAGCAGCGCCGACAGCCCCGCGACCGCCCCGGGGACGCCGGAGGCCAGGTGCCCGACCACGCTCTTGTCAGTGAGCTTGCCGCTGGCGTCGAGGTACATGTTGCGCGTCGCGGCCAGCGGCGCGATCTCCCGGTAGTCCAGCGCCGCGGTGCGCCCGTCGGCCATCTGCACCACGGTATAGCCACCGCCGCCGATGTTGCCGGCCTCGGGCCAGGTGACCGCCAGCGCAAAGCCCAGCGCCACCGCCGCATCCACCGCGTTCCCGCCGGCCCGCAGGATCTCCACGGCGGCCGCGCTGGCCTCGGGGCTGTTGCTCACGGCCATCGCCTGTGGTGCGAAGGCCGCGTTCGCCCCCGCCGGCAGCCGCCAGCCCTCGGGGAAGCGCGCGGCCACGCGCGCGGGGATGGCCGGATCGCCCGGTGGGCGCCCCGTCCCGCTGCCCCCGGTCGTACCGGCCCCCGGGCGCGCGAGGCACCCCGCGGCCAGGGTGGTCACCAGCAGGGCCGCGCCAACAGCGGGGCGCAGGGCAGGGCGCGCACGCGCCGGGGTGGGTCGGAACGGAAGCATGAGGCGGAGAAAGGAGAGGCTCGGCACGGCGGAACGGCCGGGCGACAGCGCGACCGGCTCCTCCCCTAGGTTGCCCCGGGGCGCGTCCTCGATCAAGATGCCGATGGCCGCCGGACCCGACCGCCGAGGCCCGCGCGCGCCGGCCCTTCCTCCCCGCTTCCCGTTCCCGCCATGCGCGATCCCCGCGTCACCGAGCAGCGCAACCCGCGCACGGCCGACATCGACCTCGCCGATCCGCTGGGCATCGTGGACCTCGTGCTGGCGGAGGACCGCGGGGTAGTGGAGGCGGTGGCCTCGCAGCGCGAGGCGATCGCGCGGGGGATCGCGCTGGTGGAGGGGGCGTTTCGCGCCGGGGGGCGCCTGCTGTACATCGGAGCCGGCACGTCGGGGCGCCTGGGCGTGCTGGATGCCAGCGAGTGTCCCCCCACCTTCGGGACCGATCCGCGCATGGTGGTGGGGATCATCGCCGGCGGCGACGTGGCGTTGCGCACCCCGGTGGAGGGGGCGGAGGACGATCCCGCCGGCGGGGCGGCGGCCATGACCGCGCATGCTGTGGGGGCGGGCGACGTGGTGTGCGGCATCGCGGCCTCCGGCACCACCCCCTACGTGCGCGGTGCGCTGGAGGCGGCGCGCGCCCGCGGCGCCCGCACCATCCTGCTGGCCTGCTCGCCCCCTCCCGACGCCATGCGCGCGCACGCCGACCTGTGCATCGTCCCGGTCACGGGCCCCGAGGTGCTCACCGGCTCCACCCGCCTCAAGGCGGGGACCGCCACCAAGCTGGTGTGCAACCTGCTCACCACGGGGGCCATGATCCGCATCGGCAAGAGCTACGGCAACCTGATGGTCGACCTCATGGCCACCAACACCAAGCTGCAGGACCGCGCCGAGCGCATCGTGGCGGAGGTGGCGGCCATCCCGCGCGACGAGGCGCGCGCGCTGCTGGCGGCGGCGGGGGGGCGGGTCAAGCGCGCGCTGGTGATGCAGGCGCTGGGCGGTTCCCCCGACGCGGCGCAGGCGGCGCTGGACGAGGCGGGGGGCGTGGTGCGCCGCGTGCTGCCGCCGCCGCCGCCGGTGGCATGACGCCCGCGGCGGGGGGCGTCCCCTCGGAGGCCGTGTGCGTGGGGCTGATGTCGGGGACCTCCCTGGACGGCATCAGCGCGGCCGTGGTGCGGCTGGGGGACGGGCCCGACGGCCGCGTGACCTGCGAGCTGCTGGCGTTCCGGCCCTCGGCGTACACGCCGGCGCAGCGGGGGCGGCTGGAGGGGGCGCTGCGCGCGGGGACCGCGGCCGACTACTGCGCGCTCCACGCCGATCTCGGGGACTGGTTCGCCGAGGCGGCGCTGGCGGCGATGGCGGAGGCCGGCGTGCGTCCGGGGGAGGTGGCGGTGGTGGCCTCGCACGGACAGACGGTGTGGCATGCGCCGCCGCACGGCACCTGGCAGCTGGGCGACGCGGCGCGGCTGGCGGAACGGACGGGGTGCGCGGTGGTGTCGGACTTCCGCACCCGGGACGTGGCCGCCGGCGGGGAGGGCGCGCCGCTGGTCCCCATGGCCGACCTCCTGCTCTTCGCCCGGGAAGACGGGTGGCGTGCGTTGCAGAACATCGGCGGCATTGGCAACGTGACCGTGGTGCCACCGTGGCCGCGGGGGACTCCGGCACCGGACCTGGTGCGGGCCTTCGACACCGGTCCCGGCGTCGTGGTGGTGGACAGCGTGGTGCGTGCGCTGGTGCCGGGGCTCCCGTTCGACCGCGATGGCGCCCTGGCCTTGGCCGGCCGTGTCCTCCCGGAGGTCGTGGCGGACGCCATGGCCGCCCCCTTCTTCTCGGCGGTGCCTCCCAAGAGCACCGGGCGCGAGTGGTTCACCCCCGACTACGTGGCGCGTTTCGTGGCCGGTTGCCAGGCGGCCGGCGGCACGACCGCCGACGTGGTGGCCACGGCCACGGCCTTCACGGCGCACAGCATCGCCGACCAGTACGCGCGCTTCCTGCCCGCCGGGGTGACCGAGGTGCTCCTCTCCGGGGGCGGCGCGCGCAATCCGGCGCTGGTCCGCGCGCTCGAGATCGCGCTGCGCGAGCGCCTGGGGGCGCACGCCCCGGCGATCCGCCCTTTTGCGTCGGTGTACTTTGACGGAGAGGCCAAGGAGGCCGTGGCCTTCGCGCTGCTCGGGTACCTGCACCTGCGTGGGCGACCCGGCAACCTCCCCTCGGCCACCGGCGCCCGCGGTCCGCGGGTGCTGGGCTCCCTGACGCCCCGCTGATTCGTGACCTCCCGTGATGTGCTCCGGCGCCTGGTGGCGCCGCTGTTGGTGCCGTCCATTCCGTGGGCTGCGTCTGGCGGCTTCGATGCCGCGCGCCCGGTGCTGGACGAGGCGCTGGCGTTGGGGGTGGGGGGCATCCTGCTGGAGGGGGGGGAGCAGGGGGCGGTGCGGGCGCTGGTCAAGGAGCTGCAGCGCCAGGCACCGCATCCCCTGCTGATCGGGGCGCAGCTGGACCGCGGGGCGGGGCAGCGCATCGCCGGGGGGACGCCGCTGCCGCCCTTGGCGGCGCTGGCGGCGCTTGGCGACCTGGAGGCGTGCCGCCGTGCGGCGCGGCTCACCGCCCGCGAGGCGCGCACCATGGGGATCAACTGGATCCTGGGCCCTGCCTGCGACCTGGCGGTGCGGGACCGCAATCCGGTGGTGGGGACCGCCACTTTTGGGCGTGAGCCGCGGCAGGTGGCGCCCTTCATTGCCGGGTGGATCGAGGCGTGCCAAGGGGAGGGCGTGCTGGCGTGCGCCCGCCATTTCCCCGGCGTGGGGCGCGGGGATGCCGACCCGCTGCTGGCGCCGCTCACGATCGAGGCCTCCGGGGACGCCCTCAAGGAGCTGGACCTGCCCCCGTTCCGGTCGGCCATCGGCGCGGGGGTCGCGTCGGTGCTGGTGGGGCCCGCCGCCTATCCTGCGCTGGACCCCAGCGGCCTGCCGGCGGCGCGGTCGCGCGAGGTGGTGCAGTGGCTGCTGCGCCAGCAGCTCAAGTACGACCAGCTGGTGGTGGCCGGCCCGGCCACGCAGCAGGCGCTGCGCGTGCCCGTGGGCGACGAGGGGGACGCGCCGCTGGCGCCGGCGGCGGTGGTGGTGCAGGCGGTGCGCGCCGGGTGTGACCTGGTGCTCGCGCCCGGGCCGCTGGCTGCCGCCGTGGATGCGCTGGTGGAGGCGCTGGAGGCGGGCGTGCTGGACCGGGCGCACGTGGAGCGCGCCCATCGCCGTCGCCTCAAGTGGGCGCAGTGGGCCGCGCCGCCAAACGAGTGGCGTCGCCCCAGCGGGGCCGACACGGCGTGGGGAGGGCTCGTGGCCGACCGCGCGGTGCGGGTGGACCACGGCCCGCTGCCGTCCCTCGGCGTGGTGACCGAGGTGGTGGTGGTTGACGATGATGCCGAGGTGCCCGGGGAGCACCCCGATCGCCAGCAGCTGGTGGCGGCGTTGCGCCTGGCCGGTCACGACGCCCGCGTGGGGGACGGGCCCACGCCGGCGTCCGGGGGGCCGCTGGTGGTGGCGCTCTTTGCCGACTACCTCCCCGCCAAGGGGCGATGCCAGCCGCTGGAGCGCACCGTGGCGCGCGTGGCCGCGCTGCAGCAGGGGACGGCGGCCGCGCGCCGCCCGCTCATCCTGGTGGCGCTGGGCGATCCGCGGTTTGCGCAGCAGGTGGTTGAGCGGCTCCCGGCGCCTCCGCCCACACTGGTGGCGTGGAGCGGGGATCGCGGCATGCAGCAGGCGGCGGCGCGGTCGTTGTTGCGCACCCGCTAGCCGCGTGGCCGCACGCGCGGTCCGCGGCGTTGGCCCGTTAGCGCTGGAGCAGGTTGGCCAGCGCCCACAGCAGGGCGGCCGCCCCCAGTAACCCCAGCGCCACCTGGATGGGCAACGCCCGCGCTCGGCGCTCCTCCAGGCGGGCCGTTTCCGCGGCCACCGTGGCCACCGGTTCCCGGATGGCGGCCACCCCGCCGGCGACGGTCGGAGCCTCCCGCACCGCCGCCTGGGCGGCGCGGGCCTGTGCAATGACCTCCGGCGACGGGACCGGGGTGCCAAAGCGCGGTGTGGGGTCGGCGCGTAGCTGGGCACCCAGGGCGGGGGAGAGCGCCGTCGGCACGGAGCCGTCGTTCAGCGTGCCGGCCAGGGGATACACCGCGTACCCCACGGCGTCCCCCGGCTGGGCTGGTCCCAGCCCCTCGCCGTGGAAGCGCGCCACCACCACGGTGATGTTGTCGTGCCCGCCGCGGGCGTTGGCCTGCGCCACCAGCGCCTCGCACAGCGCCGCCTCGTCCTCGTGCGCGGCGGCCAGGGCGGCGAGCTCGTCGGGGGATACCAGCCCGGAGAGCCCGTCGCTGCACAGCAGCAGCAGGTCGCCGTCCCGGAGCGGCTGGTGGGTGAGGTCCACCACCACCTGCGCCTCGGGGCCCAGCGCCTGCAGGATGATGTTGCGGCGCGTGCTGGCTTCGGCCTGCTCCGCCGTCAGCTCCCCGAGTTCCACCAGGCGCTGGATGAGCGACTGGTCCTTGGTGAGCTGCCGTGCCACGCCGTCGCGCACCAGGTACCCCCGGCTGTCTCCCACCTGCACCAGGTACAGCTGGTCGTCCAGCACGCCGGCCGCCGTCAGCGTGGTGCCCATGCCGCGGTGCTCCGGATGCGCCACGGCATAGCGGTGGAGGCGCTGGTTGGCGTCCACCGTGGCGTCGCGCAGCACCTCCACGAAGGTGTCCACCGCCGGCGGCACGGGGGTCCACTGCGCCAGCACCGCCTCCAGCAGGAACGCGCTGCCCATGCTGCTGGCCAGCTCCCCCGAGGCGGCGCCCCCCATGCCATCGGCGACCAGCAGGAGGAGGCCATGCGGCGGCACCGTGGCCACGTGGGGCCCCCCCTGGAAGCTGACCGGCGCCCCCGACTCCAGGTCCGCCACCAGGAAGGTGTCCTCATTGTGCGGACGCACCCGCCCCGTGTCGGTGCAGGCGTGCATGCGCACCCGCACCGGCGGGGCCGGCGGGTGGGGTGGCGGCTGCGGAGGGGGGACGGTCACCGCGCGATCAGGCGAAGCGGGGCTCGGAGGCGGGCATGGGGCTCCTACGCAGGGGGGGCACCGCGGGTTGCAGGGGAAGGGCGACGGAGCCGCAGGGGCCAGCCGCCCGGTGCACCGCGCCAGCGTGTTGCGCCGCCGCACCGGGTGGGTGCCTCGGGAAACATGCCCCCGCGGCGGGGGCACGGTCAAATGTCCGCGCCGCTGGACGGCTCCCGGCGGGGAGGGTAGCGTCCGCGCATGGCTGCCGTGTCCCTCTCGCGCTTGAGCCTCCTGGTGCTGGTTGCCGGGATGGCCTGCACCACCGCGCCCGCCCCGCGCCCCGCGGCGGTCCCCGAGCCCGTGCCTCCGCCCCCGTCCGCGGGCGAGGCCCCGCCGCCCGCCCTCATGGCGGGGCTCCCGCCGGTGCCGGCGGTCACCGGGGCGCCGTTGGCACTGGCCGTCCGCTATCCCGAGGTCGGTCAGGCGCTCGCGGTGCGGGACTCGAATTTCCTGGTGGGGAGTGTGGGGAGCGGGGACGCGCGCCTGACCATCAACGGTGCGCCCGTGCCCGTGGCGCCCAATGGGGCGTTCCTCGCCTGGCTGCCGGTCCCGCCCCCCGACGCGCCGCAATACGCGCTGCTGGCCGTGCGCGGTGTGGACAGTGCGCGGCTGGCCGTGCCGGTGCGGGTGCCCGGGCGCCCTCGCGCGCCGGGCGGCGCGGTGCCGGTGGACGACGGGTCGCTGGCGCCGGCCGCCGGGAGCTGGGCCCGTCCCGACGAGTACCAGCGCGTCTCGGTGCGGGTGGCGGAATCGGTGGGGGCGGAGCTGCAGGCGCGGGTGGCAGGGCGCCCGGTACGCATCCCGTTGCGTCCCCTGGGAGGGGCCGCTGCCGGGATGGTGACCCTGGCCACCGATGTGCTGGCGGAGGCGCTGGGCGACTCGGCCGCCCCCGCCCGGGTGGTGGCCTCGCGGGGGGCGGATACCGTGCGCCTTCCGGTGCCGGTGGTCCGGCTGCTCCCCACGGCATGGCGTCAGCTGGCCATGCTCGCCCCCGGTGCGGCCGGGGACACCGATCGGGTCGTGTTCGGGCGCACCATCGTGGGCGGGACCTACAAGTGGCTGCTGTTGCCGCGCACCACGCTGGAGGTGACCGGACGGCAGGGGGGGTACACCCGGGTGCGGCTGGACGCCCTGTTGGACGTCTGGGTGGCCAATGGCGACGTGCAGCTGCTCCCGGCTGGGACCGCCATGCCGCGCCGCATCACGGGGGGGATGCGCGTGATCCCCGACCGGGAGTGGACCGAGCTGGTGATCGGCACCGGGGAACCGCCGGCGCATCTGGTGGAGCCCGACGGGCGGACGCTGACCCTGACGTTGTACGGGGTCCAGATGAACCCCGAGATCTCGCCGCTGTACGAGGCGGACACGCTGGTGCGCCGGGTGGCGTGGGAGCAGGTGGGGAGTGATCGGGTGCGGGTGACGCTGGCGCTGTCGCACCCCGTTTACGGCTGGCTTGTGCGCTGGGATGCGGCGCGGCGGGCGGTGGTGCTGCGCGTACGCCGGCCGCCGCGCATCGACCCGTCGCGCCCGCTGGCCGGGCTGCGCATCGGGGTGGATCCGGGGCATCCGCCGCTGGGCGCCACCGGTCCCACCGGGCTGTACGAGGGGGACGCCGTCCTCCCCGTGGGGGGGATGGTGGCCGAGCTGCTGGCGGCGCGCGGCGCCACGCCGGTGCTCACCCGCCGCACGCGCGAGGCGGTGGGGCTGACGGCGCGCGCCGTGGCGGCGCGGCGCGCCGACGTCCACGCCTTCGTGTCGATCCACCTCAACGCGCTGCCGGATGGCGTGAATCCGTTCACCAGCACCGGCACCAGCACGCTGTTCTTCCACCAGCCCAGCGAGCCGCTCGCGCGCCACCTGCAGCGGGCCATGGTGGCGCGCTTCGGGTTGCGCGACCTGGGGGTGCACTACCAGAACCTCGCGGTGGCCCGCCCCAGCTGGTATCCCTCGGCGCTGACCGAGGGGCTGTACCTGATGCTCCCCGAGCAGGAGGCGGCGATGCGCGATCCGGCGTTCCAGCGGCGCTATGCGGAGGCCATCGTGGACGGGGTGGAGGCGTATTTCCGCGAGTGGGCGCGCTGAGGGGCGCGGGGGGCGGCGTCACCAGCGCCCCATGGCGGCTGCGTTGCGGCTGCGGAGGTGCCGCCCGGGGGCTGCGGGGGCGGGCGTTCGTGGTCGCGGTGCGGGGAGGGGCGGCGGTGTGGCACGGGGGGGCGTAGGGCGGCGGTGGGCGGGGGGTGCGGGCGGGCTGGAGCGCGGCACGGATCGTGAATGCAGGCAACGGTGCACACAGGGCGCACAGGCCATGTGGGAGCAGGCAAGGCGGGGCGTCAGACCGGGTCGTGGCGTCACGTGCTTTCCAGAGTTCGTCTGTGCCGTTGGTGCGTGGACAGTGGCGAGCCCGGCGCCGGTGTCATTCATCCAACGTGTTGTTTGGTAATCGGTTAACGTGCGCTTGCCATCGCGACACTGAGCGGTTTGGCGTGTGGAAGCGCGCGGGTGGTGCGGGGCCTGTGGCGTGACACTCGGGCCCGTTTGGCGGAGTGGACAACTGGGGGGCGGTGGCAGATCCGTGATGTACCCGGCGCAACCGGTTCGTTTGCAAACGGTTACCTGCACACTTGCGCGGCTTCACGAACGGCCGCACCTTGCGCCCCCGTTTCCCCAGTGTGTCGGGTATGTCGCCAGATCGGATCCAATCTCGGCTCCGTGGCGTTGAAGCGGTTCTGGTCTCCCCCCCCTCAGTTCGGAGTGTTTGCGCATGCCCGTGTCGTCCACCCCCCCCGAAGGCCTGGTCACGCTGACCGCGAATGCCCGGACCGTGCTGGAGAAGCGGTACCTGGTGAAGGACGCGGCGGGGAAGCCGGTGGAGCGTCCGGAGGACATGTTCTGGCGCGTGGCGGCCACGGTGGCCGAGGCCGACCGTCGGTACGGGGCCAGCGACGGGGCGGTGCAGGCGGTGGCGGAGGAGTTCTACTTCCTCATGACGCAGCGTCGCTTCGAGCCCAACTCGCCCACGCTGATGAACGCGGGGCGTCCGTTGGGGCAGCTGTCGGCGTGCTTCGTGCTGCCGGTGGACGACGCGCTCAGCAACGGGCAGAGCGGGATCTACGACACGCTGCGCTCCATGGCGCTCATCCACCAGAGTGGCGGCGGGACGGGGTTCTCCTTCTCGCGGCTGCGCGCGCGGGGGGCGATGGTGCGGTCCACCACGGGGGTGGCGTCGGGGCCGGTGTCGTTCATGGAGCTGTACGACTCGTCCACGGACGCCGTGAAGCAGGGGGGGACGCGGCGCGGGGCGAACATGGGGATCCTGCGGGTGGACCACCCCGACGTGGTGGAGTTCATCGCGTGCAAGGAGGACCTCACCAAGATCACGAACTTCAACATCTCGGTGGGGATCACCACGGCGTTCATGGACGCGGTGAAGGCCGACGGCCAGTATGACCTGGTGGACCCGGTGTCGGGGCAGGTGGTGGGGCAGCAGCGCGCGCGGGAGGTGTGGGACAAGATGATCCTGGGCGCGTGGCGCACCGGCGAGCCCGGGGTGTTCTTCATCGACGAGGCCAACCGCTACAACCCGGTCCCGCACCTGGGGCGCTACGAGGCCACCAACCCGTGCGGCGAGCAGCCCCTGCTCCCCTACGACGTGTGCAACCTCGGCTCCATCAACTGCGGCCACTACGTCCGCAACGGCGTGATGGACTGGGAGGCCTTCCGGTCGGACATCGCGCTCAGCACGCACTTCCTCGACAACATCATCGACGTCAACAAGTACCCGCTCCCCGAGATCGACGCGCTCTCCAAGCGCATCCGCCGGATCGGGCTGGGGGTGATGGGCTTTGCGGACATGCTGGTCCGCCTCGGGATCCCCTACGACAGCCCGGAAGGGGTGGAGATGGGGCGTCGCGTGATGGCATTCGTGGACACCGAGGGGAAGAAGGAGAGCGAGCGGCTGGCCAAGGAGCGCGGCGCGTTCCCCGAGTGGGCGCAGTCCATCTGGGGGCCCGACGAGACCTGCGCGCGCGACGAGCACGGCGCGCGCATCCGCCCGATGCAGCTGCTGCGCAACTGCAACGTCACCACGGTGGCGCCCACCGGCACCATCTCCATCATCGCCGGCTGCTCGTCGGGGCTGGAGCCGCTGTTCGCGGTGGCGTTCATGCGCAACCAGGCCGGCGTCATGATGCCCGACGTCAACGAGGACTTCGTGGCCCTCGCCAAGCAGGAGGGGTGGTACAGCGACGCCCTCATGGAGCGCATCGCCAAGACGGGGACGGTGCGGCACCCGGAGGTGCCGGCGCGCTGGCAGGCGGTGTTCAACACGGCCAACAGCATCTCCCCCGAGTACCACATCCGCATGCAGGCGGCCTTCCAGGACCACTGCGACTCGGCCATCTCCAAGACCACCAACTTCTCGCACGCCGCCACCGTCGACGACGTCCGCGCGATCTACGAGCTGGCGTACGAGATGAAGTGCAAGGGGGTGACGGTGTACCGCGACGGTTCCCGCGACGGGCAGGTGCTCAGCACCGGCGCCACGCAGGACGCCGCGGCCAAGCGCGACGAGTCCAAGGGGGCGGAAGGGGCCCCGGCCGTCGAGGGCGCCAAGAGCGACAAGGGCGACGCCACCCTCCGCCGCGAGGTGGGGGAGCTGCAGGGGACCATCGCCGAGCTGCAGAACGAGCTGGAGCGCACCCGCAAGGCGCTGTTCAGCGCCGAGGCGGAGAGCGCCTCGCGGCGCGCCAAGCGCGCCCGCCCCGAGGTCATGCGCGGCACCACCATCCGCAAGGACACCCCCCTCGGCACCCTCTTCGTCAACATCACCGAGGACGAGAAGGGGCAGCCCTTCGAGCTGTTCCTCAACCTGGGGAAGGCTGGCGGCTCCGCCATGGCCGACGCCGAGGCGATCGGCCGCCTCGTGTCGCTGGCGCTCCGCTCCGGCATCCCGCTCATGGAGATCCACCGCCAGCTGCGCGGCATCTCCTCCGATCGCGCGGTCGGCCTGGGCCCCAACAAGGTGCTCTCCATGCCCGACGCCGTCGGCATCGCCCTGGAGCAGTGGTGGCGGGACAAGCAGGGGGTCCAGCAGGATCTCCTCGCCGGGGGCAGCACCGCCTTCACCGCCGGCAGCCAGGCGGCGCCGGCGCCGGTGGCCGGGATCCCCACCTCCCGCCCCCCCATGGGCGGCGGCGAGCAGCCCCAGGTGGACTTCGGCGGTCCCGTGGGCGAAGTGTTCATGGGCACCTGCCCCGACTGCGGCTCCCAGCTGGAGTTCGCCGAAGGGTGCGTGAAGTGCCATGTCTGTGGCTTCAGCGAGTGCGGGTGAGCCGCTGAACACCACCCCCCCCGAGCCCCCCGCGCCCCACCACGACCCGCTCCTGCGGCGACTGGGGCCGGGGCTCATCTCGGGGGCCGCCGACGACGATCCCTCCGGGATTGCCACCTACTCGCAGGCCGGTGCCCAGTTCGGCACCGGCCTGCTGTGGTCTTCGGTCTTCGCCCTCCCGCTCCTCATTGCCGTCCAGCTGGCCAGCGCCCGACTCGGCCGCACCACCGGCCGCGGGCTCGCCGCCAACATCCGCGCGCACCGCTCGCGCCCCTTGCTGGTGGCCACCGTCTCCCTCCTCCTGGTGGCCAATACCGTCAACATCATGGCCGACCTCGCGGCCATGGGCGACGCCGTCGCCCTCCTGCTCGGCGGCCCCGCCTATTGGTACTCCCTCGCCTTCGGCGTGTCATTGGCGGCCGCCCAGGTGTTCCTCCCCTATGCGCGCCTCGTGGTGCTGTTCAAGTGGCTCACCTTGGCGCTCTTTGCCTATGTGGGGGTGCTCCTCGTGCAGCCCATCCCCTGGGGTGACGTCCTGCGCGGCATGGTGCTCCCCTCGCTCGGCGACCGCCCCGGCGCCGTCATGACCGTGGTGGCGGTGCTGGGCACCACCATCAGCCCGTATCTCTTCTTCTGGCAGGCTGCCCAGGAGGCCGAGGAGATGGCCACGCGCGGCGCCCGCTCCCTGCTGGCCCACCCCGACGAGGCCGCCGAGGAGTTCGCCCGCACCCGCATTGACACCGTGGTGGGCATGTCCTTCTCGGCGCTGATCGCCGTGGTCATCATGACCAGCACCGCCATCTCGCTGCACCCCGCCGGGATCACGCGCATCGACACCTCGGCGCAGGCCGCCGAAGCGCTGCGCCCGTTGGCGGGCAACCTCGCCTTTGCCCTGTTCGCCGCGGGGATCATCGGCACCGGGCTGCTGGCGGTGCCCGTCCTGGCGGGGAGCGCCGCCTATGCGGTGGCCGAAGCGGCGGGGTGGCGCAACGGCCTGCGGTATCGCTGGTCAGGGGCACCCGGGTTCTACCTCATCATCGTGGTCGCCACCGTGGGGGGGACGCTGCTCAATGCCGGGGCCCTCCCCGCCATGCGCGCCCTGTACTGGAGTGCCGTGCTCAACGGCGTGGTGTCGGTCCCCATCCTGGCCATGCTCATGGGGCTGGTGAGCGATCCGGCGGTCATGGGACGGTTCACGGCCCCCAGGCGCCTGCGGGCCGTGGGGTGGATGGCCACCGGGGTGATGGCCTTCCTGGTGCTTCTCCTGCTGGGGCAGTTCCTGCGCCGGTGACCCGCCGCCCACCCCGGAGCCTGGCGACTGAGCGTCGACCGTCGGCACGGTATATTTGGGTGATGCGCACTCCCACTCTCCCGGCCGCTCTCGCCTTCTTCCTGCTGGCGGCCGCGTGCCGCTCGGCCGGCACGCCGGTCACCACCGCGGCGGCCACGCCTTCTCCTGCCTCGGGGGGCGCCACCGCTGCCGCTGGTGCGGCCGCCGGCCTCCAATGGGCCGACTCGGTGCTGCAGACCCTGTCCGTCCGGCAGAAGGCCGGGCAGCTCATCTGGATCTGGACGCTGGGGGACTACAGCCCGGTGGATGGCCCGTCGTACCTCGCCAGCGAGCGGCAGCTGCGCGAGCTGGAGCTGGGGGGCGTCATCGTCTCGGTGGGCGGCCCCATGGACATCGCCGCCAAGGTCAACGCGTTGCAGCGGGCGTCGCGGCTGCCGCTGCTGGTGGGCGCCGATTTCGAGACCGGCGCCGCCTTCCGGGCGCGCGGCGGGTGGTTCCTCCCCAATGCCATCGAGCTGGGGGGCGCGGCCACCTTCCCGTACCAGATGGCGCTGGGCGCCACGCGCGACACCGCGCTGGCGTACGCCATGGGGCGCGTCACGGCGCTGGAGGGGCGCGCGCTGGGGGTGCACATGGCCTTCGCCCCGGTGCTGGACGTCAACAACAACCCCAAGAACCCCGTCATCAGCGCGCGCTCCATCGCTGAGGACCCGCAGCTGGTGGCCCGCCTGGGGAGCGCGTTGGTGCGCGGCATCCAGGCCAACGGCATGCTGGCCACCGGGAAGCACTTCCCGGGGCATGGCGACACCGAGCAGAACTCGCACCTGGAGCTGTCGCGCGTGAACGTGTCCCGCGCGCGCCTCGACAGCGTGGAGCTCCCTCCCTTCCAGGCGGCCATCGACGCCGGGCTGCGCGGGATGATGACCTTCCACGGCGACCTCCCCGCGCTGGACACCACGCGCACGGCGGCCACGCTGAGCCGCCGCGTCATGATCGACCTGCTGCGCACGCAGATGCGGTTCGAGGGGATCCTGGTGACCGACGCGCTGGACATGAACGGCGTGATGGGGTCGCTCACCATGCAGGAGGCGACGTTGCGGGCGCTGGAGGCGGGGAATGACGTGCTGCTGATGCCCACGGATGCGCGCGCGTCTGTCGAGGCCATCGAGGGGGCGGTGCGCAGTGGCCGCATCCCCGAGGCGCGGCTGGACGCCTCGGTGCGCAAGCTGCTCCTGGCCAAGCACGAGTTCGGGCTGCACCGCGAGCGCGAGGTGTCGCTGGACGGGGTGCGCGCCGCCGTGGGCACCGTCGCCAACCAGGCGGTCGCGCGCGAGGTGGCGGAGCGATCGATCACGCTGGTGCGCGACTCGCTGGGGCTGGTCCCCTTCCGGATGCCGCGTGCGGCGCGGGTGGTGAGCATCAGCGTGGCGTCGCGCGCCGACCTGGGGGCGGGGCGCGGCTTTGACGCCGAGCTGCGCGGCGGGTACCCGCAGCTGCAGGCGCTCACCCTCACCCCCGAGGTGGTGGCCGAGGCCACCGCGGGCGCCGCCAGCGGCGGGGAGGGGGCGTACAAGGTGAGCCCCGACCCCGCCATCCTGCCGGCGGCGGTGGAGAACGCGCTGCGCATCGCGCGGGGCGCCGACCTGGTGGTGGTGTCCAGCTATGTGGGCGCCGCCACCAACACCGCCAGCATGGTCCCCACCAAGGGGGTGCCGGAGCTGCTGAACGGGCTGCGCGCGGCGGGGACCCGGGTGGTGCTGGTGTCGTTCAACAACCCCTACCTGCAGCTGGGGCTTCCGCTCACCGAGGCGCACCTGTTGGCGTGGGGCCCGTGGACCCCGTCGCAGCGGGCCGCCGCGCGGGCGCTGCTGGGGAAGAGCCCCATCGGTGGGAAGCTCCCCATCACGCTCCCCGGCGTGGCTCCCTACGGATTCGGGCTCACCCGCTAAGGCGCGTCGCCTCCCGCGCATCGCCTCCCGCGCATCGCCTCCCGCGCATCGCCTCCCGCGCGTCGCCCTTCTCGACCGACGTCCCCCACCATTCCGGACATGCTTCGTCGTCACGCCCTCGCCCTTGGCGTCGCCCTCCTGGCCCCCCTGGCCATCGCCGCCCGACCCCTGCTGCAGGTGAACCTCACCGGCACATGGGCATTCACCGTGGTCACCGAGAACGGCACCGGCACCCCCACCGTGACCATGACGCAGAAGGGGGATTCGCTCACCGGGACCTACGAGTCGGCGCGATCGGGGGCGCTCCCCTTCAAGGGGACGGTGCGCGACTCGCTGTTCACCTTCACCGCCACTACCCCGGGCGGGACCACCTACCTGTTCACCGGGGCGGTGGTGGATGCCAATGCCGTGAAGGGGACGATGGAGCTGGGGGGGATGGGGACGGCCTCGTTCACGGGGACACGGAAGTCGGCACCGGGGCGCTGAGCGCCTCGGTGCCCGAGGCGCCAGCCCCTCCGGTCAGCGCCCCTTGAAGCGGGCGATTGCCTCGCGAGTGAACGCCGACCGCGCCAGCGTCCCGCTCATCTGCGCCCGCTCGGCCAGCATGGCGTCCCACCCCTCGGTGCCCGCCCAGAAGACCCGCTTCATCTGCGCCATGGCCTCGGGGTTGGAGGCGGCCAGCGTGCGCGTGAGCGCGCCCACGCCGGCGTCCAGCGCGGCCACGTCGTCGTACAGGCGCGCGTAGAGCCCGCGCCGCTCGCACCACTCCGCGTCGCGCCAGTCGGCGTCCACCGCCATCTGGCTGAAGGAGGCCAGCCCCACCTTCCTCTCGATCACCGGCCCCACCACGAAGGGGCCGATCCCCACCGCCAGCTCGCTCAGCTTGGCGGGGGCGGTGCGCACCGCACAGGCGAAGTCGGAGGCGGCGATGAGCCCCACCGCCCCCCCCGCCGCCTTTCCGTGCACCCGGGTGACCACGAACTGCGGAGCCCGGATCATGGCCAGGATCACCCCGGCAAAGCCGCTGAAGAAGGTGGCGGCCTGCTCGGCGGTGTCGATGGCGGTGAGCTCGTCGAACGAGGCGCCGGCGCAGAAGGGACCGGTGCCCCCGCTGCGCAGCACCAGCACCTTCACGGCGGGGTCGGCCGAGAGCGTCCGGATGGTGGCGGCCAGCTCCCGGAGGAGGGCGCCCGGGAGGGAATTGGACTTGGGGTGGAAGAACTCCACCGTCCCGATCCCCTGGTCCACCGTCACGGAGACGGAGCCATCGGGGGCGGGCATCGTGTTGGCGGCGGCGGGCTGGGTCATGCGGGGGAAACTAGGCGCGTCGCGCCGGCGGCGCGATTGCCCCGCCCTCCGCGCGGTCCCTAGATTGGGGGCATGACGCCGATCCCCACCCCCCCAGCCGACGACGCGGCGCTCCTGGCCGCCTTCGAGGCCCGCATTGCCGCGGGCGAGAGCATCGAGCCCAAGGACTGGATGCCCGAGCGCTACCGGAAGCAACTGCTGCGCATGATGTCGCAGCACGCGCACTCCGAGGTGGTCGGGATGCTTCCCGAGGGGAACTGGATCACGCGGGCGCCGTCGCTGCGGCGCAAGCTGGCGCTCCTGGCCAAGGTGCAGGACGAGGCGGGGCACGGCCTGTACATCTACTGCGGCGCCGAAACGCTGGGGACCGACCGGTCGGAGCTCATCGCGCAGCTGCTGGACGGGCGCGCCAAGTACTCCAGCATCTTCAACTACCCCACGCTCTCCTGGGCGGACATGGGGGTGATCGGCTGGCTGGTGGATGGGGCGGCCATCGTGAACCAGACGGTGCTGGCCAAGGCGTCGTACGGCCCGTATGCGCGCGCCATGGTGCGCATCTGCAAGGAGGAGAACTTCCACAAGCGCCAGGGCTACGAGGTGTGCACCGTCCTGGCCACCGGCACGCCGGCGCAGCGGGAGATGTTGCAGGAGGCGGTGAACCGCTTCTGGTGGCCGGCGCTGATGATGTTCGGCCCCAGCGACACCGACTCCCCCAACTCGGGGGAGCTGCTCAAGTGGCGCGTGAAGCGGAAGACCAACGACGAGCTGCGCCAGCGCTTCGTGAACCTCACGGTGCCGCAGGCCATCGCGCTGGGGATCACCGTCCCCGACCCCGACCTGCGCCTCAACGAGGCCACCGGCGACTGGGAGTTCGGCGAGATTGACTGGAGCGAGTTCCACGCGGTGCTGCAGGGGCACGGCCCCTGCAACCAGGAGCGGCTGGCCACGCGCCGGCAGGCGCACGAGGAGGGCGCCTGGGTGCGCGAGGCGGCCGCGGCGCACGCGGCGAAGCAGGCGGGCGCCCGGGGCGAGGCGGCGGCGTGAGCCTGGAGGCGGCGCGCACCGCGGACGCAGCGGCCATGGCGCCCGACAGCCAGGGGCCGCTGTGGGAGGTGTTCACGCAGGGCGCGCGCGGCGAGCCCTTCGAGCACGCCGGCAGCGTGCATGCGCAGGATGCGGAGCTGGCGCTGCAGCATGCCCGCGACGTGTACACGCGGCGTGGCGAGGCGGTGAACCTGTGGGTGGTCCCCAGCAACGCCATCGTGGCGTCGGCCCCGTCCGATGCGGGCCCCTTCTTCGACCCCGGCAACGACAAGCCGTACCGGCACCCGCAGTTCTACGTGGCGCCGCGCGGCGTCCGCATCTTCTAGCGCCATGGCGGACCACGAGCAGGAGCACGAGCCCGAGGCGCCTGCCGCACCGGGCGGCGTGGTGCTGAAGGCGCCGGCGTTCAATCCGGCCGGGCCGCGCACGGCGCCCGTGGCGGCGCCCCTGGTGGAGTACCTGCTGCGGCTGGGGGACGACCGGCTGGTGCTGGGGCACCGGCTGTCGGAGTGGTGCGGGCACGCCCCCGTGCTGGAGGAGGACATCGCGATGGCCAACATCGCGCTGGATCTCATCGGGCACGCCAGCGCGCTGCTGGCGCTGGCGGGGCGCGAGGAGGGGCAGGGGCGCGATGAGGACGCGCTGGCGTATTTCCGCGACGGCGTGCGCTACCGCAATGCGTTGCTGGTGGAAGTCCCCAACGGGGACTTTGCGGTGACGCTGGTGCGGCAGTTCCTCTTTGACGCGCACAGCGTGCTGCTGTGGGACCGGCTGGCGCAGTGCGGGCATGCGGGGCTGGCGGCCATCGCGGCCAAGGCGCTCAAGGAGGACCAGTACCACCTGCGGCACAGCAGCGGGTGGGTGGTGCGGCTGGGCGATGGCACCGCGGAGAGCCATCGGCGCGCGCAGGCGGCGCTGGACGCGCTATGGCGTTATACCGGCGAGCTGTTCGAGGCCGATGCCGTGGACACGGCGGTGGCCGAGGCCGGGATCGTGGTGGACCACGAGGCGCGGCGCGCGCTGTGGGAGGGGATGGTGGCTGACGTGGCACAGCGCGCCACGCTGACCCTTCCCGAGGGGGGCGCCACGCGTGGGGCGTTCATGCGCACGGGCGGGCGCCGTGGCTTCCACACCGAGCACCTGGGGCACCTGCTGGCCACCATGCAGAGCGTGGCCCGCGCCCACCCCGGTGCGCGCTGGTAGGAGCCGCCGTGGCCGAGGATGCCCTGGAGCGGTCCGGTGAGGCGGCGGAGGCGGCGCCCGCGCTGCGCTCGGCGGCGGAGCGCACCCCCGAGCGGCTGCTGGCAGTGCTGGACACCGTGAAGGACCCCGAGGTGCCGGTGGTGAGCGTGGTGGAGTTGGGGATCGTGCGCGGCGCCCGGTGGGAGGGGGGCGAGGCGGTGGTCACCATCACCCCCACCTACTCGGGGTGCCCCGCCATGCGCGAGATCGAGGCCGACGTGTCGGCCGCGGTGCTGGCCGCGGGGGCTGACGGGGTGCGCGTGGAGGTGGTGCACGCCCCCGCGTGGACCACCGACTGGATTGGCCCGGAGGCGCGGGAGAAGCTGCGCCGCTACGGCATCGCCCCACCTGGGCCCGCCGCAAGCGGGCGCCCCGGCGTGAGCGCCCTGGTGACGCTCACGCGGCGGCGGGAGGCGGTGCCGTGCCCCTGGTGCGGCTCCACGAATACCAGGCTCCAGAGCGAGTTCGGGAGCACGGCGTGCAAGGCGATTCACGTGTGCCAGGGCTGCCGTCAGCCATTCGACGAGTTCAAGCCGTTCTGAGGCAGCCGCCCGCGCGCCCCTGAGGGCACGGGGCGACTGCCACGCCGGTCCGCGCCCTATCGCTTCCCCTTCGACGTCACCACGATCACCCCATTGGCGCCATCGGGGCCGTACAGCTTGGTGGCGGCGGCACCCTTGATCACCTCGATCGACTGGATGGCGTCGGGCGCCAGCCGCTTGAGCGCCTCCTGCGGCTGGCGTACCCCGTCCACGATGAGCAGCGGCTGGGCGGTGAGCCCCGCGGCCGTGCCGTTCTGTCTGATCACGAACGCCGCGTTGGTGTCCGCGCCCGCCCGTCGCCCCAGCTCCACCCTGAGGGTCTGCACGGGGGTGCCGGAGGAGGAGGCGTCGTTGCGATCCAGGCGGAGCAGCATCGAATCCGACGCGACAAACACGGCGCTGTCCGTCCGCACGCCGGCGACGCGCACGGCGGTCACCGCGCCGGAGTCCAGCCGCCGCTCCTCCAGCAGCATGCCGCGCACCACCCGCACGCTGTCCCCGCCGGTGCTGATGCGCACCTCACGCACCGTACCCGCCCCCTTGGCCGCCTGGACCACCTGGATGGCCGTGATCTTCCCGGCGGGGAGCGCCTTGGCCTCCGCCTCGGTCAGCTGACGTCCGTCCACGAAGAAATAGGTGGGGCCGCTGGGTGCCCCCGGCAGCCCCGCCGCGGTGCGCGCTTCCAACGCGGCCACGTCCATCCGCTCCACCTCGGCGGCGGTGGGGAGCTGCGATTCACACGCGGTGACAAGGGCCAGGGTGGCGATGGCCCCCAAGGCGGAGGCGCGGGCGCCAAGGTGGCGCGGGGCAGGGGTGGTCATGGTGCGGAGTCTCCGTTCGAGGTGGGTGGTGTGGTACGAGAAGGCTGGGGCCGAGAGCGGGAGTCGCGGGGCCGCCGCCGCGAGGTCGATCAACAGCCGGC
>JBILKP010000133.1:0-7820 GCA_044376625.1 Gemmatimonas sp. | reverse complement strand
TTCCTGGACTGGGAGTTCCTGACGGCGGAGGATGCGTTCGTGGTGTCGGCTCGGCTCCCCGACGGTGAGGCCGTGGAGTTCGACATCGAGCGGATGGACGGGGAGCCGTTGGGCGTGGAGCTGGCACCGCCCACGATCCGTCGGTGCGCGAACCGGTGTGAGTTCTGCTTCATTGAGGGGCTTCCCAAGGGGCTGCGCAAGCCGCTGTACATCCGCGACGACGACTACCGGTTGTCCTTTGCCTACGGCAACTTCGCGACGCTGTCGAACGTGAAGGAGCGGGACATCGCGCGCATCCTGGAGTACCGGCTGTCGCCGCTGTACGTGTCGGTGCATGCCACGCCGTGGGAGGCCCGCAAGGTGCTCCTGAACAATCCGCGGGTGCCGGACATCGTGGGGCAGCTGACCCGCCTCGCCGAGGGGGGGATCCAGTTCCATTGTCAGATGGTGATCGTCCCCGGACTCAATGACGGGGCGGTGCTGGAGGCGTCGCTGGCCGACCTGTGGGCCCTGGGGGACGCCGTGCTCACGGTGGCGCTGGTGCCGGTGGGCGTCACGCAGTTCTCGCACCTGTACACGGGCCGCCCCATGGACGACGCCAGCGCCCGGTCGCTGCTGGCCACCGTGGAGCAGTGGGCGGCGCGGGCGCTGGCGGAGCGCGACGACCGATGGGTCTACGGCTCCGACGAGCTGTACCTGCTCGCCGGGGCGGAGCTGCCTGACGTGGTGCACTACGGCGAATTCGCCCAGATCGAGAACGGGGTGGGGGCGGTGACCTCGTTGCGCGCGCGGGTGGCGGACGGCGTGGACGAGTTGCCGCGGCTGGACGGGCGCCGCATCGGGGTGGTCACCGGGGTGTCGATGGCTCCTCTCATGCCCCCGCTGTTGGACCAGCTCACCGCGGCCACGGGGGCGGAGTTCGAGCTGATCGTGGCGGAGAATTCGCTGTTTGGCCCCACCACCACCACGGCCGGACTGCTGGTGGGCGCGGATATCCGCCGCGTGCTGGCCGATCGGCACGACCTGGACGTCGCCCTGATTCCGGCGGAGTCCATCAATGACGATGGCCTGTTCCTCGATGATGACCCGTTCGAGGCGGTGCGCGCTGCGCTGCCGATGCCGGTCCATCCTTCCTACGATTTCCTGGACGCGCTTGTCCCCCTGGGTGACGCGGCCCTGACCCCTCTGGCATGAGCCTGCCTGTCGTGGCCCTCGTCGGACGCCCCAATGTGGGGAAGTCCCATCTGTTCAACCGCATCGTGGGGGAGACCGCCGCCATCGTGAGCGAGGAGGCGGGCACCACGCGGGACCGCCACTTCGGGCGGGCGGAGTGGGGGGGGCGCCCGTTCTGGCTGGTCGACACGGGCGGGCTGGTGGAGGATTCCAGCATCCCGATGGACACGGAGATCCGCAAGCAGGTGCGGCAAGCCATCGACGAGGCGACGCTGCTGTTGCTGGTGGTGGATGCCAAGGTGGGGGTGCATCCCAGTGACGCGCGCATCGCCGACCTGCTGCGCAATGCCCGCAAGCCGTTCCTGGTGGTGGCCAACAAGGTGGACGACCCGTCCAGCACCGATTTCTACGAGTTCTACCGGCTGGGCGTGGGGGAGGTGCATCCGGTGTCCGCCCAGAACGGGAAGGGATCGGGGGACCTGCTGGATGCGGTGGTGGCGGCCATCCCGGATGAGCCGGCCCCCGAGGACGAGGCAATCCGGGTGGCGGTGATCGGCCGTCCCAACGTGGGGAAGTCGTCGTTCGTCAACCGGCTGCTGGGTGAGGAGCGGCTGGTGGTGCATGATGCCGCCGGCACCACGCGCGACGCCATCGATGCGCCCATGCGGTACAAGGGGCAGGACGTGGTGTTCGTGGACACGGCTGGCCTGCGGCGCCAGGCGCGCATTGACGAGGGGGTGGAGTTCTACGCCTCGCTGCGCACCCGGCGCGCGATCGATTCGGCCGACGTGTGCCTGTTGGTGATCGATGCCACCGAGGGGCTGCAGAATCAGGACCTCAAGATCGCCGCGCTGGCGTGGGAGGCCGGGCGCGGCCTCCTCCTCATCTTCAACAAGTGGGACCTGTACGAGGACAAGGATCACAAGAGCGCCGAGAAGATCCGGAAGGAGGCGGTCGACAAGGCCCCCTTCCTGGGGCATGTGCCGGTGCTCTTCACCTCGGCGGTCACGGGGCAGCGGGTGAGCAAGGTGCTGGACCTCGTCCTGGAGGTGCAGGGGGAGCGGACGCGCCGCATCTCGACGTCGCAGGTCAATGAAGGGCTGGAGGCGTTCGTCACCCGCCTGCAACCGCCGCAGGCGGCCGGCCGCGAAGTCAAGCTCAACTACGCCACCCAGGTGGATGTGGCGCCGCCGACATTCGCCATCTTCGGCAACAATCCGGACGCCATCCCCGAGCACTACCTGCGCTACCTGCAGAACCAGATGCGGGAGCGGTGGGGGTTTGTGGGCACGCCCCTGCGCATCGTGATGCGTCGCAAGGGGGGCGCGGACCGGTGACCGCCGGGGGATGGCCGCTCTGGGCGGCGCTGCTGGCGGCGTACGTCATCGGCTCCGTGCCCACCGCCCACCTCGTGGGGCGGTACCACGGCGTGGACCTGCGCACCGTGGGGTCGGGCAACCTGGGCGCCACCAACGTGTTGCGCACCTTCGGGTGGCGGTGGGGCGCGTTGGTCTATGCGGTGGACGTGCTGAAGGGGGTGGTGCCCGTCGTGGGGCTGCCGTCGCTGGTGGCAGGGGGCGCCACGCCATGGGTGCCCATTGCCTTGGGGGTGGCGGCCATCGTCGGGCACGTGCGTCCGGTGTTCCTGCTGGGGCAGGGGGGCGGCAAGGGGGTGGCGACGGCCAGCGGGGTGTTCCTGGGGCTGGCCCCGCTGCCCACGGTGATGGTGATGGGGCTGTTCGCGGTGGTGGTCTGGCGCACCCGGTATGTGTCGGCGGGATCACTGGCCGCGGCCGCCATGCTCCCCGTGGTGCTGGCGTGGCAGGCGCGCGGCGTCGGGCCGCTGGTGATCGTGGGGGCGGCGGTGGCGGCCTTCGTGTTCTGGACGCACCGCGAGAACATCGGCCGCCTGCGACGCGGCGAGGAGCGGCGTCTCGGGGGGCAACCGGAGGGACGGGGATGACCATGCGGATCCTGACCTGTGCGGTGGTGGGAGGCGGAGCGTGGGGGACGGCCATCGCGGACCGCTTGGTACGCAACGGGCACGCCGTCACCCTCTGGGCGCGGGAGCCCGACGTGGTGGAGGCCGTGCGCACGCGCCATGAGAATCCCCGTTTCCTGCCGGGGCTGCCGCTGGCGCCCGGGCTGGGCGCCACGGTGGACCTGGCGGAGGCGGTGCGGGGCGCGTCGCTGGTGATCTATGCGGCCCCGTCCCACGTGCTGCGCCCGGTGGTGGCCAGCAGCGCCCCACACCTGGCGCCCGGGGCGGCGTTGGCCGTGGCGACCAAGGGCATCGAGCGGGATTCGCTGGCCCTCATGACCGACGTGGTGTCGGCGGAGGCGGTGTCGCACCCGGTGGTCGCCTTCAGCGGCCCGTCGTTTGCCGCCGAGGTGGCGCAGGGGCAGCCCACCGCCGTGGTGGCCGCGTCGGTTGATCCGGAGGCCGCGCGCCTCGTGCAGGCCGCCATGAGCGCCGCCCCGTTCCGCGTGTATACCAGCGACGATGTGGTGGGCGTGGAGCTTGGCGGCGCCCTCAAGAACGTGATGGCGGTCGCCACCGGCATCCTGGAGGGGCTGGGATTGGGGTTCAACCCGCGGGCGGCGCTGATCACCCGCGGGCTGGCGGAGATGACGCGACTGGGCGTGGCGCTGGGCGCGCGCGGCGAGACCTTTGCCGGGTTGGCGGGCTTGGGTGACCTGGTGCTGACCTGCACCGGTGCCCTGTCGCGCAATCGCGCCGTGGGCGTGGCCATCGGGGAGGGGCAGACCCTGGAGCAGGCGCTGGCGGGGAAGGAGAGCGTCGCCGAAGGGGTGCTGAATGCGCAGAGCGCGCGTGCGCTGGCGCAGCAGGCCGGGGTGGTCATGCCCATCGTGGAGGCGACGCACCGGGTGCTGTTTGCCGGGCAGCCGCCGCGTGAGGCGATCGCCGAGCTGATGGCGCGCGACCTGCGCGCGGAGCGGGACTGACATGGCGGCGCCCCGCGGCGAGCCGGTGCAGGAGTTCTTCTCCATCGGCGATGTGTGCGCCCTGACGGACCTCAAGCCCCATGTGCTGCGGTATTGGGAGAGCCAGTTCAAGCTCCTCAACCCGGCGAAGAACCGCAGCGGCAACCGCGTGTACGCGCGCCGCGAGGTGGAGCTCATCCAGTTGGTGAAGCACCTCCTGTACACCGAGAAGTACACCATCGACGGGGCGCGCCAGAAGCTCGAGGAATTTCGCAAGGGCGGCGCGGTGCGTCCCGCCGCCCGGGCGGCGCTCGAGGTGGAAGTGCTGGAGTCCGTGGAGCGTGACCTGCTGGACCTCATGCAGTTGCTTGCTGACCCTGCCGGCACCGACGCCGGCACCGACGCCGCGGCGTCCCCCGGCGTGTCGCGCGCGTCCTGACCGACCCCATGCACATTCTCCTCAGCAACGACGACGGTATCCTGGCCCGCGGCCTCGGGGTGCTGGAAGCCACCTGTGAGCCCTTGGGCGACCTGACGGTGGTGGCCCCCGACCGGGAGCAGAGCGCGACCAGCCACTCGCTGACGCTCCACCACCCCCTGCGACCGGTGCGGCTCGGTGAGCGGCGCTGGCAGGTGGATGGCACCCCCACCGATTGCGTGCTGCTGGCCGTGGAGGCGCTGCTGGAGCGGCGCCCGGACGTGGTGATCAGCGGCATCAATCACGGCGCGAACATGGGGGAGGACGTGCTGTACAGCGGGACGGTGGCTGCGGCCATGGAGGGGCTCGCCCTTGGCATCCCCTCGATCGCGGTCTCGTTTGCGGGGAGTGCCCTGCGTGCCGACGCCCTGCTGGACACGCAGGTGCCGGTGCTGCGGCGTCTCATCCAGCACCTGTTGGCGCTGCCCGCGCTGCCGGCGGACACGCTGCTCAACGTGAACCTGCCCCCGGTGCCGGGGGAGGAGATCCGCGGGGCGCGCCTGACCCGGCTGGGGCGCCGCGCGTTCAGCGACTCGATCACCCGCATGAAGGATCCGTGGGGGCGGGACATCGTGTGGATTGGCGGTGGCTCGGTGGAGTGGAGCGGCGGGGCCGACGCCGACTTCCGGGCCGTGCGGGACGGGTACATCTCCGTGACGCCGCTCCACCTGGACCTGACGCACCGGGACGTGCTGGACACGTCCACCGAGTGGTGGCAGGACCTCTAGCGCCGGAGTATCGCGGCGCGCGGCGGCGGCTGGTCGAGGCCCTGCAGGACCGGGGGATCCGCGACCTGGCCGTGCTGCGTGCCATTGACGAGGTGCCGCGCCATCTGTTCGTGCCGGAGACCGTGCGGCATCGGAGCTATGAGGACGCGTCGCTGCCCATCGGGGGCGGGCAGACGATTTCCCAGCCGTGGGTGCATGCGCGCGCCGTGGAAGCGGTGGCGCTCACCGGGCGGGAGCGCGTGCTGGAGATCGGGACCGGATCGGGGTATCAGACCGCCCTCCTGGCCAGGCTCGCCTCGCAGGTGTTCTCGGTGGAGCGGTTTCCCGCCCTGCTGGACCGCACCCGCCCTGTGTTGCAGGAGGTGGGGGTGCGGAACGCCACCCTGCTGGCGGGCGATGGCACGCTGGGGTGGCGGGAATTCGCCCCGTTTGATGCCATTCTGGTCAGCGCCGGTGCGCCGGATGTGCCCCCGTCGCTGGCTGCACAATTGGCAGAGGGGGGGCGGTTGCTGATCCCCGTGGGTACCCGGGAGGAGCAACAGCTCACGGTGTTTCACAAGCGGGACGGACGGCTCCACCCGACCTCACTGGGCGCCGTCCGGTTCGTACCGCTCGTTGGCGCGGAGGGGTGGCCGTCGTGACCGGGGCGTCGGACCTGGGCGCCGCAGGCGCCCGGCCCCCGTCGCATGTCGGGGCGGGCCTTCCCCCATTCGTCCCAACGGCAGACCTGCCGGTGCCCGCAGGCGCGGAGTTGGTGCCTTGGCACGCGCCCTTGGCGCATCCCGTGTTCCTGCCCGCTGCCGTGGAAGCGGTGCCAGACGATGCACGGGCCCTGACGCTGCCCCCCATGCCGGACGATCGGCGCGCCGCGGGGCGTGCCGACGTGGACACCGACCTGCCGAGTGCCCTGTTCAAGCTGCCAGAGTCGTCGCGGGGGGACGCCCTGCCGGTGGCGACGGATGAGGCAATGGATGTGGCAATGGATGTGGCAATGGATGTGGCGGTGGATGAGGCGATGGCGTCCATCCGTGATGTGATCAAGGAGTTGCGGCAGTACGCCGGAGAGGCCGCGACCGGTGACGCGGCAAGGGCCCGGTGGTTCTCGCCCCGTGGACCGGACGGAACCGTGCAGCGGGTGGACGGGACCGCCCGCGCCGATGCCGAGGCGGCGGCGCGTCACTTGGAGCGGCTGGCACAGCGTGTGCGCGCCGGTGCCCTGCCGTTGTTGGAGGTTGAGGAACCGCTGCGTGAGGCCTCGACGCTGGTGCTGACCCTGGCCGCACTGCATGGGGCACGGGCGCCCCGCTTGGCCTGACGGGCACCGTGGCGGGGGGGACCGAGGCGCCGACGGCGGCCACCGGTTGTGTCACGGCGGGTTTGACGTACAATTGACTGCTCCACGGCACCTTGGGTGCGGGTGGCGTGCTGTCGGGCGCGCCGGTCCGCACCGGGGGCGTGGGCGTCACGCCCCCGTAGCTCAGTTGGATAGAGCAGCGGTTTCCTAAACCGTTGGTCGGAGGTTCGAGTCCTCTCGGGGGCATGCAGGGCGTGACCACTACGCCGCAGGACGTCACGGCCGGGTCCTCCAAGGAACGGCCGGCTGGTGGGGGGATGCACACACCCTCCCCTTGGACGCCGCGCTGGAGCTGTTCCGGCGCGAGGCGGCCGTGCGTGGGCTGCCCAGCGCCCGGATCCGCTCGGTGGTCTCGTATGTGCGCTCCAGTGTGGCGCTGCCCGACGCGCCTGCGGGATCCCCGGGGCCCTCCGACCTGTTGCCCTGGCTCCACGATGTCCGCCACTGGGCGGGGCAGGCTGGCCGCGGCCGTGGCGAGCGCGGGAGTGCGCTGCGCAGTCGCCTGAGCAACGTGGCCCTGTTCGCCCGGGTGGTGACGGAGGCCCTCGGATTGCGGCCGGACGGCCTGCGCGTCGCCGGCGTCCCTCCGGCGTGGCACCCGGTCCTGCGGCGCCTGCGCGATCCGGCCGATCGGCAGGCGCTGCGGGGGCTCGTCCTGATTGCGGCCGAACACGACGTGCACCGCCCCGACGCCCTGCCGGCACTGGCCGAGCTGCAGGGGTGGGGACGCGGGGATCCCGAGCGGCAGGAGGCGATCACGCGTGGGCTGGCGGCCTACCAGCGGGGGCGCCGCGGCGGGCGGCAGGGGGCGGCCGGTCCGCCACGTCCCCCCGCACGCGCCGCGGAGTACGGGCTGCAGGCCGTCCCGTTTCTTGCCGCGCTGCTTTCCGCCAGTGCCGCTCGGGGGGGCGCCCCGACGGGGGATGCCCCCCTGGGGCACGCGGGCACCTTGCGCGCGCGGGACCTGCTGCGGCAGCTGGCCCCACACCTCGACCACGCGCTGGTGGTGTTTGAGGAGCGCCGACTGGCGGCGCACGGATCCACGGACTACCTCCAGTCCGCGGAGCGGGCGCTCTCGCGCTGCGTGGCCAGCGTGGCGCGCTTGCGGGTGGGGGACGGCGTGACCATGGAGGCGCTGGCG
>JBILKP010000132.1:0-7867 GCA_044376625.1 Gemmatimonas sp. | reverse complement strand
TGGACTCGCTGTTCCCGCCCACGGCGGTGCGCTGGGCCATCTGTCCGGGGGCGGCGGTGCTGCCGGTGCGCCATGCGGGGCGGCAGCCCGGCGATGCCGGGGACACGGGGCGGCAGCACGCGGCCAATTTCGTCCACCAGGCGGGGGAGCGGTTTGTGGTGACGGCGGGGCGCGCGGCGCCGGATGCCAGCTGCTACCTGACCGCCGACTCGGTGCTGGCGGCGACGGTGCTGCCACCGGTTGCCACCAGGGCCGCCACGTGCCCCCCGGCACTGCGGGCTCGCCTGGCGGAGGCCGAAGGGCGCGCGGTGCAGGGGTGTTGGCCAATGGCCGCGGTGGCGCCCGGGGTGACGGTGGCGATGGCGCAGTTTGCCACCGTGGGGCGCGAGGCGCTGGCGGTGATGGCCGTGCTGGACCATGACACGCTGCGGCTGGACCGCCATCCGGCCACGGTGGAGCGCCCCGGGCAGGATCTGTGGCGGGTGGACGACCAGGGGGTGTTCCACCCCGAGGATTTCCGCGTGCTGTTTGCGGCCCGCCGCGGCGGGGCGCTGGTGGTGGCGGTGTCGTGGATGGGGGCGGAGGGGGAGAACCTGTTCCTGCTGGCCCCCGGCGCCGATCCGCGCGGGGAGGCGCCGTTGTCCGGCGCCGCGTGGGGGCGCTGGCACCGCAGCTACCGGTACCTGGCGCCGGCGTAGCGACGGGGGCGGTTCCCGCCCGGGGGCGCCCCACCGCGACACGGCCCCCGGGTGCCAAGGCATCCGGGGGCCGTGCGTCAGGCGGGGGCGCGGGGGGCGTCCCCCGCGCCGTCACGACGTCACATCATCGACGGGCGCAGGTCCTGCAGCGCCTTCTTGAGCAGGTCGCTCTTCTTGGGGTCGCAGCTGCGCTCGGCCTCCACCACGGCCAGCGCCTTCCCCAGCGCCGCGCTGCGCGCGCCGCCGCTGGCCTTCTCCGCCTCGGCGATGCCGGCGCGCAGCTCGCCCAGCCGCGCGGGCGCCACGCACCCCTTCCGCTCCAGCTGGTCGGTGTACGCCTTGGCCAGCGCGAAGCTGGGGGGCCACTCCAGCTTGGGCTGCCCCTGCGCGTTGAGCTCCGTGAACTTCACCGTGTTGGCCGCGTCGATCTCGTTCTGCGTGACGAAGCGGCTGGGGATCATCTCCGCCACGTCCAGCCCGCGCGCGATCTCCGAGCTCACGATCTGGCCGTTGTACCAGTACACCGACCACGAGCCGCCGGAGACCATGCGGGTGGAGTCCACCGGGCCGCGGTCGAAGGAGGCGATCTCGAAGGGCTTGGCGGGGTCGGTCCAGTCGAACACCGAGATGCCGCCCTGGTACCAGGCCTGCACCATGACGTCGCGCCCCGGGATGGGGATGAGCGAGCCGTTGTGCGCCACGCAGTTCTCGTTGGCCGTCTGGTACGTGGGGATCTTGTAGTAGCTCTTGAACACCAGCTTGCGGTTCACGATCTCGAAGATGGCGTTCGCGCCCCACTCGGCCTTGTCACCGGCGCGGCACTTGGGGGCGCCGCCGCCGCCCCACTCGTCGCTGAACAGCATCTTGGTGCCGTCGTTGCTGAAGGTGGCCGAGTGCCAGTAGGCGAAGTTGGAGTCGGCCACGGCATCGAGGCGCACCGGGTTGACCGGGTCGCTGATGTCCAGCAGCAGCCCGTGCCCCTCGCACGCGCCGCCGGCCAGGCCGAGGGCGGGGTACACGGTGATGTCGTGGCACTGGGAGCGCTCGTTCACCGCGCCTTCGCCGCCCCCGCCCGGGGCGGCGGCGAACATGCGGTTCATGACCCCCTGGATCCCGCCGCGCAGCGCGCTGCTGTCGGCCGCGGTGGCCACGCCGCTGCCGCCGCGGGCCTTCACGATGGAATCCAGCGCCATGCGCACCAGCTGCGGCGGGACCACCATGTCCGCGCCCGACTGCGGGTTGCGCGCGATGAAGGCGCCGGCGGCGCGGGCGCGCGCCAGCTGCGAGGACGCGGCCTCCTTGTCGGCGTCGGAGAGGCCGTGGCGCGGCGGCTCCTTGAGGCCGGTGAAGATGTTGGCGCGCCCGACCACCGCGGCGCGGGAGGGGTCGGCCAGCGGCACCTTGATGATCTCGATGCGGAGGCGCGACGAGCTCGCGTCGGTGGACGCCACGTCACCGGCGCACCCCGCCAGCTCCGCCGAGGGGCGGATGGACGACGAGCCGGAGACGTAGATGTAGACGTTCGCCTTGTCCTTGGGGTCCTCGAGCACCGTGTGCGTGTGCGAGCCGCGGCACGTCTGCACGTTGGCCACCAGCTTGGGGGCCTTGATGTCGGTGATGTCGAAGACGCGCACGCCGCGCATGCGCTGCGCGCTGACCGTCTCCCGCACGCCGCCGGGGGCGCAGTCGACGCGGCCGTTCTGGGCCTCGGCGGACATGAACATCAGGTTCTTGTACACCGACACGTCGTTCTGCGACGCCGGGCACGCGTACGCGGTGACCAGCGTCGGCTTGGACGGGTTGCTGATGTCCCAGATGACGGGGCCGTTGTAGTTCCCCTGGATGGCGTAGTTGCCCGTGAAGGCCAGGTCGGAGTTGGTGATCCCCAGGAAGCCCTGGGGGGAGGTGGCCCGGGCGGTGACCTTGAGGTTGGAGACCGCCTCGCCGGCGTCGAAGAGCCCGGCCTTGAGGGCGTTGCGGGGGTCGGAGGCGGGGGCGGGCGCCGGGGTGGGCTTGGCGCCACTGCAGCCGGCCACGGCGGCCAGCGCGGCCACGGCGGCCAGCCGGCCCAGCGCGGCGGGGAACGGAAGGGTCATGCGGGATCCTCGAAGGTGAACGGGCGGGGTGGAACGGGAACTACGGCTGGGGGGGCGGCGGCAGGTGCCCCATCTCGAGCAGCATGGTGACCATGCGCTTGATCTCGGTGGATTGGTCCACCTCGACGTCGTTGGCGAACTTGAACACCGTCTCGTCCTGCCCGGCGCCCGGGGCCTGGAAGAGGGTGCGCACCATCCCCACGGCGCCGCGGTGGTGCTGGATCATGTAGGTGAGGAACAGCCGGTCGAAGTCGGCGCCGCGGGCGGCGTCGAGCTCGGCCATCTGCGCCTCGGAGAGCATGCCGGGCATGCTCATGCCGCCCATGGCGTGGCCGGCGTGCCCCATGTCGTGCCCCGCGTGCGCCCCGCCGCCGGCGCCGGGCATGGTGACGGCGCCGGTGGAGTCCACCGCGGGGGCGGGGCGCAGCCGGTCGGTCAGCCACGTCTGCATCAGCCGGATCTCGTCGGTCTGCGCATTGATGATGCGCGCGGTGAGGCGCTGCACCGCCGGCGAGGCGCCGTGGGAGGGGGCCCACCGGGAGATCACGATCGCCTGCGCGTGGTGGTGGATCATCCCCGTCATGAAGTCCACGTCGGCCTGCGTCCACGGGTAGCGGAGGCTGTCGGCGCGCGCGCGGGCGATGGCGCCCGCCTCGCCCATCTGGAAGGCGGGGGCGGCGGTGCGGGCGGAGGCGCAGGCGCCCAGGGCACCCGCGCCCAGCGCCACGGCCAGCAGGGGGAGCAGTCGGCAAGTCATCCGTGAAAAATACTGTCGGGAGCCCCGGCGCGGATGCAGGTTGGGGGGATGCGCCCCTTCCGATCCGTCCCGTCGCCGGCCTTCGGCCCGCCGGCCCTCCGCGTGCTGGCGTGGCTGGCCGCCGCGTCCGCCCCGCTGCCGGCCCAGCCCGCCACGCCGGCCACCCGCGCCGCGCAGCTGCGCCCGGCGCTCCCGCGGGTGGACTCGCTGCTGCAGGCGTTTGCCGCCCGGAGCCGCGTGCCGGCCATCGCCTACGGCGTGGTGGTGGACGGGCGCCTGCTGCACGTGGCGGCGGCGGGGGTGCGGGACGTCCCCGCGGCGCTCCCGGTGGACACCGGCTCGGTGTTCCGCATCGCCTCCATGTCCAAGAGCTTTGCCGCGGCGGCGATCCTGCAGCTGCGCGACGCGGGGCGGCTCCGGCTGGACGACCCAGCGGAGCAGTACGTCCCCGAGCTGGCCACGCTGCGGTACCCCACCGCCGACGCACCCAAGATCACCGTGCGGCACCTGCTCACGCACAGCGCCGGCTTCCCCGAGGACAACCCGTGGGGGGACCAGCAGCTGGCGGCCTCCGACGAGGCGCTGGGGGCGATGGTGCGGGCGGGGCTCCCCTTCTCCACCGCCCCGGGGACGGCGTACGAGTACTCCAACCTGGGGTTTGCGCTGCTGGGGCGCATCGTGCGGAACGTGAGCGGGATGCCGTATGCGCGGTACCTGCGCGAGCGGATCACCGGGCCGCTGGGGATGGGGTCCACGTACCTGGAGGCGGCCGACGTCCCGTCGGTGCGGCTGGTGAAGGGGTACCGGCTGGAGGACGGGCAGTGGCGCGAGGAGCCGCCGCTGGCGGACGGCGCCTTCGGGGCGATGGGGGGGATGCTCACCTCGGCGGCCGACCTGTCGCGGTGGGTGGCGTTCCTGCTGGACGCGTTCCCCGCGCGCGACGGCGCCGACTCGCCGGTGCTCTCGCGCGCGTCGCGGCGGGAGATGCAGCAGCTGGCGCGCTTCGGCGCGGCGTCGGCGGTGCGCGGTGCCGACGGGGTGCCGGTGCTGTCGGCCGGGGGGTACGGCTACGGGCTGCGCGTGTCGGCCACCTGCCTGTCGGGGCACGTGGTGGCGCACTCCGGCGGGCTGCCGGGGTTCGGGTCGCTGATGCAGTGGCTGCCGGAGGCGGGGGTGGGGATCATCGCCATGGGGAGCCTCACGTACACCAGCTGGGGCGCCCCGGTGTCGCAGGCGCTGGCGGTGCTGGCGGAGACCGGGGGGACGGCGCCCCGGGCCCCGGTGCCGTCGCCCGCGCTGGTGGCCATGCAGCAGCAGGTGACGGCGCTGGTGAACGACTGGCGCCAGCCGCTGGCCGACAGCGTGGCGGCGATGAACCTGTTCCTGGACGAGAGCGCGCCGCGTCGGGCGGCGGCGATCGCGCGGCTGCGCGATGCGGCCGGGGGGACGTGCCGTATCGACGGCCCCCTGGTGGCGGAGAATGCGCTGCGCGGCGAGTGGCGGCTGGCGTGCCGCACCGGGGCGCTGCGGGTGGCGATCACGCTGGCGCCCACCGCCCGTCCGGGGGTGCAGTTCCTGTCGGTGCGGCCCATGGCGGCGGGGGAGACGCTGGACAAGCCGCGGAGCTGCCGGTAGCGGCGGCTCCGGCGGCGGGGGCTTTCGTCCCCGGGCCCGTCGTTGCCCCTCGCACGCGCGTCCAGTCTATTTGGGGACATCCGTGCAGGCCGTTTGCCCCGCCCCGCCCCCCAGAGCCCCATGACCACGCACCCGCCCACGCCTCCCGACGGCTCCGAGCTGTCCCTGCTGCGGCTCCTGCTGGATGCCGGGCGCCAGTTCAACTCGGCGCTGGCGTTCGACGAGATCGTGCAGGTGGTGATGGACCGGGTGATTGCCGAGTTGCGCGCCGAGCGCGGCGCGCTGTTCGTGCTCAACGAGGACGGCGTCCTGACGCTGGCCTCGGCGCGGGGGATCGACCAGCAGGAGATTGCGGGGTCGGATTTCGCGGTGTCGCGCGGGCTGCTGGACCAGGTGGTGTCGACGCGCGAGGGGGTGCTCACGTCGAACGCCATGCTGGACCCGCGCTTCGCCGCGTTCGGGAGCGTGTCGCTGCACGCGCTGCGCTCGATCCTGTGCGTGCCCGTGCTGTTCCGCGGCACCCTCACGGGGCTGCTGTACGTGGACAACCGCATCCGCGACGGCCTGTTCGACGAGGGGAGCCTGAAGCTGCTGCAGGCGATCGCGGAGCAGGCGGCGGGGGCGATCGAGAACGCGCGCTTCGACCGGATGCGGCGCGAGGTGATCATGGTGCTGGCCAACGCGATCGAGGCGCGCGACGCGTACACGGGCGGGCATGTGGAGCGGGTGTGCCGGTACAGCCTGGCGACCGGGCGGCAGCTGGGGCTGTCCAGCGCGGAGATGCACGAGCTGGAGGCGTGCGCGATCCTGCATGACGTGGGGAAGATCGGGGTGCCGGACGCGGTGCTGCACAAGCCGGGGAAGCTGACGCCGGAGGAGCGGACCGTGGTGGAGGCGCACGCGACGCTGGGGGGGGAGCTGGTGGCGCCCATCGGCGTGTCGGGGCGGGTGAAGCGCGGGGTGGCCGAGCACCACGAGCAGTTCGACGGCACGGGCTATCCGGCGGGGAAGCGGGGGACGGACATCGAGCTGTATGCGCGCATCGTGGCGGTGGCCGACACGTGGGACGCGATGACCACCGACCGTCCGTACCGGGCGGCGCGGTCGGCGGCGGTGGCGGCCGAGGAGCTGCGGCGGTGCGCGGGGACGCAGTTCGACCCGGCGGTGGTGGAGGCGTTCCTGGCGGCGCACGGGGCCCCCGAGGACCGCTGAGGGCTGTTCCCTGGAGGGAACACCGGTGGCGCGGGGTTGCCCGAGGGCGCGGGCAGTCGTCGATGTGGGTCCCCCTGCGTTCCCCCGTCCCGGTGCCTCCCGCGCGTGATCCTCCCTGCGTCCCCCGAGCCCGACCTGCCGGCACCGCTCCCTGCGGGGCGTGCGCCCCTGCGTGCCGCCGTCGGGGGGGAGGACCGGCTGCGGATCCGCGTGCTGTTCTTCATTGCCACCGGGTGCGGGGCGCTGATGCTGCCGCTGGCGGCCTTCCGGTGGAGCGCCGGGGCGCACTCGCGGGCGCTGTTCAACCTGTTCATCGCCGCCGTGTGCTTTGCCCTGGCGGCCGGGCTGCACCGGGCGAAGCGGCTGGGGGCGTTGGGGTGGGTGACGGCCGCCGTGCCGTTCCTGGGGTCGGTGGTGACGCAGCTGATGGAACGGGACACCGTGGCGGCGTGGGTGTTTCCGTGCCTGGTGACCTACTTCGTGATCTTCGGGCGGCGCACGGCGACGGTGGCGGCGGGGATCAACCTGGCGGTGCTGGGGGTGCTCACGGCGGTGGTGCTGAAGGCGCCGGTGGTGCAGCTGGTGGTGCTGCTGGTGTCGGCCAGCTGGACCATGGGGCTGATGATCGCGCTGGTCACCGAGGTGGAGCAGAAGCAGCGGGAGATCGAGCGCCTGGCCACGAGCGATCCGCTGACGGGCACGGGGAACCGGCGGGCGCTGACCGAGGCGTTGTGGCATGCCCGCCGGCAGCTGGCCCGGCAGCGGGAGGAGGCCAGCCTGGTGCTGCTGGACCTGGACCACTTCAAGACCGTGAACGACCAGTACGGCCACGAGGCGGGGGACCGGCTGCTGGTGGAGCTGACGCAGTTGGTGCGGTCGCGCATCCGCGACGCGGACCAGCTGTTCCGCTACGGCGGCGAGGAGTTCGTGCTGCTGCTGCGGCACACGCCGCTGGAGGGGGCGGAGCGGATGGCGGAGGAGCTGCGCGCGCTGCTGGCCTCGCAGCTGGCGTCTCCCGGCGGCCGGGTGACGGCGTCGTTCGGGTGCGCGGAGCTGGCCCCCGGGGAGGAGCCGTCGGAGTGGCTGACCCGGGCCGACGCGGCGCTGTATGCCGCCAAGGGGGCGGGGCGGAACCGGGTGGTGAGCGCGGGGCCGCGGGCGGCGGGGGGCGACGGGCGTGTGGCCGGGCACCCTTCCCCCGTGGCGGTCCCGTGACAAGGTTGAAGGCATGCCGCCCCTGTCCCGCCCCAGCAACCTCGGCCGCTTCGCCATGGCGTACGTGCTGGCCGGGGGGCGCGGCTCCCGCCTGTACGAGCTGACCGACCGGCGCGCCAAGCCGGCCGTGTACTTCGGCGGGAAGACGCGCATCATCGACTTCGCGCTCTCCAACGCCATCAACTCCGGCATCCGGCGCATCGGCGTGGCCACGCAGTACAAGGCGCACTCGCTGATCCGCCACCTGCAGCGCG
>JBILKP010000131.1:0-7887 GCA_044376625.1 Gemmatimonas sp. | reverse complement strand
CCACCCCCAAACGACAAACGGGCCGCACGGGGATCCCTCCCCCTGCGGCCCGCCGCCAAGCTCACGACCGGGATCGAACCGGTGACCTCATCCTTACCAAGGATGTGCTCTGCCGACTGAGCTACGTGAGCGCACCACCCCGGGACACCCGCCCCGAGCCTCCCAACCTAACCGGGCACCGGCCGCCCCGACAAGACGCGGACAGCCAGCCCCTCCACCGCAGCGCGACAACCACCCACAAAGCGGGAGACGGGGCTCGAACCCGCGACATCAAGCTTGGAAGGCTTGCGCTCTACCATCTGAGCTACTCCCGCGGGACCCGCACCCGGACGCCTCCGGGGACCTGCCTGCTGCGCCCTGCAGTGGTGGGGGAAGGATTCGAACCTTCGAAGGCTTGCGCCGTCAGATTTACAGTCTGATCTCGTTGGCCACTTGAGTACCCCACCCAGCCTGACCCCACGCCCCACCGCCCTCACTGCGCGGGCCCAGGGCAGAGCTGACGGCGAGACTCGAACTCGCGACCGGCTGATTACAAATCAGCTGCTCTACCAACTGAGCTACGTCAGCATGACCGGGGACCCGCTGCCGCTGCCCCCCGCCCGGACCGGACGTGTTCCAGAGCGTCCATGCTAACCCCCAAGCCCCCGGAGATCAAGCGACCCCCGCAATCCGTGCGCGCCGCGTCCCACGACGCTCCCCCCGCTCCCCACGCCGCTACCCCAACCGCCACCGCGTCCCCGCCGCCGAGTCCTCCAGCAGGATCCCCCGGGCCGTCAGTTCCCCGCGAATCGCGTCAGCCGCGGCAAAGTCCCGGCGCTCCCGGGCCGCCCGGCGCGCCGCCAGCCGCTCCTCCACCCACGCCGCCAGCGCCTCCGGTGTCTCCTGCTCCGGCACCAGGTCCAGCACCCCGTCCATCAGGGCGAACACCTCGCGCACCCGGGCCAACGAGGCCGCATCGCCCCCCCCGGCATCCAGCGCCCGGTTCACCTCCGTGATCCAGGTGAACAGCACCGCCATCGCCTCGGGGGCATTGAGGTCGTCCAGCAGCGCCGCCAGGAACGCCGCCTGCGCGCGCGCCGCCCCCTCCGCCGCCTCCGCCGGCGCCGCCGTCGCCTCCGCCAACCGCCGCGCAAACGCCCCCACGCGGCGCACCGCCACCCGCGACTGCTCCAGCGACTCCTCCCCCAGGTTCAGCTGCTTGCGGTAGTGCGCCGAGAACACGAAGTGCCGGTAGGCCGTCCCGCTGATCCCCGCCTCGCGCAGCCCCACCACGTTCGACACGTTCCCCACCCGCTTGGCCATCTTCGCGCCATCGGTCAGCAGGAACTCCCCGTGGCACCAGCACCGCGCAAACGGCTTCCCCGTGGCCGCCTCCGACTGCGCGATCTCGTCCTCGTGGTGCGGGAAGATGAGGTCGATCCCCCCGGCGTGCAGGTCGAAGGTCTCCCCGAGGTACTTCATGGCCATCGCCGAGCACTCGAGGTGCCACCCGGGGCGCCCGCGCCCCCAGGGGGAGTCCCACGCGGCCCCCGTCGCCTCGTCCTCGGGCTTGGCCGCCTTCCACAGCGCAAAGTCCTGCGCGTTGTCCTTGGCGTACTCGTCCTGCGCCACCCGGGCGCCCGCGCGCACCTCGCGCCGGTCGAGCCGCGAGAGCTGGCCGTACCCCGGAAAGCGGTCGATGGCGAAGTACACCGACCCGTCCTCCGCCTGGTACGCCACGCCGTTGGCCACCAGCCGCTCCACCAGCGCGATCATCTCCGGGATGTGCGTGGTGGCCTTGGGGTACACCTCGGCCTCCTCGATGCGCAGGTACCGCCGGTCCTCGTGGAACAGCGCCGTGTACGGCTCGGTCACCGCGGTGATGGACGTCCCCAGCTGCGCCGCCTTGCGGATGATCTTGTCGTCCACGTCGGTCAGGTTCATGACCTGCAGCACCTCCCACCCCGCGAGCCGCAGCACGCGGCGCAGCAGGTCCTCGAACAGGAAGGTGCGGAAATTCCCCAGGTGGGCCGGGTTGTAGACCGTGGGGCCGCAGGTGTACATGCGCACCGTGCGCCCGTCGGCCGGGGCGAACGGCTCCACCGTGCGCGTCAGCGTGTTGAAGAGGCGAAGGGGTGCGCGGAGCTCGGACATGGGGACGGGACGGACCAGGGTGGCACCGGAGGGGCGGCGCGGGCCCGCAGTCGGGATCCGGCGGCGCCGTTCTGCGTTGAATGTAGGGGGTGCGCCCACCCCCGTGCCGCCGCGCCGGGCCTTCCCGGCCACACGCCTTCCCTGAACCCGGTCTCCATCCCATGGCCTCTCGCCCCCCGCTCCCCCTCGCGCTGGCCGCCATCACCGCGGTGGTCGCGGTGACCCTCGCCGCCCGCGCCCCGCTCCCGCAGCCGCCGGTTGACTCCGCTGCCGCCACGGCGGCATCGGCCGACTCCGCACCGGCCGACTCCGCAGTGGCCGATTCCGCCACGGCGACCACCCTTGGGGCTGACGCCCCGATGGTCACGGCGAATGTCGCGCCGGCCCCCGCGGCCGACACCCCCCACGGCGCCTGGCCGGTGGACCCCGCCACGGGGATGACGCTGGTCAACGGCACCCCGGTGGTGGGACGGGTCTTCATCCAGCACAAGACGGACCACCTGCAGAAGATGGGGACCGTGGCCCAGGTCCTGGCCCGCGAGACGCAGCCGGCCGACGCGCCGGTGGCCGACGCGAGCTACACCCCGGCCCCTCGCGAGCAGGCGCGCCGCTTCCGCGGCATCATGGTGCAGGCCACGCTCTGGGACATGGACCACAAGCGCACCGCGGCCGAGCGCCGGTACTACCGCTCCGTGACCCAGGCACCGTAATCGCCCAGCACGCACACCGCGGGGCGTCGCACGCCCCGCGGTGCCAGGACCCCGCCGGCGGTGGCGCGGTTACCGCACCGCCGGCGGGGTGTCGCACGTTGGGGCATGCCCACTGCCTCCGGTCACCAGCCCCCCTCCGCGCGCGCCCGCCCGATCCTCTCCCAGCTCCCCCACCCGGTCCCCCGGTGGGTGCTTCGCCTGACGGTCGTGGGCGCCCCCCTCGCCGCAGCAGGGATGGTGCGGCATCGCGTGGCCGAACCCCGCGGCGGCGGCCACCTTGAGCCCGCCCTCGCCTCGCCTTCCACGCCAGACTCCCGTCAGCGGCGTCCCGAGCCGGCGTGGACCACGAAGGAGGCCGGGTTCCCGACCTGCTGGGCCACGTGCGCGACGCCACCCGTCCGGCACCTGACCATCCAGGCGGCTGAGCTGCTCCTGCTTCCCACGCACGCCGCCCTCCCGGAACCCGCCATCACCATCCTGCCACCCTACCGGCGGGCCCGGCGCGCAGCGCTCCCCCAGAGCGCCCTCCCCTTTCTGCTCCGCGGGTGGCTGGCCGGCACCCCCCCCGCCGCGCCAGCACCGCACCCGAGCCTCTATCTGCTGCGGACCCGCGTACCCGCCACGCGCACGACGCGCCCCGCCAGCCATGCCCTGGACGGGGAGGCGGACGGGGCGCGGTGGGAAGCCTTCGGTACCACCCTGCGCGAGCGCGGGGATGCCCTCCTGGTCACCCTGCCCCCCGGGCACCCCTCCGCGCCACGGCTGGCGCCATCATGACCGCGCCGCGTTCACGTCGTCTTGGGGGGCAGCGCACGCAGCTGCTCGATCTCGGCGATGAGCTCCGCATCCCCGGTCACGTGCTCCACGTCGGGCCCCTCCGCCTCGATGGCCGCGGGGGGAGCCGCCGGCGCCGGGAGCGCCTGCGGTGCGGCACCGCCCGCCCCCGGCGTGCCCGCCTCGCCGGCCCCCAGCTGGCGCGCCCCCGTTGGCGCCCCGCCGCCGGCCAGCAGCCCCATCCGCTGCTTCAGCTGGAGCAACTGGTAATCGGCGGTGCTCCCCCCCGCCGACCGCTCCAGCTGGCGGAACTCCCCCACCAGGCGATCGCCCGCGAACTCCTCGTCGATCTCCTGCGCCGCCTGCAGCTGGCGCTCGCTGGCGGTGATCCGCTCCTCCATGCGGTTGAACGCCTCGAACGCCGAGTTCTCCGAGAGCCCCGACATCGTCTGCGAGATCCGCGCCTGCGCCTCGGCCCGCCGCTGGCGCGCCACCAGCAGGTTCTTCTTCCGCTTCGCCTCCTCGATCTTGTCGTTGAGGTCGCGCAGCGACTGCTTGAGCTTTTCCGTCTCCTGCCGGTGCGACTCCCAGGTGGTGGCCAGCTGCTGCCCGTGCGCCAGGTGCTCCTGCCCGCGCAGCAGCGCCTGCCGCGCCAGGTCGTCGCGCCCCTGCTGCACCGCCAGCATGGCCCGCTGCTCCCAGTCGTCCGCCTGCCGGAACTCGGCGTCCGCCTGGTCGCGCAGCCGCTTCTCGTCGGCAATGGCCGCCGCCACCTGCTGCTTGGCGCGCGCCAGCTGGTTGCGCATGTCCAGCAGGATCTGGTTCAGCATCTTCTCGGGGTTTTCCGCCGAGGAGATGAGGTCGTTGAGGTTGGACTTGATGAGGGTGGAGAGGCGGTCGAAGATGCCCATGGTCAGCGAGCCTCGCGGAAGCCGGCCAGCTCCCGCAGGTGGGTGGTGAGCGACAGCGTCATGCTCTCGAAAGCCGCCAGGAACTCCTCGTAGTCCAGGTGGGCCAGTTCGAGGGCCTCGGTGAGGACCACGGTCTCCCCCTCGATCCCGTAGGCGCCGTGCAGCAGGTCCCCGGCGTTGAGCTCGAGCAGCCGCCGCGCCAGCGGGGCCGCCAGCGCGGCATCGGCGGGCACCGGCATGACGGCGATGCGGAGCACCAGCACGGGGGGGTTGTGCGTCACCCCCACGGTGAAGTCGAACGCCCCGCCGGGGTGCACGACCCAGAGGCCGGGCTCCACCTCGGTGTGGCTGGTGCCGTCGGGGGCAAGGCGGTCGAGGAATCCCTCGATGTCGTCACGCGTGACCATGGCTGCATCCTGTGGTTGGGGTAGCTCCCCTACGGCCGGACCCGGGCGCCCGTTTCGCCGCGCCCCGGGCCAAAGCTAGCGCCGAGGCCGCGGGTCACGGGCACCACCCGGTATACACGGTGCTCGCCGTCCCCTCGTTGGTCAGCAGGAGGGACCCATCCGGTCGCCAGGCGATGGCCTCGGGGTCGTGCTCGGGGATGGGGAGGGCGCACCGGGCCACGCGCGCGCCGGGGCGCCCGGTGACGGCGTCGGCGCGGAACAGGTGGATGGTGCCGTAGGTGAGCACGGCGAGCAGCCGCCCCCCGTCGGGGCGCTGCTCGGACAGCGCCGCATCGGTGACCCACTCCCGCCCGTTGCGTCGTCCGGGAAACACGGGGAGGGTCCCCATCGCCTCGGCCACCACCGGGGCGGCGGCGGCGGCCTGCCACGCCGAGGCGGGGAGGCGATAGAGTCGCACGGGCTGGGCGCGCACGGTGCGCCAGGAGGGCCGCTTGGTCACCACCCAGACGCTGCTGTCGGGGGCCACGAACAGCGCCTCGACATCCCGGGGGCCGTCCGGGTAGCGGAAGGGGAGCTGCTCCACCGCGCCGGCCGGCACCACACCGGGCGCAGCCCCCGCCGGGAGCGGCGGCTCGGCCACGCGCAGCAGCCGCACCTCGGCACGCCTCGCGGCGTTGTCGCCCACATCGCCCACCACCACGCAACGCCCGGCAGGACAGGGGCCCACCCCCACCGCTTCCCAGTCCTGGTTGTCGACGCCCTCCAGCCGCACCCGTCCCCGCGTGGCGCCGCGGCCGTCGATGGCCACCAGCTCGGGGTCGTTGCCGCTGTCATTCAGCGTCCAGAACAGCCCCGGATGCCGCGCCGAGGGGGCGAGCCCCGAGGATTCGGGGACCTCCTCCCCCAGCACACCCACCGCCTGCACCTCGCGCCACAACGCCCCACCCTCGGGGGGGCGCCAGCGGAGCGCGCGCGAGGAGAGGTTGCACGCCCCCACCCCCAGCACCGCGAGCATGAGCGCGCCCCGCCAGCGGCGCCGACGCGCGGGGCCGCCCGGGCCTGGCGCAGCCGGCGCGCCGCGGCCCTGGACCGGACGGCGTCGCGCGCTCACCCCCCGGCGCGCTTGAGCTCCACCAGCCGCTCCTTCGCGAGGCGCCGCCCGGTGGGGGTGGCGGCCAATCCCCCGCCCGCGGTCTCGCGGTAGCGCACATCCATCGCCGCGCCGATCTCCCCCATGGTGTCAATCACCTCGTCGGCGGGGATGGCGAACTCCACACCGGCCATCGCCATCTCGATGGCCGCCAGCGCGATGGCCGCGCCGGTGGCATTGCGAAAGACGCAGGGCAGCTCCACCAGCCCGCCCAGCGGGTCGCACACCAGCCCCAGCGTCCCCTGCTGGGCCAGCGCGGTGGCGTGCCCCACCTGCCGCGGGGTGCCCCCCAGCATCTCCACGGCCGCGCCGGCGGCCATCCCCGCCGCCGCCCCGGTCTCCGCCTGGCACCCCCCCTCCGCGCCCGAGAGCGATGCGCGCTCGGCCACCACGGCGCCAATCAGCCCGGCGGTGGCCAGCGCATCCACCAGCCGCTCGTCGGCGATGCCGCGCGCCTCGGCCAGCCCGGTGAGCACCGCCGGCAGCACCCCCGCCCCGCCCGCGGTGGGCGCGGCCACGATGACGCCCATGGCGGCGTTCACCTCCTGCACCGCGAGCGCCCGCGCCAGCACGTCGCGGAAGGGGGTGCCGGCCAGCGGCCCCGCCGGGCCGGTGCGCATCCTGGCCGCATCACCCCCCACCAGCCCCGACGTGGAGCGCAGGTCCCCCACCAGCCCGCGCGCCACCGCCTCGCGCATCACGGCCAGCGCACGTCGCAGGGCGTCGCGGATCTCCTCCACGGGGCGCCCCTGGTCGCGCGCCTCCGCCTCCAGCGCCAGCGCCGAGATCGTCAGGCCGCGCGCCTCCGCGTCGCGGATCGCCTCCCCCAGGCTCCGGTACATCAGGCCGACACCTTGTCGAGGCGGAACGCCCAGCGCACCCACGGGAGCCCGCGGATGGCGTCGCGCACGTCCTCGCCGGGCTGTTCGTCCACCTCGATCACCATGAACGCGTCCCCGCCCCGCGCCTTCCGGGTGAGGCGCAGGGTGGCGATGTTGAGCCCCGCGTCGGCCAGCAGCCCGGCGATGCGCGCCACCGATCCCTTCACGTCGTCGGCCACCAGCACGATGGTGTGCAGGTTGCCGGTGACCTCCACCGGATAGCCGTCGATCTCGGTGACGAGCACCCGCCCGGCGCCCAGCGACGCGCCCATCATGACCGCGTGCCGCGTGCCGCGCTCGACGGTGATGCGCACCGTGTTGGGGTGGGCGTCGTCGCCCAGCGAGGTCTTCTCGAAGGCGTAGGCCAGCCCCTCGCGCTCCATGATGTCCAGCGCGGTGCGCAGCCGCTCGTCGTCGGGGCGGAAGCCCATCAGCCCGCCCACGATGGCCTTGTCGGTGCCGTGCCCCTCGCCGGTGCGGGCGAAGGAGCCGTGCAGCTCCACGCGGGCGCGCTCGGGGGTGCCGCCCACGAGGCAGCGGGCCAGCAGCCCCAGGCGGCAGGCGCCCGCGGTGTGGCTGGAGCTGGGCCCCACCATCACGGGGCCGATGATGTCGAGGAGGGAGACCATGGGGCCCAAACTAACGGGCGGACCGCGCGGGAGGGGGCCCGGCGGGGCCCCGACGCCCCCCCGGACTACCGGCGCAGCAGCGGCGCCAGGTAGCGCCCGGTGTGGCTGTCCGGCGAGGCCGCCACCGCCTCCGGCGTCCCCTGGGCCACGATGGTGCCGCCGCGCACGCCCCCGTCGGGCCCGAGGTCCACGATCCAGTCGGCGGTCTTGATGACGTCGAGGTTGTGCTCGATGACCAGCACCGTGTTCCCCTTGTCCACCAGCTTGTGCAGCACCTCCAGGAGCACGCGCA
>JBILKP010000130.1:0-7947 GCA_044376625.1 Gemmatimonas sp. | reverse complement strand
TATCCAGCGTGGTGTACGCCGACAGGAACGCCGTCATCGCGCTGTCCGGGATCGTCTCCGGACGCAGCTGGCGCTCGATCCACGCGTCCACCCCCATGGCGCGCACCGCCTCCACCTCCCCCGGGCGCGCCCCGAAGGCCAGGCGGTTGAGCACATGGTGCACCTGCTGATCGGCGGTCTGCTCGCGGGGGGGCTGGGCGGTACCGGGGCCGCGCTGGGCGGCCAGCGCAGCCCACGGGGCCACCGCGGTCAGCAGCAGCAGCGCGGTGGTGACGCGGGCGAACCGGGCGGAAGGACAAGGGGGCATGCGAGGCGTGGTGCAGGACGTAGTGAAGGACAGCCGGGTGGACGCGCCACGCGCGGAGGCGTTAAGGCGCCCCCCCGCGGGGGGAGGCGCAGCCGGGCAACCCGCGACGCGCCCTGGCAGCCCCTACCGGTCGTTCTTGAGCTCCACCACGATCACCTCGATCACCTTGCCGCTGTTGTTCACGTCGGCGTGCGTGGTGTTGGGGGGGTCCTTGTCCAGCCAGTACGCCTTCCCCGCCTGCCAGTGATACTGGTCGATCCGCTTCCCCGCCGGGTCCACCACGTCCAGCACGCCATCGGTGAGCGCCACCAGCGCGCGCCCGTGGTCGTGCCGGTGCTGCGTGAGCGGCTGGTTGGGGTGGATGATCGACTTCCACACCTTGAGGTGCGCGTTCTCGAACTGCGGCTCGCGCCGCGTGGCCACCTGCTGCTGCGCCCACATGGCGCCCGCGCCGGCGGCAAACGCCGCCACCGCCACCGCCGCCGTCACCCGCCAGCTGCTCCGTCCCGTCATGACTTGGCTCCCAGGTTGAAGGACCGTGCGCAGGAAGTGACGCGCCGGGGGCCGCGCTGTCCAGCCGGGGGGAAGGGGCGCGCCGTGCTACCCTCCGCCCAGTCAGGCAAGGCCATGCTTGACGCCCCGGGGTAGTCGCCCTAGCGTGAGAACATGGATTATCGGGAGCGGATCACCGTGGACCCCGGGATGCGCAGCGGGAAGCCGTGCATCCGTGGCATGCGCATCACGGTGTATGACCTGCTCGGCTACCTGGCCGGTGGCATGTCGGAGGACGAGATCCTCCAGGATTTCCCCCAGCTGGAGCGCGAGGACATCCGGGCGGCACTGGCGTTTGCAGCCGACCGGGAGCGTCGCCTGGTCTCCGATCCGGCGGCTTGATCGCGGGTGCCAACGCGGCTGATCTTCGACAACAACCTCAGCCCCCGACTTCCCGCGGCACTGCGGCCCACGTTTCCGGGGTCCATCCATGTGCGCGAGGCGGGGTTAGACCGGGCGACCGATCGCGAGGTGTGGGAGTTTGCACGCGTCCATGCGTACGCCATCGTCACCAAGGATGACGACTTCCGGCAGCTGGCATTCCTGCACGGCGCTCCGCCCAAGGTGATCTGGGTGAAGCTGGGCAACTGCGCCACTGGAGCGATCATCAACCTGCTGCGGCAGCGCCAGGACTCAGTTGCGACGTTCCTTGCTGACGACACCGCCAGCCTGCTGATCTTGCGTCTCCCGCCCTCGATGACTGGGAGCGCCCAGCCCCTCCCCTAGTACGCCACCGGCACCGGGTCCAGCGTCCGCCACAGATACCAGGTGGCCACGCTCCGCCACGGCCGCAGCCCCTCGCCAATGGCCGCCGCCTCCGCCCGCGTGGCCTTGAGCGCGCGCTCGCGCATCGCGGCCGCGGGGTCGGCGTGCCAGTGCACCCCCACGGCGCGCAGCAGCCCGATATCGTCCAGCGGCCACACGTCGGGGCGCAGCAGGTTGAAGATCAGGAACATCTCCGCCGTCCACCGCCCGATCCCGCGCACGTCCACCAGCGCCTCGATCACCGCCTCGTCGTCCATCGCCCCCCACCCCGAGGGGTCCAGCGCGCCGGTGGTGAAGTGCCCCGCCAGGTCCTTCAGGTACTCCCCCTTCCGCTCCGACAGCCCGCAGCCGCGCAGCGTGGTCATGCGCATGCGCCGCACCCGCTCGGGGACCACGGGCCCCCGGCACGCCACCTCGAAGCGCGCCCACACGCTGGCCGCCGCCTGCACCGAGATCTGCTGCCCCACGATCGACCGCGCGAGCGTCTGGAACGGGTCCCCGCGCGGCACCAGCACATCTTCCCGCGCCTCGGCGATGATCCGCGCCATCACCGGCGACGCGCCAGCCAGCGCGGTGCGCGCGCGGTTCCACCCCGGCGGGGCGTGCGGGAGGTCGGGGAGCGCGACGGCATCGACACCGCGGCGCGACGGCACAGGCGAAGGTACAGGGGAGGGCACGGGGGGAATCCTAATCGCGCGCGGCGCGCAGCTGCGCCGCCAGCGTGGCCAGCGGGATGGCCGTGATGCCCCCGGGCATCGGCCATGTCTCTTCACCACCATGCGCCACGAACGCCTGCCGAGGCTTGAGCACGGCGAGTGCCGCATGCAGGCCGTCAGAGGCCACGGGTGCGCTGCTCCGCTTGATCTCCACCACCAGCTCCACCACGCCACCGCGCTCCAGCACGAGGTCCGCCTCCACCCCGGTGGCCGTGCGGAAGAACAGCGGCTGCCAGTCGGGACCCGCGGCCGCGATCAGCTGCTCCACGGCAAACCCTTCCCAGCTGGCCCCTGCCACCGGGTGCGACAGCACGTCGTCCAGCCGCGCCAACCCCAACAGCGCATGCAGCAGCCCGCTGTCCCGCAGGTACACCTTGGGGGTGCGCACCAGCCGCTTCCCCGTGTTGCCGCTCCAGGGCTGCAGGCGCCGCACCAGGAGCAGCTGCTCCAGGAGGTCCACATAGCGCCCCACCGTGGGGGCGCTCAGCTCCAGGCTCCCGGCCAGGCGCGCCTTGTTCAGCATGGTCCCCTGGCCGTGCGCCAGCATGCGCCACAGGCGGCCAATGGTGGAGGCCGGCAAGCCGGGTGCAAAGAGCGGGACATCGCGCTCCAGGTACGACCGAATGAAGTCCTCGCGCCACCGTGCGCTGTCGCCATCGCTGGCGGCCAGCAGGCTCTCTGGAAAACCGCCGCGCACCCACAACGCGGTGAGGTCGCCGTGCCCCATCCATTCCGGCGCCGTCACCGGGGTCAGCTCCTGGTAGCTGGCGCGGCCGGCCAGCGACTCCCCTGCCTGGTGCTGCAGCTCCAGCGACGCGGACCCCAGCAGCAGGAACTGGCGCGTGCGGTCGCCGGCCCGCCGGCGTTCATCGATGATGCCGCGCAGCAGGGGAAACAGCCCGGGCAGCCGATGCACCTCATCGAGGATCACCAATCGGCCATGCTGACGCCGCAGGTACGCGTCCGCGTCATCCAGTCGGCGGCGGTCCGCCTCCCGCTCCAGGTCCAGGTACAGTGCCTGCTCCCCAAGGCGAGCCGCCACGTCACGGGCCAACGTCGTCTTGCCCACCTGGCGAGGCCCCAGCAGGACCACCGCCGGCATGGCCTGCAGGCGGTCCAGGACGACATCGAGGAGGCGGCGCTGGAGCATTGCAAATCATAAATTGTATTTTCGTTTTGCACAACAGCGCCGTAAGACAATGCTATATTGATACTTGCCAAGTCTCTGTCAGGTGGCGGTTGCCGTCCATCGCCGCCGCCCCTCATCCTCCTCCTCCCTTCCTGTGCCACGTTCGCGGCGCTGCCTTCAGACGCTGGGATCCCTACTCCTCCTGGCCGTGGCCACCGCCCCCACCGCCGCCCAGGCGCGCCCCCTCCGCGTCCTCTTCATCGGCAACAGCTACACCTACTTCAACGACCTCCCGGGGCTCGTGGCCAGCCTCGCCCGCGGCGCCCGCCCGTCGCGCGCGGTGCACACGGAGATGGTCGCCCAACCCGGCGCCTCCCTGCGCGACCACTGGCTGGACGGGGCGGCGCTGGCGGCCATCCGCCGCACCCGCTGGGACGCCGTGGTGCTGCAGGAGCAGAGCATGCTGGGGGTGATGCTGGTCCACGGGCGCCCCACGGTGAACGATCCCGACCAGTTCCACGCATTCGGCCGACGCTTCATCCGCGAGATCACCGCCGCGGGCGCCACCCCGGTGCTCTACCTCACCTGGGCCCGCCGCCCCACCCCCGACACGCAGGACCGCCTCACGCGCGCCTACGCCGCCCTGGCCGCCGCAACCGGCGCGCGCCTGGCCCCCGTGGGGGTGGCGTGGCAGCAGGCGCGCGCGCAGCGCCCCGCGCTGGAGCTGTTCGACCCCGACGGCACGCACCCCTCCCCCGCCGGGTCCTACCTGGCCGCCGCCACGCTCCTGGCCACCATCACCGGTACTCCCGCGCGCGCCCTCCCCGCCGTGGCCTCGGGGCGCGTGCTCGCCGACTCCTTCCGCCTGACCTACACCGGCGCGGTGGCGCCGCTGGTCACCCTCCCCGACAGCGACGCCGCCTTCCTGCAGCGCCAGGCCAACGACGCCATCGCCGCGGTACGCACCCTCCCCACCGCGCCCGTCACCGGTGCACGCCTCCCGCCCCTCCCCGCCGGCACACCCCCAACCTGGCACCGGCTGGCCGGCACGTGGACCGGCACCATGCGCCTCTTCGACGCCCCCGTCACGGTCACCCTCACCGTGACCGACAGCATGCCGCGCCCGCAGCTCACCTGGCGCGAAGTGGGCGGGGGGTGGTCGGCGGCCTCCACCGTGGCCGACGCCGCCCTCGACAGCGCCGGACTCACCTTCACCGTCAGCGACCCGCGCTTCCTGGCCCCCGATGAGCGCCATCGCGCCGTGCTGACAGGCGATTCGCTGGTGGGGCACGCGGAGGTGGGAAGCGCCATGCAGGTGCCACGGCTGCTGGGCTCGTGGAGCCTCAGGCGCGCGGGCGCCACCGTGCCGGATCCCACCGTCACCGAGCACCCCACCGGCGCCGCCGCCGCCCTCTTCGGGCTGGCCGCCCCTGCCCCCGGCATCGTCTGGGCCGCCGGCACCCGCGGCACCGTGCTGCGCTCCCTCGACGGCGGCGCCACCTGGACCCCGCGCCCCATCCCCAACGCCGAGGGGCTGCAGTTCCGCGACGTGGAGGCCTTGGGCCCCGACACCGCGTGGGTGCTGGCCATCGGCAACGGCCCCGCCTCGCGCCTCTACTTCACCGCCACGGGCGGCAGCGCGTGGACCGAGCAGTTCCGCAACGCCGACAGCAGCGCCTTCTTCGACTGCCTCGCCATGTTCGACGCGCGCACCGGCGTGGTCATCGGCGACGCCGCGCATGGGCGCACGCAGCTCTTGCGCACCACCACCGGCGGCGCCACCTGGGCGCTCCTCCCCCCGTCTGCCGTCCCCGCCCCGCTGGACAAGGAGGGTGCCTACGCCGCCAGCGGCCGCTGCGCCGTGCGCGCCACCGCGCAGCAGGGATACATCGCCATGGGTGCGCCCCAGTCACGGCTGCTGGTCACCAGCGATGCCGGCGCCACCTGGCGCGCGCGCCCCACCCCGCTGGTGCGCACCGCGTCGGCCGGCATGGCGGGGGTGGACTTCGTCGACGCCAATCGCGGCGTGGCGGTGGGGGGCGACATGCAGGACACCCGCACCGATACCAGCGCCGCCGCCGTGGCCGTCACCACCGACGGCGGCGTGACGTGGACGCTGCGCCCGCGCCCGCCGCGCCCCGGGGCGCTTACGGGCGCGGTGTACGTCCCCGCCGTGGGGGAGGGGGTGATCGTGGCCGCCGGCTTTGGCGGCGTCTTCCTCTCCACCGATGATGGCCGGAGTTGGCGCACCCTCAACGAGCGCCCGCACACCGGCATCACCGTGCACGGGCGCACCGTGTGGGTGGGCGGGACCAACGGGACGGTGCTGCGCATCCGCTTCTGACCGCGGTGCGGGTGCGGTTCCAATCGGGGACCGGAATACCATGCCGCCAAGGCGCCCTACCTGAACCACCCCTCCGCCCGCAGCTGCTCGTGCAGCCGCTGCACCGCGGCCGCGCCCCGCCGCACCACACGCGCCTCGTCGTCCACCAGCAGGCGCCCGTCCAGCCACTGCACATGGCCGTCGGTGATCACGTGGCGCACCGACAGCCCGTTGGCATATAGCAGGTGGTGCAGCGGCTCCGGCGCCGCACCCCCATGCCCCACCAGCCACCCCGACACATCCACCGTGCACAGGTCCGCGGTGGCCCCCTCGGCGATGCGCCCCAGGTCGGGGCGCCCCAGCCCATCGGCCGCCACCACCGTGGCCCCGTCCACGGCATCCTGCACCGTGGGCAGGCGCAGCGGCCGCCCCCCGGACGGCGTCAGCAGCCGCGCCCGGGCGCGCCCGGTCAGCACCGCCAGCTTGAGGTTCTCCACGTAGTCGTTGGAGTGCGTGTCGATCCCCACCGTGGTGCGCACCCCGGCGGCCAGCGCCTCGGGGTACGGCTGCGTGCCGCTGGAGCCCCCGGCGCCGCCCCCCGACGGACAGTGGGCGTACACCGCCCCCTTGGCACGCAACAGCGCCCAGTCGTCGTCGGTGGCGGCGGTCATGTGCCCGCCAAAGAAGGGACCGTCCATCGCCCCCAGCAACGCCAGCCACGCCCCGGACGCCATTCCCTCGCGACGCTGCACCGCGCGCACCTCCCCCGCCCCTTGCGCCAGGTGCGTGTGGATCCCGTTCCCCAACGCGCGCGCCGCCGCCACGAGGGCGCGCATGGTCTCCGCCGTGTGTGTGTCGGCGGCGTGCGGCGTCATCATCGGACGGATCAGCCCCTCCTCGGCCCCGTTGACCGAGGCGGCGAAGTCGCGGTTGGCCTCGATCTCCGCCAGCGTGGCCGGCACGCTGGCCTGCAGCACGTCGTCACTCGCGCGCCGCCAGATGGGGAACAGCCGCGCCACCCCCGGCACCATCCCCCCCGGGAACCCCCGCACCCCCCAGCGCCGCGCCACGCGCACGTAGCTCTGCGCCTGCCGCAGCGAGAGGCTCATCTCCACGTGCGACGTGCACCCCGAGCGCAGCAGCTCCGCCACGTTGTGCGCCGTGATGTCGTCCAGCAGGTCGTCGGGGAGCGCCTCCATCAGCTCGATGGGACGCTGGTACGACCGGCCTCCCTCGATGAGCCCGCGGGTCGGGGTCCCCGACGCGGCGTGCGTGTGCCCCGAGATGAATCCCGGCAGCAGCAGCTGGCCGCGCGCATCAATTCGCGTCAGGCGCCCGCGGATGCGCCCCGCCTGCACTGCCACGATGGTGCGGCCGCGCACCCGCACCGAAGCGTCGGACAGCAGCGCGCGCGCACCATTGCGCGTGACCAGCGCCTGCGCCCCCTCAATCACGTAATCGCGCGCCCGCAATGCGCGCGGGAGTGCGTCGTTCATGGCGGTGCCCGCAGGCGGAGCCGCACCCAGCAGCGGGAGCGCGGTCGCTGCCCCAACCTGCAGCGCTGCTCGGCGCGATAGCGGCCTGTCCCCGGGTCCCGCGTCATGGTGGCGCATGCCGGCAAACTGCGCCCAGGTGCCCACGCCGGCAACGTGCGAGACCATGCGCAGCACCGGTCCCCATCGTAGTTTCGCCCCATGTCCCCCACCCTCCGCCTCCTGGTCGCCCTCGTCGGCGGCCTCGCCCTGGGCACCGCCATCGAGGCCAGCGGCAGCGCCCCCCTCCGCGCCCTGGTCCCCTGGATCGAGCCGCTGGGGACGCTGTTCGTGAACGGCATCCGCATGACCATCATCCCGCTGGTGGTCACCAGCCTGGTGGTGGGGATCACCTCGGCCCCCGACACGCGCACCATCGGCCGCCTGGGGGGACGCGCGCTGGGGTTCATGGTGGTCACCATCGGCATCGCCGCCGCGCTGGGGATCATCGCGGCGGGGCCGCTGTTCGCGCTGCTCCCCATCGACCCCGCGGCCGCCGAGTCGCTGCGGGCCAGCGCGGCGGGGGCGGGGAGCGCCGCGGCGGAAAGCGCGAAGAAGCTCCCCTCCATGGGGCAGTGGCTCGCCGACCTGGTGCCGGCCAACCCGGTCAAGTCGGCCGCCGA
>JBILKP010000129.1:0-7990 GCA_044376625.1 Gemmatimonas sp. | reverse complement strand
TGTTCGCAGGCGCTCATGGACGCCGTGAGCGCGGCGGGGGGGGTGCCGGTGATGTGGAAGACCGGGCACTCCCTCATCAAGGACAAGATGAAGGCGTCCCACGCCCCCATCGCGGGCGAGATGTCGGGGCACATGTTCTTCACCGAGGGGTTCTACGGGCACGACGACGCGCTGTACGCTGCGGCGCGCCTGCTGCGCATCGTGGCCGATGCCGGACGGTCGATCGAGGCCCTGCTGTCCGATGTGCCCCCCTTCGTGTCCACCCCCGAGCTCCGCATCGACACCGACGAGGCCGTGAAGTTCGAGGTGGTCGCGCGTGCGGCCGCGCACTTCCGCCAGCACCATGACGTGATCGACGTGGACGGCGTGCGGGTGCTGTTCGGCGACGGATGGGGGCTGCTGCGGGCCTCCAACACCCAGCCGGTGATCGTGGCGCGCTACGAGGCGTCCACCCCCGAGCGCCTGGCGGCCATCCGCGACGAGATGGAAGGCTGGTTGCGCAGCCAGGGCATCACCCCCTGAGCGCCCGTCGCGCGCCCGCCGCCTGACAATGCGTCCGCGGCGCTGGCTCACCTGGGGACTGGGCGGGCTCGCCGCGCTGCTGGTGGCTGGGCGCGCCTGGTCGGCCCTCGTCGTCGAGCGGGCGTGGCTCGCCGCCCTGGGGGTCCCCGGGCTCTTCGCCGAGCGGTGGGTGGACCAGCTGCTGCTGCAGGGAGGCGCGTGGGTGGCCGGCACGCTCTTCGCGTTTGCCAACCTGCATGCGGTGCGCCGCACCATCCTGGCGGTGGCCGTGCCGGCCCGGGTGGCGAACCTCGAGCTGACCGCCATGATCCCGGGGCGGCGCCTCCTGGCGGTCACGGTGGCCCTGGCGGCGGGGGTGGGCGCCCTGCTGGCGGCCCCCATGGACCACTGGCCGCTGGTGGCCATGGCCCGACGTGGCCTGCCCTTCGGCGAGATCGAGGGCATCCTGGGGCGGGACCTCGGCTTTTATGTGTACTGGCTCCCGCTGGAGGAAGCGCTGTACCTGTGGGCCCTCGTCACCGTGGTGACCGTGGCCGCCATGGTGGTCGTGCTCTACGCGCTCACGCGGAGCCTGCGCATGGAAGGGCGGCGCATCGCCGCCTCCACCCATGTGCGTCGCCACCTGTCGGTGCTGGGGGCGCTGGTGCTGCTCCTGCTGGGCTGGAGCTATCGGCTGGATGCCTTCGACCTGCTGGCGGCGGGGAGCGCGCCCGATGGCGGCTTCTCGGCCGTGGACCATCGGGTCACGCTCCGCATCGATACCGTGCTGGCGATGGCCAGTGTGGCCGCGGCGCTGATCGTGGCCCGCGCGGGGTGGGTGGGGCAGTTGCGCGTGGCGCTGGGCGCCTTGACGGTCGTGCTGGTTGCCGCCGTGGGGCTCCGACAGGGGGTGCCACTGGTGCGGGCGCGCCAGCAGGCCCGCGTGCCGGACGCGGATGCGGCCGACTACCGGACCATGCGCGCGCTGTTCACGCGGCGGGCGTTTGGGGTGGCCGGCATTCGCCACGTAGCCGCCGGTGCGGGATCGCCCGACGCCCCCGAGGCACCCCATGTGCGGGAGGACCAGCTGCCGGATGCGGTGGCCTGGCCCGGCCTGGCCGCCACCCTGGGCCGCCAGGTCGCCGGCGACCGCGAGTCCACGGTGGCCCCCCTCGTCGGATGGCAGGCGGTGGGCGGGACGCTGGGGGCCGTGGTGGCCATGCCGCCCCAGGCGCCCGCGGACCGATGGCGGATGCGTCGCGTAGCGTGGGCGCGCCTGGGCGCCGCGAGCCCCTCGGGGGTGGCGGCGCTGGGTGACACCGTGCTGGTGGCACCCGAGGCCAGCGGCCACCTGGTGGTGGAGGATCCTGCCGTCCCGGGCGTGTCGCTGGGGAGCGGCGGCGCCCGGCTGGCCGCCGCCTGGGCGCTTCGGGATCCCTCACTGCTCCGCCGCCCCGGCGCGAAGCCGTCAGCGGTGGTGGTGCTGCACCGGGATGTGCGCGATCGGGTGCGCCGACTGGCCCCGGTGTTCGCCCAGGGGCGCGAGCTGTCGCCGGTGCTGGTGCGCGGCCGCCCCGCTTGGACGCTTGCCCTCTATGCCGTGTCCGACCGGTTTCCCTTGAGCCAGCGCTGGCTGCTGGGGAACGACGCGGTGTCGTATGCCCATCTCGCCGCCACCGCTGTGGTGGACGCCGCCACCGGCACCGTGCAGTTGGTGCCAGCGCCTCGGCTGGACCCGGTGGCCCGCAGCTGGCTGGCGCTGGTCCGGCCGCTGGTGGTGCCGGTGGTCCCCGGGGACGCGTGGGCGATGCTGCCGCCCGCCAGCGATGCCGCCATGCTCCAGTTGCGCACCCTGTCGGAGTACGGGGCGGCTGGCGTCCGGGCAGGCCAGCTCCGCGTGCCCGACAGTGCCTTCGTGGGGGGCGGTCCCCCGGCACAGGTGCTCCGTACGCGGGACGGCCCCGTGGTGGGGTGGAGTGTCCCCTTGCTCGATGCCGCAGGGCGCATGGCCGGGGTGGCCTCCGTGACCGGGGGGGCGGCCCGACGCACGTGGCGGACCACGCTGCCGTCCCCCGGGGTTTCGTGGGACAGCGCTGGTCGCCTGCTCGCCTCGGCGCTGGAGTCCGCCGGGGGTCCGGGAGACAGCGTGGCGGTTGGCGGCCTGCGTCCGCTGGTGGTGACGGGGGACCGCGGCGTGCTGATCGCGGCCGTGGCACCAACGGGGACGGGCGTGGCGGTGACCGATGGCGCACGCGTGGGCGCGGCACCGGCCTTTGCGGACGCGATGCGGGTATTGCGCCCCGGGGATGCGCGCTGGTCGCGCCCCGTGGAGCGGGACACGCCGACGCCGTCACTTGACGAGGCGGGGCGTCAGGTGGAGCGGATGCGGGCGGCGATGCGGCGGGGCGATTGGGCCGCGTTCGGGGCGGCGTTCGACAGCCTTGCCCGGGCGGTGGGGCGTCCCCCCCCGCGATGACGGGGCACGGGGCGGGCGCCGGTTGCCGCGTGGGAGGCGGCGGCGTAGCGTAGGCGCGTGTGGTGCGCGTGGGATGCGCGGTTGGTGCGCAGGGCAGGACCGGCGCGGCATGGCCGGTGAAGGGCTGGGTCGGTGCGGTGGCGGCAGCAGTGGACGGTTGGATTCCCTCGATATCGGAGAGCGCGTGAACCTACACGAATACCAGGCGAAGGAGCTTCTGCGGGCGGCCGGCGTGCCGATCCCGCCGGGCGAGGTCGCGACCACCCCCGCCGAGGCGGAAGCCATCGCGGCGCGCTTCGGCGTGCCGGTGATGGTCAAGGCCCAGGTGCATGCCGGCGGGCGCGGCAAGGCGGGGGGCGTGAAGTACTGCCCGGATGCGGCGGCGGCGCGGGAGAAGGCGTCGGCGATCCTGGGGATGACCATCAAGGAGCTCACCGTGGAGAAGGTGCTCGTCACGGTGGCGGCGGACATCGGCTCCGAGGCCTACGTGGGGATCATCGTGGACCGGGCGACCAAGAAGCCGGTGTTCATGGTGAGCGCCGCGGGGGGCATCGACATCGAGGAGGTGGCGGCGACCACCCCGGAGAAGATCCTGTACCACGCCGTGGACACCCGCTACGGGCTGCTCCCCTTCGAGGCGATGCGCATGGGCTTCTTCCTGTACAAGGACGTGAAGCTGGCGCGGCAGGCCGCGCGCATCATGCAGCAGCTGTACACGGCGTTCATGGATGCCGGGTGCTCGCTGGCGGAGATCAACCCCCTGGTGCTGACCCCCGGCGGCGAGCTGGTGGCCGTCGACGGCAAGATGGTCATCGATGACAACGAGCTGGACCGCCGTCCGGCGATCGCCGCGCTGCGCGACGAGTCGTCGGAGGCGCCGAGCGAGGTGGACGCGCGCAACGCCAACCTCACCTTCATCAAGCTGGACGGCAACGTCGGGTGCGTGGTGAACGGCGCGGGGCTCGCGATGGCCACGATGGACCTGGTGAAGTACTATGGCGGCGAGCCGGCCAACTTCCTGGACATCGGCGGCTCGTCCAACCCGGAGAAGGTGGTGAACGCGCTCCGCATCATCACCGCCGACCCGAACGTGAAGTGCATCCTGTTCAACATCTTCGGCGGCATCACGCGCACCGACGACGTGGCCAACGGCATCGTGACGGCCACGCGGGCCAACCCGCTGCAGGTGCCCATCGTGATCCGCCTCACCGGCACCAACGAGGAGATCGCCGTGCGGATCCTGCAGGAGAACGGCTTCTCGGCCTCGAACGACATGGACGCCGCCGTGCAGCGCGCCGTGCAGCTTGCCACCGCGGGGGGTGCGGCGTGAGCATCTTCATCGACAACGGCACCCGGCTGGTGGTGCAGGGGATCACCGGCCGCGACGGGTCGTTCCACGCGCGGCAGATGATGGAGTACGGCACGCAGGTGGTGGCCGGGGTGACGCCGGGGAAGGGGGGGCAGCAGTTCGAGGGGACGGTGCCGATCTTCGACACCGTGCACGATGCCGTGCAGGCGACCGGCGCCAACACCTCGGTCATCTACGTCCCGCCGATGTTCGCTGCGGACGCGATCATGGAGGCCGCGGCCGCCGGGGTGCGGCTGATCGTCTGCATCACCGAGGGGGTGCCGGTGCTGGACATGACCCGCGTCTACCCGTACGTGCAGGAGCACGGGGCGCGGCTCATCGGCCCCAACTGCCCGGGGCTCATTACCCCGGGGCAGAGCAAGGTCGGCATCATCCCCGGGCGGATCTGCACGCCCGGCCCGGTTGGGGTGGTCAGCCGCTCGGGAACGCTGACGTACGAGGTGGTGAACGCGCTGACCAAGGCCGGGATCGGCCAGAGCAGCTGCGTGGGGATTGGCGGGGACCCGATCAACGGCACGAACTTCATCGACTGCCTGGCGGCGTTTGAGGCAGACCCGGCCACGCGGGTGGTGGCGATGATGGGGGAGATCGGCGGCACCGACGAGCAGGAGGCCGCCCGCTTCGTGCAGGCGCACATGACGAAGCCGGTGGTGGGGTTCATCGCCGGGCAGACGGCGCCGCCGGGGCGCCGGATGGGGCACGCGGGCGCGATCATCTCGGGGTCGGCCGGGACCGCCGCCGAGAAGATCGAGGCCTTCCGGTCGGCGGGGATGGGGGTGGCCATCCGTCCGGTGGACTTCGTGGAGCTGGTGCAGGCCCGGCTGGGGTAAGCGCCATGGCAGCCTCCCGGCGTGATCCGCCGGGGGGTTCCACCCCGGTTATCTTGCGCGCGGCGGGGGCAGGAGCTCCCGCCGCGCGTGCGTTCCGGCCGGTTGGAGCGCGGCGCCTACGGCTGACCTTTGACCTTCCCACCGACCATGGCCGGTTCCCGTACCCTGACGATCATCAAGCCGGACGCCTTTGGCGCCGGCAAGGCGGGGCTGATCCTCGCCCTCCTGGAGCAGCACGGCTTCACCATCAAGGCGGCCCGCGTGCTGCAGCTGTCGGCCGCGCAGGCCGGCGCGTTCTACGCGGTGCATCGCGAGCGCGGCTTTTTCGGGGAGCTGGTGGAGTTCATGACCAGCGGCCCGTGCATGCCGCTGGTGCTGGAGCGGGCGGATGCGGTGGCGACGCTGCGGACGGTGATTGGGGCGACGGACCCGGCGGAGGCCGCCGAGGGGACGGTGCGCAAGCTGTACGCGGAGTCGAAGGGGCGGAACGCGATTCACGCCTCCGATTCGGACGAGAACGCGGTGGTGGAGTCCGCGTTCTTCTTTGCGGAAAGCGACTTGGTGGGTCGGTAACCGGCGGTAGGTCGTCGTCCCGCTCTAACTCCGTACCGGTGCGCTACTTGGCGCGCCGGCGACGGTGGTGATCAGCCCCCCTTGGCCCTTGTGTGCCGAAGGGGGCTGGTCTACGTTTCATGGCTATGCTGTGCGATACGCTGTGTTACACCCTTCGTGACATCGAAGCGCAGGCCCAGCCGGTGGACGGTCACCTGCCGGGCACCGATCCGGTGTGGGAGTCGTCCGACGTGCGTCCGGTGCTGCCGGGCGTGCACGTGACGGGGCGGCTCTCCGGCGCGGGACCGGGGCGGTACTACTTCAGCGGGGCGTTGGCGGGGACGGCGGCGGCCGAGTGCCGTCGGTGCCTCGGCCCGGCTGCGGTCGATGTGGCGGAGGAGCTGCACCTCGTGTTTGCCGCGGCCGGGTTGGCCGAGGCGGACGAGGATGATGTGGTCCGCATCCCTGCGGGGGCGCGGGAGCTGGATCTCCGTCCAGCGGTGCGCGAGGAGTGGCTGTTGGCGCTCAAGGCGTACCCGCTGTGCCGCGACGACTGCCTGGGGCTCTGTCCCCGGTGCGGCGCCGACCGCAATACGGAGCCCTGCGCCTGTGCCCCCGTCCCGGATCCGCGGTGGGCCGCGCTGGGGGAGCATCCCCCACACCGCGGCTGACCCGGATCCTTTCACCTCGCCACTCCGCAGGATACTTCCATGGCCGTCCCGAAGCGCCGCACCTCCAAGCGGCGGAAGCGCGCCCGCAACACGCACAAGGCGGCGCCCGCCATCGTCATCCAGTCGTGCCCGCAGTGCGGCACCATGAAGCGCCCTCACCGCGTGTGCGGCGAGTGCGGCTTCTACGCGGGCGAGCAGCGAGTCACCCCGCAGGAAGGCTGAGCGGGGTGCGCATTGCCGTGGATGCCATGGGGGGCGATTTCGCCCCCCGGGCCCCCATAGCGGGTGCGCTGGCGGCCCTCCGCCATCTTCCGGACACCCACCGCATCCAGCTGGTGGGGCAGACGGCGGTCATCGAGCGGGAGCTGGCCGCGTGCTGGGCGGAGTCGCCCGGGCACGAGGCCGCCGACCGCGCGCGTCTCGAGGTGGTCGAGGCGCCCGAGGTGATCGAGATGGCGGACCGTCCCAGCGTGGCGCTCCGCGGCAAGGCCAATAGTTCCATGGTGGTGGGGGTCCGTCGGGTGGCGGAGGGGGCCGCCGAGGCGTTCGTCTCGGCCGGCAACACCGGCGCCCAGATGGCGGCCTCCCTCGCCCACCTCAAACTGTTGCCAGGGCTCGCCCGGCCAGCCATCGGCACCGTGTTTCCTACGGCCGAGGCCCCCGTCCTCGTGCTGGACGCCGGCGCGAACATGGATTGCTCCCCCGACGAGCTCGTCCAGTTCGCCCGCATCGGCACCGTGTACGCCAAGGCACTCCTCGGACGCGCGCGGCCGGCCGTCGGGCTGCTCTCCGTCGGGGAGGAGCCCGAGAAGGGGAACGCGGCCGTCAAGGAGGCCCACAAGCGGCTGCAGCACACCGGGCTCCATTTTCTCGGCAACGTCGAGGGGCGCGACATCCCCAAGGGGCGCTGCGATCGCGGGCCCATCGACGTCGTCGTCTGCGACGGGTTCACCGGCAACGTGGTGCTCAAGTTCTTCGAGGGCGTGGCCCCCATGCTCATCGGTCGCATCGCGGCGGCGGCTGGCGCCGATCCGGCCACGGTGAGCCGCGCCCTGGCCGACGTCGATCCGGACGAGCACGGGGGCGCGCCCCTCCTCGGCGTGCGCGGCGTGTCCATCATCGCCCACGGCAAGAGCTCCCCGCGGGCCATCACCAACGCCATCCTGGTCGCCGTGCGGGCCGTCGCGTCGGGGATGACGGCCGAACTCGAGGCGCAGCTCGCCGAGGGCGCGGCCGGCCCCGGGGGGGAGGCGCCATGAAGCGCCCCGTGGCCTATATCGCGGGCACCGGGCATGCCGTCCCGCGCCGCGCGATGACCAATCAGGACATCGCAGCGCTGGGGATCGATACCACGGACGAGTGGATCGTCGAGCGCACCGGCATCCGGCAGCGATACATCGCCGCCCCCGACGAAACGCTCACCGCCCTCTCGGCGCAGGCCGCCCGCGCCGCCATGGAGCAGGCCGGTGTCCAGCCGGGGGAGATCGACGTCATCGTCCTGGGGACCGCCTCCCCCGACCACCTGCTTCCCGCCACGGCGGTCGAGGTGCAGGCCGCACTGGGGTGCACGCGGGCCGCCGCCTTCGACCTG